>JAUSLX010000268.1 GCA_030645775.1 Gallionella sp. | reverse complement strand
CGCCGGACTTGGTGTCTTCCGCATTGCGTTCCAGCAAGCCCTCATATATGTCGCCCTTCACATCCGCGCCCATCGTCACCCACTGTGTCTCGTTCACCATGTCGATCAGGCGATACAGCTTGGCCGGGTCTTGAATCTTGTTTTGCGCCTTGGTGAAAATCGTCCCCAACATCCCCGGCTTGTTGCCCAGCTCGCGCAACAGCGTCACGTAATGCACCTCCAACTCCGCACCGCGCTTCGCCTTCAGGCTTTGCCAGTCATATTCGGCGGGAATACCCACGGTACGGTTATACGGCGGCTGGCTATATTCGTCCGCCATCTTCAGGAAAATCAGATAAGTCAATTGCTCCAGATAGTCGCCGTAGCCCACCCCGTCGTCGCGCAACGTAGTGCAGAAACTCCAGACTTTGGAAACGATGGATGCGGTCGAACCCCCCCCCCCTCGCCCCCCTTTTTCAAAGGGTGGAACTGGTGCTGTTGGGTGTTCACGTCCCCCTTTGCAAAAGGGGGATTGAGGGGGATTTGATGGTTTCATGCTTTAACCCTTAGTCAGTTTTTTCTTGGCCGGAGGCAAATAGTTTTCTGCCGAAACGACACGCCTGCCTGTCTTTCCTTCCAGCTCCAGCCGCGCTTTTTTGGCGATACCGCCGCCAGTCTTCGCCGCAGCCTCATTCTCATCCATGCCCGTGGCCTCCATGCTTTCGGCGATCTGGCGAGTGGACAATTCCGCCAGCGCGGTAAAGATCAACTCGGCCTCGCTCATGTGGTCGCGCAGGTTTTGCGACTTCAAGCCCTTCATCGCCTTGTGCGCCTTCACGTCCACACCAGTCCATTCCTGGTGAATGATGTTGGTCAGGATCGCGTATTCCTCGCCCGCCTTGATGTCGTGCTCTTTCCAGTAATCGGTCAGCTTGTTGCGCGTCTCTTGCCCGGTCATGCGCTGCTGTATCCACTTCTCGCTGCGCCCGTGCTTCTGCCAGGTTTCGCGTGCGCGATCCAGCGAAAGCGCCGGGTCAGCCATCTCCTGCATCCGCTCGTAGCCCACCTTTGCCAGCCACAGCTTGATCGGCTCCGCCTTCGGGCTGGGCACAGACTGCACCAGCCGCAGCAGCGTTTCGGCAGTGGCCACATCGGTTGGCCGTTGCTTGCCGTCAGCAGCCTGCATTTTCAACTGGTGACAATTTGTCACCAGTTGACTGCCTTCCTTGCCCAGCCGCTCTTTCAGCTTGTTCCAGTATTTGCGCGCGGTCTGGTAATCCGGCTGCTGCGTCAACACCTGCACAATATCCACCACCGAGAACCACCAGGTTTCCGTGGCCTCGTTATACACGCGGCGGATTTCGTGTTCTTCAAAAATGGCTGGCTGAGGTTGCATGGTCAGGACTCCTTGTCCATGGATGTCAGGGGAATTATTGCAGTCGGTGACAATTTGTCACCGTTTGAACCTTTGCGCGCCTTGGCAGAAATCCCCCCGCCGCTACGCGACCGCCCCCCTTTTGAAAAGGGGGGATGGGGAGATTTCGCCCGCTCCGCCCTGATGCGCGCCAGCAGCATGAATGCGGTTTCATCGTGCGGATCTTGCGGCACCAACTGGCCGGAGAAGGCTCGCTTCAGGATGGACTGGCGCAGGGCTTCGGATTGTTGCAGTGAGGTGGTGAGGGTTAGGTCGAGTTGATCAACTTCGGAAAGTTTGGACTCCAGTTCTTCGACAATTTGTATTTGCTCATCTGTTGAGCAGAAAGGTACTGGAATGTTTTTGATGTCATCACCAGACACACCTGACTGCCCTGCCGTTGTACGTATTTTGGACTCGACAAATTTGCGTGAAGCGCCAGCGTTCAGTGCTTTTTCCAAATACGAGGTAGACATATTTTTTGAAAAAACTCTGGTTTGCACCAACTTGTCAGGAAACAGACGCTTTTCATCTGAGCGATATTCTGCACATACCCCGACGTAGCGGCGCGACCCGTTGTATCGAGTGAACACAAGATCACCGCGCTCAAGGCAATAGGCATCGAACTCGCCGGTTGTGTTGTCGATAAACCTGATGTCGGTCATGTCAAAAAACAGCGGGCGGACAGCACTGATTCTGAAGATTGGCGTTCCTGATTCGCCTTCTGGTTTTGCCGAAATCCCATTCCTGACAATCGAGCACAAATCACCGTACTTCACCCACCCCCATCCCTCCGGCAGTTCAGGCAATTCGGTCAGTTCTTCGGCGGTGAGCGGCGGCAGGGGTTTCGGGGCTTTGGGTTTTAAATCCCCCCTACCCCCCTTTTTCAAAGGGGGGTTAGACAAGGTGACGGCGCTGGTTGTCTTCCCCCTTTGCAAAAGGGGGACTGAGGGGGATTTGTTCTGCCAGTCGGCGAGTTGTTGCTGGTAGCGTTGCGCGCGCTCTTGCTGGCTGCGCTTGAGCAAGGCATCAGCGGTTTCGAGTTTGTCTTGATTTTCTGCGCGCCACTGCACAGTGAGCTTGCCCTCGAAGGCGTGTTTCAGCAGGGCTTGGCGATACACCTTGAGTTGAGCCTGCGCGGTCTTCAGATTTTCGATGCCCTTGTCCAGCTCGGAAAACAACTCCTCGATTTTGGCGACGATATGGAGTTGTTCTGCGAATGGCGCAAGGTTTATGGGCAACTGACGCATCGCAGACTGAGTGAGTTTCAGTCTGGTCGTGCCATTGGCGTAACCACGGTAATTTGTTTGATTGAGTGCGTAAAGAAGATAACGGTTTAAGCACAAACCCTCGCGCCCCTTGAGTACGTGAGCATGGTTATTTACCCAGCACTTTCCAGATACCAAATAGGCTTTTTCTTTGGTCGGTTCAAAGAATGGCGCACCATCTTCACCAAGCAAAACGTATTCACCATCTTGGCGGAAATCATCAATCCAGCCTACTTGGCCTGTTGCGCCATAGTATGGGTAAGTGCCAGGGCGTTTAGCGCGCTCCGAAGAGTTCACGGGCTCACGCAAGTTATCGTGGATTTCTGCTACGTCTTCCAATAACAAGCCAATCCAACCCGCAGGCAAAATCCCTTCAGCTATTTTCATGCTACGAACGCTTCATTCAATGAGCGCAAACCTGCGCAACGGCAAATCCCCCTCAATCCCCCTTTTTCAAAGGGGGAAGACAAGCAGTTTCGCGTAACTGGGCTTGGTTCCCCACTTTGAATATGGGGGGCTAGGGGGGATTTGTTCACACTCGCTCTTTCACTATCTTATCTATCACTTCCAACACCGCATCCGTTTCCAGCAATACCTGCCGATTATCAAACCGCAACACCCGCAAACCTAACCCTGCCAAAGCAGTATCGCGCACCTGATCTTTGGCCTGATGCTCTGCTTCAAAATGCTGACTACCATCAAGCTCGATCACCAGCTTCGCCGCCGGGCAGTAAAAATCCACAATAAATGCGAGCAAGGGCTTTTGCCGATAGAACTGCACACCTTGTATTTGCTTGCGGCGAAGGTGATGCCATAGCATTTGTTCGGCATCCGTCATGTTGGTTCTGAGGGTGCGTGAATTTTCCTTTAGTTTTGGGTTGTAGCGTTCCATTAAATTCAAATCCCCCTCAGTCCCCCTTTGGCAAAGGGGGAAGACAATCAGCGTAGCGCCTCCGCTTGTGGTTCCCCACTTTGAAAAAGGGGGGCTAGGGGGGATTTGCATCACGCCACCAACACATCATTCAATTCATCCAGCTGCGTATCCATCTTCGCGCCAAACAACTGGTACATCTTGCCCAGCCCACCCTGCCCGTCGAACGGCGACATTTCCAAATCATCGCGGTCGATGTGGAAGGAGTTGGCGACGTGGTCGCGCACCATGCGCAGCCAGTCCATTTGTTCTGCGTTGAATTTTTCGCTGCCGCCGGAGTGATGTTTCATGATCCAGTTTCTGAAATTGCGGCGCACGGTGGCATCGAAGTCGGTGAGGGTTTCATCCATGCCACACGCGCGACGGATGAGGGTGACCAGGGCGGTGAGTTCCTGCAACGAGGGCTTGAGCCGCTGCACGTTGTACAACTGCGTGAAGTTACGGTTATCGTCAATCGGCACATAGTTCATCATTTCCTGCTCTGCTTGTTCACCGAGGTTTTTGGTGTCCACCAGAAACAGGATACGTTTGCCGCGTGCGTGTTTGAGCAGGCGGTAGATTGAGGTGATGGCGGTGTAGGTCTTACCCGCGCCCGTTGCCATCTGGATCAGCGCACGCGGACGGTCTGCCTTGAATGACACTTCCAGATTGGAGATAGCAGTTTCCTGGCAATCGCGCAGACGCAATTCTTGGGCGGGCAGTTTGTTCGGATTGAGTTCGGGGATGTGCTGCAAACGTGCGCGCAATGAATCACCTTGTAACAACCATTCCTTGATCGTTTCGGGGCGGTGGAAGTTAAACACTTCGTGCGAACGCGGCTTGGGATCGCGGCCATCGGTAAAGCGGGTGATGATGCCTGTGCTTTCGTAGAGGAAGGGCAACGGTTGTTTGTTGTTGACCCACTTGAGTTTGGCAGAAGCGTAGCCTTCGGTTTGCGCCTCGTGTGTAGTGAGATGATGACCTTCTTCCTCGCGCTTGGCTTCGATTACGCCGCATGCCTTCCTGTCCACGAACAAGACGTAGTCAGCAGGACCAATGTCGGTCTGGTATTCGCGCACCGCGATACCCGGCCCCGCATTCAGGTTAAGTGTATTCTTTGACTGCACAACCCAGCCGGCCCGTTGAAGCTGGGCATCGATGGTGTCGCGGGCTTTTTGTTCGGGATTCTGATTTTCAGTCACACCGCGCCCGCTTTCATCTCATACTCCGCGCTGAAAGCGATAGACGGCAGTACTGCCGAGCAGGTTGGGCAGCACGCCCACTTCACGCCCGCCGGTCATCACGCTGCGCGCGGTGACGCTGATGCAGTACTTGCCGCAAAAACTTTCGAAGTCATTCAGCGTACACAGATGCACGTTCGGTGTGTCGTACCACTGGTAGGGCAGTTCGCGCGACACCGGCATGTTACCCAGCAGCACGTCAAGGCGGGTCTTCCAGTAGCCGAAATTGGGGAAGCTGACGATGCCTTCCCGCCCGACGCGCAGCATCTCCTGTATCAGCGGCTCAGTATGGCGCGTGGCCTGCAGGGTTTGCGAGAGGATGACAAAATCGAACGTGTTGTCCTCAAAGTCGGACAGGCCTGAATCGAGATCGTTCTGGATCACGTTCACGCCGTTGGCGATGCACGACACGATATCCAGATCGCTGATTTCCACGCCGTAACCGCACACGCCCCGTGTTTCCTTGAGATAACGCAGCAGACTGCCATCCCCGCAACCCAGGTCCAGCACCGAGGCACCCTTGGGTATCCAGGCGGCAATGGCCGCAAAATCCGGACGTTCCGCAGTGAGTAATACATCGCTCATGCCGACACCTCCTGACTTACCCTGGCAAGGTAGGCGCGCATCACATCGAAGTAATGCGGGTGCTCCATCAAAAAAGAATCATGTCCGTGATTGGAAGTGATCTCCGCATAACTGACGTTGCGCCGGTTATGCAGCAAAGGCCGCACAATCTCGCGCGAACGCTGCGGCGAAAAACGCCAGTCGGTAGTGAACGAAATCACCAGAAAATCCGCCCTGGCGCGTGCAAAACCACAGTTCAGGTCGCCGCCGAAATCATGCGACGGATCAAAATAGTCCAGTGCCTTGGTCATCAGCAGATAGGTATTGGCATCGAAATAGGCGGCAAATTTGTCGCCCTGATAACGCAAATAGGATTCGATCTGGAACTCCACCTCGTAGCCGTAGTTAAATTTTTCGGTGCGCAAGGCGCGCCCGAATTTGTCTGCCATCGCATCATCCGACAAATAGGTTATGTGTCCAAGCATGCGCGCCAGACGCAACCCGCGCGTCGGCACCACACCGTGCTGGTAATAGTCGCCCCCGTGGAAGTCAGGGTCGGTCAGAATGGCATTGCGTGCCACGTCATTGAAGGCGATGTTCTGCGCGGTGAGACGCGGTGCGCAGGCGATGGCCAGCACATGGCGTACCCGTTCAGGATAAGCCAGCGACCATTGCAGCGCCTGCATCCCGCCCAGACTGCCGCCGATTACCGCCGCGAATTGTTGAATGCCGAACCGATCGGCAAGCCTGGCCTGCGATTCGACCCAGTCTTCCACGGTAACCATGGGAAAGCTCGCGCCATAAGGTGAGCCAGTTTCCGGATTGATGGATGAGGGGCCGGTCGACCCGTGGCATCCGCCTAAATTATTCAGGCCGATCACAAAAAAATTATCTGTGTTGATCGGCTTGCCGGGGCCGACCATGTTGTCCCACCAGCCGATATTCCTGGGTTCATCGGCGTAATGGCCCGCAACATGGTGATGACCGGAAAGCGCGTGACAGATCAGAATGGCGTTGGACTTGTCGGCATTCAGCGTGCCATAGGTCTCATACATCAACTCGTAACGCGACAACACCGCACCGCTGCGAAAGGTCAGCGGTGTGTCAAACAATGCGCGTTGCGCAGTAACGATACCTACAGAATTAGCCAAAGCAGCTCCACAATAAAAAACCCGTTCAGCTTTTGCCAAAACGGGTCTCCACGCTTTAGCTGGAATGTTTAACGTGCCCCGCAAGCTGATGTCAAATCGGCACGATGCGAAGTTTCCACGTTTTATTCCGGCATGTCAATTTACTACCACACAAGCAAGCTATTTTGCCGTCAGCGCGCTGCCCTGAAATGCAATTCCCGCCCAGCCCGTCGCCATAAAATTACGGATGTTCCGGTGATCCGTGCCTTGCGGGTGTTTGAGCACATCGTCATGGTAATAAGCACCAAAGCAATGCAGGGTTTGTTGCTGTGACAGGCCGTGCAATTGGCCGAATGAAAAAATTTTGCATGAGCCGGAATTCTGCCCTGCGGCGCTGACTAAGTCGCCATTGCTGAAGCTCGTCGGCGTGAATTCATACAGCGATTCGATTAAAGCCAACATGTCGCCAAAAACAATGCTGTCAGGCGCGTCATCAAGTTGCTTTAAAAAATTGTTCAGTTCCATATTCATTTCCTCATATTGAAAGTTTTGTGACTTTTCATCCGATGGCTTCCTGAAACAGGGCCAGCGTCTTGATACGGGCAATCGCATGATCCACCACCGGTGCCGGATAATCCTGGCCGATCACCACCTGGCAACGCCGCTGCTCAGCTGTCGGCATCAGCCACGGCGCATGGATCCATTTGTCAGGACAGCGTGCAAGTTCGGGAACATAGCGACGGATGAACGTACCCTTGTCGTCGAACTTTTCGGACTGGGTGACAGGATTGAAGATGCGGAACCAGGGCTGCGCGTCACAGCCGGTCGAGGCCGCCCATTGCCAGCCGCCATTGTTGGCCGCCAGATCAAAATCGATCAGCTGCTGCGCAAAATAACGCTCGCCCCAACGCCAGTCGATGTGCAAGTCCTTGACAAGAAATGAGGCCGCCACCATGCGCAGGCGATTGTGCATGTAGCCGGTTTGGTTGAGCTGGCGCATCGCGGCATCGATCAGCGGGTATCCTGTCCGCGCCTCGCACCATGCGGAAAATTTCGCCTCGTCATTCGGAAAGGAAATCGAATTGAACTGCGGCTTGAAGGCGAAGCCTTGCGCCAGTTGTGGATGGTGGTGCAGTTGCATCTGGTAAAACTCGCGCCAGATCAGTTCTGACAGCCATACCTGCCCACCCGCACCACCTGAATAATAGGCCGAGGATGCCACACGGCGGATAGAAATCGTCCCAAAGCGCAGATGTACGGATAAATACGACACGCCTTTGACAGCAGGAAAATTGCGCGCCTCGCCGTACGCATCAATTCTCAAGGTAAAGTCCGCAAATAATTTGCCGGCGCCCGATGCGCCAGCAGGCAATGCCTGACTATTATGCTTGCCAGGCGTAAAACCCAACGACTCCAGCGTTGGCAACGCGACAGCCGCACGTTGCGCAAGGGAGAAAAAATAGCGTTCGGTGGGATAACCGCGCAGATAAAAATCATCCAGCTTTTTAAGCCACGCATTCTTATAGGGCGTAAATACGCTGTAAGGCGTGCCGCCGCCGGTTAAAATTTCCGATTGCTCGAAAATCACATGATCCTTGTACTGATGAAATTCGATGTCCGATAGCGATGCCGCCACCAACGCATCCCGCCGCACCGCCGCTGGTTCATAGTCGCGATTGCAGAACACCGCCTGCACCGCCAACTCGCGCGCTAAACGGGGAATCAGCTCAACCGGATTGCCATGCAATATCTGCAAGGTACTGCCATGCTGCTGCAAGGCCGCATTTAACTCGTGCAGACTGTGCCAGATAAATTCCACCCGGCGATCCTGTTTGTCCGTCAGCGCATCCAGTATTCCGCTATCGAACACGAACACGCAATGCACAGCCCGACTATTTTTCAGTGCGTGATACAACGCCGCATGGTCGTCCAGACGTAAATCACGGCGAAACCAGCAGATTGAGCGGGAATAGAGCGGCATCTTGCCTTTCTGCAAATCAAACGAAGCTACGCGCTGCTGTTCTATCAGGCATTGAGCTTGTCCAGCAACTCGCGGATTTTCAGCGGATCGTCGGAGCGCAGGATTTTCTGGGTAAGCGCAGCGATTTCCGGCAGGCTGGTGGTCAGTACACGCTGCTTGATGCTCGGCACCTGTGCGGAAAACATCGAGAACTGGCGCAGGCCCATGCCCAGCAACAACCGTGTGTAAGCCAGCTCACCGGCCATTTCGCCGCAAACAGAAACCGGCACGTTAAGTTTATTCGCCGTGCCGATGACGTGTGACAACAAGTACAGCACGGCGGGGTGCAGCGGGTCATAGAGATGCGCCACCTCTTCGTCGGTTCGGTCGATCGCCAGCGTGTACTGGATCAAATCGTTGGTGCCGATGGACAGAAAATCAAGCTGCCGGGCAAACACGTTCAGGGACAAGGCAGCGGCCGGAATCTCTATCATGCCGCCGATTTTCACCTCGCGATCATAAGGGATGCCCTCGTCATCCAGGCTTTGCTTGGTCGTGGCAATGAACTGCAAAGTCTGGTTAAGTTCCGACACGCTGGACAGCATGGGTATCAGTATCTTGACATTGCCATAGTGCGTGGCACGCAGCAGGGCGCGCAACTGGGTGCGGAACAATTGCGGCTCCGCCAGACATAAACGTATCGCGCGCAGCCCCAGTGCGGGATTATTGGCGACGCGCTCTGCGCCCTTGATCTGTTTGTCGGCGCCGAGGTCAAAGGTGCGGATCGTAACAGGATGGCCCTTCATGCCGGCAGCCGCGGCACGATACGCCTCAAACTGTTCTTCCTCGTCCGGCAGTTGGTCGCGCCCCAGGAACAGGAACTCGCTGCGGAACAGGCCAACGCCGGTCGCGCCATTTTCCTTGGCTTCGATGATATCTTCCGGTTTTTCGATATTGGCATGCAATTCGATGACCGCCCCGTCCAGGGTATTGGCGCGCGCGGTGCGCAGCCGCTTGAGTTTCTTGCGTTCCAGCTCCCACTCGCTCTGCAGCAGCTTGTATTCTGCGAGTACGGCCTTGTCAGGATTGACGATCAGGACACCCTGCTCACCATCCAGAATCAGCAAATCATCTTCGCGTATCAACTCACGCGCATGATGCAGGCCGACTACGCACGGCGTATTCAAACTGCGCGCGACAATCGCGGTGTGCGATGTGGCGCTGCCGACATCGGTGATGAATGCAGCATATTGCTGCGGCCTGAACTGGATCAGATCGGCCGGGCTTAAATCATGCGCCACCAGTATGGTCTCGACATCGCGGCGCGCGGCGGCGGGCTGATGCCCCGGCTGACCGGAAAGCTGTTTGAGCAGGCGCGCGACGACCTGCTTTACGTCCGTCTGACGTTCGCGCAGATAGGCATCCTCGAATTCGTCAAATTGTGCCACCAGGGTATCCGTTTGAACTTTGATCGCCCATTCGATGTTGCAATGCTCGCGCTCCACCATTTCGCGCGGCCCCACACTCAACAGCGGGTCGTCCAGTATCATCTGATGCAGCTCCAGGAAGGCGTCGAATTCGGCGGCGGCGTAACTCGGACGGTTGCTGCGCAAGCTGGAAAACTCATTGCGCGTAGCCTGCAACGCAGCATCAAAGCGCGCGATCTCGTCAGCGATAAAACGCTTGGGCAATACGTAATGAGCCACTTCCAACGAGGTATGAGAGAGCAGATGTGCGTAAGCAATCGCAATACCGCTGGAGACCGCTATGCCATGTAACGTAAAACTCATTCGCCCTCCCCGAAATAATCACCGATCAGCTGCACGATGGCCTGCATTGCGGCAGCTTCGTCTTCGCCCAGGGTTTCGATACTGATAGTCGTGCCCTTGGCCGCCGCCAGCATCATTACGCCCATGATGCTTTTAGCATTCACGCGGCGATTATTGCGCGACAGCATCACCTCACATTTAAAGCTGGAAGCAAGTTGGGTTAATTTGGCCGAAGCGCGCGCGTGCAGGCCGAGTTTGTTAATGATGACTGCGTCTTGCTGCATGTTAATGCTCCATACGAACGATGCTTTCACGTCCGCCTTCAATCGCGATGTCTGCCAATTCTGACAAGGTCTTGTTGGTCGAACACACTACGCGCAACAACATGGGCAGATTCACGCCAGCCACCCCCTCCACGCGCTCTGCATGGCAAAGCTGCCGCCCGATGTTGCTGGGTGTAGCACCAAACACATCGGCCAGAATCAACACGCCGCCCCCGCCGTCCAGCTCTTTGATAATCTCTTCGCCCTCGAAAAGTTTTTGCTGTGGGTCCTCTTCGGCCCAGACCGATAATACCTTAAGATTTTTTGGCATTTCGCCTAACACATGGCTGATGCAATCCGCCAGGCTGGCACCCAAACCATTATGCGTTACCAATAAAATTCCGACCAATTCAAACCCCCTATACTGTCCCTGCATAAACGATGCCTTTGCCGCTATTCCACCTGTAGTTTGACTTCCTTGTCGGCAAATTCCAGCCGTTTCTGAAACGCGCGGGTCAAGTGAATCCGCCCCTGACCATCCACCAGCATCGCCTCGTCCAAATCCATGCGCACCGCTTCCGCCCGCCAGCCGTTCGCGCCCGCTATAAACAGGGGCTTGGAAGCCGCATCAGACAACACGCCGGCATGTATCCTGCGCGTCATAAGCAGAGATTCGGCAGCCATGCCTTGCTCGCCCGGCTGAATGGCGGGCGGTTTTATCAGTATGGTCACAGCTTGCACCCCCTGCATCGGATAACCGCTACGCGGATCGATCAGGTGGCAATAGCGCGTATTGCCGAGCATAAAATAGCGCTGGTAGTCGCCGGAGGTGCCGATAGCCTCACCATCATGCAACGCCAGTGTGGCCAGCGCACCGGACTTGCGCGGATGCTGAATGCCGACGCGCCAGGCACGTTTGCCATGCTGACCCAGCGCCAGGATGTTGCCGCCGACATTAATCAACGCGTTATGCATGCCCCGTTTACGCAATAACCCGGCCGCCCGCTCCAGTGCATAGCCCTTGGCATAGCCGCCCAGATCGATCTGCACAAATTTATTGTTGCTGAAAACCTTAACCCCTCCCAACCTCCCCTTGTCAGGGGAGGAGCCAGTTGCTCCCTCCCTGACAAGGGAGGGCTGGGGTGGGTTTGCGGCGCCTATCACCAGATCGCTCATCTGCGGGTTACTCGCCACCCACTGTGCAATCAACTCTTTATCCGGCAGCACCGGTTTGAATTCATCCGCGTGAAAACCCCATAGCTGCGCCAGGCCGCCAATGGCCGGATTGAACAAACCCTGAGATTGCTGTGACACGGACGCCGCATCCTGCAAAATATAGGCCAGCTCCGGTGAAACAAGCTTGCTCCTGCCCTGAGAAAATGCCGTGTTCAATTCGCTTAGTTCCGAAGGCTGCCAGGCATGCAGCAGGGCGTGCAGGCGCTGAAACTCATGCAACACATCGGCCACAGCCTGCCTGGCACGCGGTTCGGTTTCACCATAAATGCTGACCTCCACCAGAGTGCCGAACACATAGCCCTGCTCCTGATACAGCGGCTCCTTGCCGCAGGAAACCAGCAAACAAAAAACAGGCGACAGCAGGAGAAGCCTGACGAGCCTGCGCCACGATGCCATACCACTGTGGTCCTCAGTCCTCAATCTTCAATCCTCTCATCCATTTCCTCCAGCTCCAGCGAGGCCGCCAGCAGCGCCAGTCGCGCCACCACACCGTAAGCGTAGAATCGGTTCGGCGTGTCATCCGGTGCACAATCGGGATTCGGCAGGGTGCAGCACGACTCGAACGCCAGCGGCACGAAGTGCATGCCCGGCGCGTTGAGATTCTCGTCCACACCGCGTCCGGTATGCACGCGGTAAAAACCGCCCACGACAAAGTGATCCACCATATACACCACCGGCTCGGCCACCGCCTGATTGATGCTCTCGAAGGTATAGACTCCTTCCTGCACCAGCACATCCGAAACTTCCAGCCCTTCTTTCACCACCGCCATCTTGTTGCGCTGCTTGCGGTTCAGACCGGCGATTTCGCTGGCATCCTTCACCGTCATGATCCCCATGCCATAAGTTCCCGCATCGGCCTTGACGATGACAAAAGGATCATTCTTAACACCGTATTCGGCATATTTCACACGCATCTTCTGCAACACCTCATCCACTTTTGCGGCCAGACACGCTTCGCCGCTGCCATCGCGGAAATTCACCTTCCCGCAACTGGCGAAATAGGGGTTGATCAGCCAGGGATCAATGTTCAGCAAGGCTGCAAATTCGTTCGCCACCCGGTCATAGGCGGCGAAATGCTGCGATTTGCGCCGCGTGTGCCAACCAGCGACCAACGGCGGCAAAACCGTCTGCTCAAGATTTTTCAAAATATCCGGCACACCAGCCGACAAGTCGTTGTTGAGCAATACCACGCAAGGATCGAAATCCACCAGTCCGAGACGATTGCCGCGCCGCACCAGCGGCTCCAGCGTCAGTACGCCGCCATTGGGCAGGACGATTTCCGTTGGCGCCGTAATTTCCTCCAGCAGACTACCGACCCGCACCCTCATCCCGGACTGCCTGAGCGCAGTGACAATCTGCGCGACGTTTTGCAGGTAAAACATGTTACGCGTGTGATTTTCGGGTATCAGCAATACACAACGCGCTTCAGGGCAAATCTTCTCCACCGCGCTCTGCATCGCCTGCACGCACAAGGGCAGAAAATCCGGATTGAGATTGTTGAATCCGCCGGGAAACAAGTTGGTGTCGACCGGCGCCAGCTTGAAGCCACTGTTGCGCAAATCAACAGAAGCATAAAACGGCACCGCATGCTCCTGCCACTGGGCGCGAAACCAATGCTCGATAGTCGGCATGGCCGTCAGAAAACGTCGCTCCAGATCGAGCAGCGGGCCGATGAGTGCGGTGGTGAGATGAGGGACCATATATTCCAACCATAAACAAACTGTGCACATTCTAGCCTATCGCCTTTGATCGCGTTAACACGAAGCTCGCGCAGCGATACGTTTGCCCGGCTGCGCCCCCCTCGCTACGCTCTCCCCGCTTGCGGGAGAGGATTGAAGTGATGGAACGGGCATGGCCTGTTTCGCAATTTTAAAGGAACGGCCATGCCCGCGATTTCTGGCTAGGATGGCATTTTATGATTTTAATCAAAGGTATTTTAGTAATGAAACTGCCACGGTGTTAAAATCGCGCTCCGGAATTTTTCAAGATTGAGTTTTTCATGCTTTCCACCGCCAACATCACCATGCAATTCGGGGCCAAGCCCCTGTTCGAGAACGTCTCCGTCAAATTCGGCAACGGCAACCGCTACGGTCTGATAGGCGCGAACGGTTGCGGCAAATCCACCTTCATGAAAATTCTGG
>JAUSLX010000267.1 GCA_030645775.1 Gallionella sp. | reverse complement strand
AGTAACGGCAAGGCCGAAAACAAATGCAGCGTTGTAAAAAAAGTTTCTGGTGTTCATCATTGACTCCTGTGGGTAGGTTTAAGTTGTGTTGTCACTATCAGGTAGCGTTACTGATGTGGCCATAATGACGGGCAGGCGTTGCGTAACGATTTCCGCATTGCTGCAAATTGTTACGATGTGTTACCGGGGGCTTGTCACCCGTTACAGCGGGAAGCACTCTCCTGTATAGTAAAAAACATGAACAACAAACACATTCTGGTGGTGGATGACGATGCCGGTCTGCGCGAATTGCTGCAGCAGTATCTTTCCGAGCAGGGCTACCGCGTCGATGCCGTTGCAGACGGTTCCGCCATGGAGCGCTACCTTGCGGAACAGGCGGCGGATTTGATTATTCTCGATCTGATGCTGCCGGGGGAGGATGGCTTGACGCTGGCGCGCAAATTGCGGATGCGGGGCAGCCAGCCGATTATCATGTTGTCGGCGCGCGGTGAGGATATTGACCGTATTATCGGTCTGGAGGTCGGGGCGGACGACTACCTCGCCAAACCGTTCAACCCGCGCGAGCTGCTGGCGCGCATCCGCTCTGTGTTGCGGCGCAGAGAGGGCGGCGACACTAAAACAGAAAATCCGGCACGGGATATGTTTCGTTTCGGCCCTTTCAGCCTTGATCTTCATTCTCGCAGCCTGTCGCGTGAGGGGGCGGAGGTCGTCCTGACCGCCGGAGAATTTAATCTGCTGCGGGTTTTCGTCGAGCATCCCAATCAGGTGTTGAGCCGCGATAGCCTCATGGACAAACTCAAGGGTTATGAGCGCACGCCGTTTGACCGCAGCATCGATGTCAGGGTGACGCGATTGCGGCGCAAGATTGAATGCGATCCATCCACGCCGGTGTATGTACGCACCGTATGGGGAGAAGGTTATCTGTTTGTTCCCGGAAACAAGGCCGGATAATGTTTTTCGATCATAAGCGCCCCACCCTGTTCCGCAGTACAGCCACCACGGTGGCGGTCGCGTTGATCGTCTTTCAGCTCATCACGCTCGCAGTTACCGCATATTTCATCATGTTGCCGATGGCCAGACGCTCAGCGGATGATCTTGCCGCTCTCATGGTGCTGTCGGCACAGACCTGGGTGGAATTGCCTCCGCAAACGCGTGCAGATTTTGGTCTCGAACTGGCCAAAAAACATCACCTCTGGCTATTCGACACCACCACAGTCCTGCCGGATGACGAACGCTATTTCCCCTATCTGACCCTGCTCGAAAATGCCCTTGAAGCGCGTACCGGGAAAAAGATTCGCATCAAAACCACGGAGTGGGAACAGACCTGGTTCTGGGCAGAAATTCACACCGGCGGGAAACTGATACGCATCGGTTTCCCTCGCGAGCAACTGGGAATACAGCCGCCACTGGCGCTGCTGCTGGTATTGGCTGCGACCATTGCGCTCACGCTGATCACTGCCGTCATACTGGCGCGGCGCATTACCCGTCCGCTGGAACGGCTTTCAGAAGCGGCGAAACATGTTGGCCAGGGTAATATTCCGGAAGCGCTGCCGGAAAGCGGGCCTGAGGAGCTGGCCAGTCTGGCGCGCGCCTTTAATCAGATGGCGTTGCAGGTGCAGGAGCTGCTCGCCAACCGCACCACTTTGCTGGCCGGAATTTCCCACGATCTGCGCACGCCGCTGGCGCGTATGCGTCTGGCAGTGGAAATGTTGCCGAAAAATGCGAATCCGAAAATCATCACCCGACTGCAAAATGATCTGGAGGAAATGAACCGCCTCATCGGTGAGTTTCTTGCGTTCAGCCGGGGACTGGAAAAGGAGGTTGCTCAGGAAAGTGATATCCATCAGATATTGCAGGAACTGGCTGACAATGCCAGGAACGAGGGTGCGGAAATAACGTGGCAGCCGCAAGGCGCATGCCTGCGCTCTGTCGGTCATATGGCCTTGCGGCGCATATTGGCCAACCTTATCGGTAACGCGGTGCGCTACGGCGCAGACAAGGCGGTGAAGATCGAGTGTGACTGCGCAGGCATAATCACCGTCATCCGGGTGCTCGACCGTGGCCCCGGCATTCCCCCTGAACAGGCGGAAAACGTATTCCAGCCCTTTTATCGGCTCGAATCCTCGCGCAGCAGCGCTACCGGTGGTAGCGGTCTGGGCCTGGCGATTGCGCGCCAACTGGCAGACATCAACGGCTGGAAAATAGAACTGTTGCCACGCGAGGGTGGCGGCACGGAAGCGAGGCTGACTATTTTCTGACAGGCTGCCGAAATTGCCCTCGCAGTGGGGAATGTGTGCAACACGCAATCCGTCCGGAATGCGAGAAAATGGATGGGTTCTGAAAAGCAGGTCAAGGGAGTATAAAAATTGAAAAGCGAACAGGGAAATTAACGTGCAGTCGATCCAGGAGAAATAGATGAACCTTTTTCAGCAATCGGCTCAAACCGGGCCGCGCGAAGTTTTAACGCCTTTCAGGCCCATTCCGCTGGATGTGCCTGAAGGGATGAAGCACAACGAGTTTTTCAACAGTACAGAAAATCTTAACGATCTGGTGAACAACAACGGTTTGCTGATTAACCCGGAAAATCTGTTGCTCTATCGCAAGGCGCTGGGGCACAGCACCGAGTTTGATTGTTCCATTATTTACAATACTTCCAGGACGATACTCAATCCCCTGGGGCGACCGGTACGGCGCACGCAGGTAGCGGATAATGTAAAGCATGTATGGAACCGGATGAATCAGATCATCATCGATTACATGCTGGAGCAATACCCCGATCCGGACGAGGCGCTGATTCTGGCGGGCGAGGCGAGTCTGGATGCGACCTGGCCGCTGACTTCACCGGGGGTGCCCAGCATACGCATGCTGCATAACCATTTTGTGGTTTTCCCCAAGCAACAGTTACGCAACGCTCAACTGGCCGACAGCAATAACCCCAACCTGACCGATGGCGGCCAGCACAGTTTGTTCCAGGCCTATATGCGCGATGTGTATCGTGAGTTTTTTGCCAGGGCGCTGAATCTGAAAATCCTCAAGCCGGTGAGCGGAGATGATGCCCGCATCGGCCTGACCGGCTATCCGCAGGGCTTGCCCAGCTGGGAAATACAGGGCGGAGCAGATGCACTCCGGGATGTACATTTCTGGCGGGAATACGATGAGGTGCTGAAGGGTTTCATTGATTTTTATCGTACTTTCTTTTCACAGGTTTCTACGCATAACGCGCCCATGCTGCCGGATGTTTATTTCCCGGAACAGGTGGAGAGTGTGCTGCTGTTTAATAATGACTTTATGAAGACCGCTAAGAAGGTGCGCAATCACTGTATCGCGGACGTGAAGTATGCCAGTGCGATACGCTGGCAACCCGCATTCAAGCAACTGATCTATCGCAATGATGCGGGCAGGTTGATTGTGACCATCAGCCAGAACTCCATAGGCAATGCAATTACCGAATTGCTGGGCGTGGTGGTGAGTCGCAAACCGGACGCAGAAGCGTATGCCAGGGTTGAACCTGCGCTGATCGAACGCCTGCTTGAGGTGCGCCGCCGTTTGATCGATGCTGATCTGGGTGAAGGTATAGCCACCGCTTACTGGCCCAGGGAATAATTATTAAGGAGAGGCTCAGAGCACAATGCTTGACTAATTTTGTCGGGCAATATATAGTTTCCCTAATGTTAACTTTATGTGAAAGGTTGTGAATATGGAACTCCCAAATCGTGATGGTGATGGTTATCTGGTTGATATGAGTGACTGGTCGGAGGAGATCGGTCGTGCGATGGCCGAGGCGGATGGCTATGAGTTGAATGAAAAAAAGTGGGAGCAGATCATGAAGGCGCGTGAGTTTTACGAGCAATTCGGTTCAGTACCACCGATACGCAAGTTCGCCAAGCACATCGGCGAAGATCAGAAAGAGGTCTTTGAATTGTGGATGACCGGCCCGATGAAGCCGATCACTAAATACGGCGGCATGCCCAAGCCGACGGGTTGCGTCTGAGTATAATCAGCCGTCTGAGACGGCTGATTAATTTTGGACAGACTACAGCGACAAGTTCATTTAAGAGTCGGTAAAATGAAGCCTCATCGGCATTCAGGAATGATGGAGCGGCATAGCCCCCCACTGAAAAACCCGCCATCTATTCTTAGCCAAAAATACTTTTTACGTTTATAATCCGCGTCCTCCGAGAGGTGCTGCAGCGGGTTTGAACGCCCCCGTCAGGCTCGGAGCAGTGATTTTGCATCAACGGCACCTATTCATTAACCAATACAATGAATGGAGTTTTTATGAACGCTGTTGAAAACGGATTCACCGACTATATCGTCGCCGACATGTCCCTGGCGGCTTGGGGCCGCAAAGAACTGGCCATCGCCGAAATCGAAATGCCCGGCCTGATGGCCATCCGCAATGAATACGCAGCCAGCCAGCCGCTTAAAGGCGCGCGCATCACCGGCTCGTTGCACATGACCATCCAGACTGGCGTACTGATCGAAACACTGACCGCCCTGGGCGCAGAAGTACGCTGGGCTTCTTGCAACATCTATTCCACACAGGATCACGCGGCGGCTGCGATTGTCGCGACGGGCATACCTGTATTCGCAGTTAAAGGCGAATCCCTGACCGAATACTGGGACTACACCCACCGTATCTTTGAATGGGCGGACGCGCCAAATGGCGACAAAGTTCTGTCCAACATGATTCTGGACGACGGCGGCGATGCGACACTGCTGCTGCATCTGGGCACGCGCGCTGAAAAAGACGCAACGCTTTTGGACAACCCGGGTTCCGAAGAAGAAATCTGCCTGTTCAATTCCATCAAGGCCAAGCTGGCAGTTGATAACACCTGGTATTCCACACGTCTGGCCGCAATCATGGGCGTGACCGAAGAAACCACCACCGGCGTACATCGTTTGTACCAGATGCATGAGCGCGGCGAACTGAAATTCCCTGCGATCAACGTAAACGACTCCGTTACCAAGTCCAAGTTCGACAATCTGTACGGTTGCCGCGAATCGCTGGTTGATGCGATCAAACGCGCCACCGACGTGATGATCGCGGGCAAAATCGCGGTTATCGTCGGTTATGGCGATGTAGGCAAGGGTTCGGCACAGGCGATGCGTGCGCTGTCCGCTCAGGTATGGGTGACGGAAATCGACCCGATCTGCGCACTGCAAGCCGCGATGGAAGGCTACCGCGTGGTAACCATGGATTACGCCTGCGAACATGGCGACATCTTCGTCACCACCACCGGCAACTACCATGTCATCACCCATGATCACATGGCGAAGATGAAGAACAACGCCATCGTTTCCAACATCGGCCACTTTGACAACGAAATTGATGTCGCTTCCCTGAAGCAATACCAGTGGGAAAACATCAAGCCGCAAGTCGATCACGTGATCTTCCCCCCTAGCGAGGACAAGCCGGACGGCAAGCGCATCCTGTTGCTGGCAGAAGGTCGTCTGGTCAACCTGGGTTGCGGCACCGGCCATCCGTCCTACGTGATGTCGTCCTCGTTTGCCAACCAGACCATCGCGCAGATCGAACTGTTTACCCGCCTCGACCAATATCCTGTCGGCGTTTACACGCTCCCCAAGCATCTGGATGAGAAGGTTGCGCGTCTGCAACTGACTACGCTGAATGCGCAGCTGAGCGAGTTGACCGACCAGCAGGCCGCTTACATCGGCGTACCTAAGAATGGCCCTTACAAGGCTGATCACTACCGTTACTAAGCTCGCACGCGCTTCAGACTGCCGCCTCCCCGTGATGACTACGGGCGGGGCGGCTTTTGCCATGTAGCCACAAGGAGATGCGATGAAACTGCTCATAATTTGGATATTGAATGCATTGGCCTTGATCGCCGTGGCGAATTTTGTGCCTGGCATTCATGTAGAAGGATTCACCGCCGCGCTGGTCGCCGCATTCCTGCTGGGTCTGGTGAACACGCTAATCCGTCCCTTGTTGTTACTGCTCACTTTGCCGGTCACCCTGGTCACGCTGGGTCTGTTCATTTTCGTAATCAACGGACTGCTGTTCTGGCTAGTCGGCTCGGTATTGCGCGACTTTATCGTCGATAGCTTCTGGCATGGTGTTCTGGGTGCCTTGTTGTACAGTCTGTTTACCTGGGCGCTGACATCAGCGGCCGCACAATTATTGAGAAAATAATGAGCAACTCGCATATCAGTTTCGAATTCTTCCCGCCTCAAACCAATGAAGGCGTGGAAAAACTCACCATCGCGCGCGCTAAACTCGCCGCGCTCAATCCCGAATTTTTCTCTGTGACCTTTGGCGCGGGCGGTTCTACCCGCGATCGCACGCTGGAGACCGTCACGCAAATCAAGGCGGAAGGCTTTGATGCCGCCCCCCACCTTTCCTGCGTCGGCTCTACCCGCGAAAACATCCGCGCCATCCTCAAAACCTATCAGGATGCGGGCATCCACCGCATCGTCGCATTGCGCGGCGATCTGCCGTCCGGCATGGCGACGGCTGGCGAATTCCAGTATGCCAACGAGTTGGTTGAATTCATCCGTACCGAGACGGGCGATCATTTTCACCTGGAAGTCGCGGCCTACCCCGAATTTCACCCGCAGGCCAGATCGGCGCGCGACGATATTCTCAATTTCAAGCGCAAGATCGATGCGGGCGCGAATTCCGCGATCACGCAATATTTCTACAACGCCGACAGCTATTTCCATTTCGTGGACGAATGCCACAAACTAGGCATCACCGTCCCCATCGTGCCCGGCATTATGCCCGTCGTGCGTTTCTCGCAACTGGCACGCTTCTCGGACACCTGTGGTGCGGAAATTCCGCGCTGGATGCGCAAGACCATGGAAGGTTTCGGCGACGACAGCGAATCGGTGCAAGCCTTCGGACGTGACGTGGCCACCCGCCTGTGCGAAAAGCTGCTGGCGGGCGGCGCACCCGGTCTGCATTTCTATACGCTTAACCAGTCTGCGCCCTGCATCGGAATTATAGAAGGACTATCCTTGTGAGTCAGTTACGCGTACCGGAACTATTATTACCCGCAGGAACCCTGGACAAAATGCGTGCCGCCTACGCCTTCGGTGCAGATGCCGTGTATGCCGGGCAACCGCGCTACAGTTTGCGGGCGCGCAACAATGAATTCAAGATGGAGGAGTTGCAGATCGGCATACAGGAAGCCCATGCGCTGGGCAAAAAACTGTTCGTCGCCAGCAACCTGATGCCGCACAACGCCAAGGTGAAGACCTATATGGCCGACATGGCACCGGTCATCGCAATGAAACCGGACGCGCTGATTATGGCCGACCCCGGCCTGATCGCAATGGTACGGGAACGCTGGCCGGAAGTGCCGGTGCATCTCTCGGTTCAGGCCAACACCGTCAATTACGCGGCGGTTAAATTCTGGAAATCGCTGGGGCTGACCCGCGTGATTTTGTCGCGCGAGTTATCGCTGGATGAGATCGAGGAAATCCGCCAGGAATGTCCGGACATGGAGCTGGAAGTGTTCGTGCATGGCGCGTTGTGCATCGCCTACTCCGGGCGCTGTTTGTTGTCAGGCTATTTCAACCATCGCGATGCGAATCAGGGCACCTGCACCAACTCCTGCCGCTGGGATTACAAGATGGACAACGCGGAGGAGAACGGCACCGGCGACATTGAAAAACTGGATTTTGATTTCGACAAGGCACTGAGCAATTCCGCGCTGTCCGATTGCGGAGAACAAAAACGCCATCCCATGGCAGACCGCGTCTATGTCATCGCCCGCCAGGATCACCCCAATGAGCTGATGCCGGTGATGGAGGACGAGCACGGCACTTACATCATGAATTCCAAAGACCTGCGCGCGGTGGAACATGTCGAGCGTCTGGCGAAGATCGGCATCGACTCGCTGAAAGTTGAAGGCCGCACCAAGTCCATCTATTACGTCGCGCGCACCGCCCAGGTCTATCGTCAGGCAATCGACGATGCGGTCGCAGGCCGCCCGTTCAACTACGGCCTGCTGGGTGCGCTGGATGCCCTGGCCAATCGCGGCTATACGGACGGTTTCTACGAGCGTCACCACACCCACGAGCAGCAGAACTACCTGCGCGGCCA
This sequence comes from Gallionella sp., assembly GCA_030645775.1. GTDB lineage: Bacteria > Pseudomonadota > Gammaproteobacteria > Burkholderiales > Gallionellaceae > Gallionella. The sequence continues at coordinate 27,626 of JAUSLX010000267.1, read as the reverse complement.
TTCGGAGAGCACGCGCCAGCAGTATGTCGGCGACATCGTGTCTTGTGCGGACGGCTATGCAGAAATCGACGTAAAGAATAAATTCCAGGTCGGCGACCGGCTGGAAATCATTCACCCGACAGGCAACCAGATCATCGATCTTGGCGAAATTCGCAATAAGAAGGGTGAGGCCATCACCGTCGCTCCCGGCAGCGGCCATCACGTGCAGATACCTATGCAAGGCGATTTATCCAAAGGGATGATCGCACGATTTTTATAGGCCAGCCCTAACTCCATTCGGAATACATACCATGATTTTCTCCACGCTCACCCAGTCCGACCGCTACGCGGCACTGCATCCGCTGTTTCCGCGCGCGTTCGACTACATCCGCGACACAGACTTAAATGCATTGTCGCCTGGCGTATATCCGATTATTGAGGACAAGCTGTTTGCCATCGTGGAGCATGTGCCGGGACGCGCGCGTGTAGCAGCGAAACTGGAATGCCACCGTCGCTACATCGACATTCAATTGGTACTGGAAGGCGTGGATGAGATGGGCTGGAAGTCGCTTGCAGATTGCCACGACCCGGTGGACGAATACAGCGAAACACGCGACATCCGCTTCTTTAACGATGAACCTGCCACCTGGATCGCGACACCTCCCGGCCATTTTTGCATTTTCTTCCCTGGGGATGCGCATGCGCCGCTGGTATCCACCGGGCAAGTGCGCAAGGTCATATTCAAAATCGCCGTATAGCCGTTGGAATGCAGGTGTCAGTTATAATCTGCACCGACAATTAACTACTGACAGGATTTTCAACATGGCCAACAAACAATTCATTCAGACCCCGGACGCCCCTGCTGCGATCGGCACCTATTCGCAGGCAATACGCGTGAATGACACGGTGTATCTGTCCGGGCAAATCGGCCTCGACCCCGCCACCATGCAGATGGTAGAGAGCATCGATGAACAGATCCATCGCGTATTCCAGAATCTGCGCGCCGTGGCTAATGCGGCCGATAGCGATCTCAACGATCTGGTCAAACTGAACGTCTATCTGATCGATCTGAAAAATTTCGCCAAGGTAAACGAGATCATGGCAGGTTATTTCCAGCAACCCTACCCTGCGCGTGCCGCCGTAGGTGTCGCAGCCCTGCCGCGCGGCGCGCTGGTGGAAATGGATGGCGTGCTGGTGGTTGGCTAACTTAGCCACAAGAGGTTAAACTGCATCTTCGTTTTAATCCCTCAAGGAGTCCGGTCATGCAATGCAATATGCTCGAAGCTAAAAGCCAGCTTTCCAAGTTAGTGCAGGCCGCGCTGGCGGGTGAGGATGTGATCATCGCCAACAAAGGCGTTCCGGTGGTCAGATTGGTTAAAGTGTCTCAGTCACCTTCATCTCGCAAGCCGGGTGCATGGTCTTCCCTTCCAAAGGAGGATGAGGATTGGGATGCCGCGCCGACCAACGCCGCTCTTGCCGAAGAACTTTTGGCAGGAAATTTGTTGTGAAACGCTATTTGCTCGACACCCATCTGGTTTATTGGTGGATGACGGCGGATGCTCGCTTGGGCAAGCAAACTCAGCGCCTTATCACAGAAGCAGAAATCATCGTCAGCGTCGCCAGCGTGTGGGAAATGGTGCTGAAGAATTCCAAAGGTAAACTCCCTCTGCCGTCAGGATCAATCACCGAACAGTTCGAAGCGCAGGGATTCAAGCTGTTAGCCATTCTGCCGCGCCACATAGAAGCTGTGCGTGGCTTGCGTTGCGCTCACAATGACCCCTTCGACCTGTTGCTTATCGCGCAGGCACAAGACGAAAGAATCACCTTGCTGACGCGAGACAGCGTGTTACTCGGATTGAAATTGGATGGGGTGGAAGGCGCATGAGTTTATACGCCCAACTCCAGCAAGTCCGCAGCGAAGAAGACGTTAAAGACGCTTATACCAAGGCGCTCGGCCTTAAGAATTTTACCGAGGGCTTGACAGACATTCGTACCGGAGAAATTTGGTTCGAACTGGGATTTTTACGATGAACCCGGAACAAAAGTTGGTAGTTGGCAGTGTGGGCAGATTCTGCCCACACGAAAGAGAACGCAACGCGTGGACACAAAGACGTGTCCACCCTACGAAGCTTGACCACTCCGCTTAAAATTTCAGCAGCAACTTTATCCCGGCTTGCCAAGCTGGGGATACATCATCGCGCCGATCTGTTGCTGCATCTGCCGCTGCGCTATGAGGATGAAACGCATCTGGCGCCGATAGCCACGGTAGAACCCGGCGAGACGGTGCAGGTGCAAGGCGTCATCACGCACAGCGAAATTCTCTTCAAACCGCGTCGCACCTTGGTTTGCCGTTTGCAGGATGCAAGCGGCGAGTTGTATTTACGCTTTTTGAACTTTTACCCCAGTCAGACTAAATTGCTCGCGGTGGGCAATCAGATACGCGCCATCGGCGAGGTACGCATGGGCTATTACGGGCTGGAGATGGTGCATCCAAAATGCCGTGCGGTGGAGGATGAAACGCCGTTGCAAACCAGCCTCACACCGGTCTATCCGACCACGGCTGGCTTGTCGCAAGCGACACTCAAGAAGCTGATCGCCAATGCGCTGGAGGTCTTTCCTGTCACCGACCCGCTGCCAGATTTTTTTGTTGATAGATTGAATTTATTGGGATTTTTTGCAAGCATTCGCCTGCTGCATAATCCTGCGCCCGACATCCCAGCAAGTTGTCTGGAGGATAAAAGCCACGCCGCGTGGCGGCGCATCAAGTTCGATGAATTGCTAGCGCAGCAACTCTCGATGCGCGTGCATCACAGGGAACGCAGCCAGCGCAACGCGCCCGCGCTGCCGCCGCAAAAAAACCATACCGGAGCGCTGTTGAAAAACCTGCCGTTTGCATTGACGCGAGCCCAGCAAAAGGTCTACGCCGAAATCAGTCTGGATATGGCAAAACCCCATCCAATGCAACGCCTGCTGTTGGGCGATGTCGGCAGCGGTAAGACCATCATCGCCGCGCTCGCTGCCTTGCAGTCTATCGAGAACGGCTATCAGGTAGCTCTTATGGCGCCCACCGAGATACTGGCCGAACAACATTTTCTAAAGCTTTCCGAGTGGCTCGCCCCTCTGGGTATTACCCCTGTCTGGCTGTCCGGCAGCCTGAAGAAAAAGGACAAGAAACTGGCCGCGGAAATGATCGCATCAGGCGAAACGCTGCTCGCCATCGGTACGCATGCGCTGTTTCAGGAGCAGATAAGTTTCTACAAACTGGGACTGGCCATCGTCGACGAGCAACACAAATTCGGCGTTCAGCAACGTCTGGCCCTGCACAGCAAAGGAAAGATGACGAATATTGCCGACTCCACAAAAACCAAATATCAAGAACCCCATCAGCTGATGATGAGCGCCACACCGATTCCGCGCACGCTGGCGATGAGTTATTACGCCGATCTGGACGTGTCGGTGATAGACGAATTACCGCCCGGCAGGACGCCGGTGATCACCAAACTAGTCAGCGATGTACGCCGCGACGAGGTGTTCGAACGAGTGCGCGCCAGCTGCATCGGCGGACAACAGGCCTACTGGGTGTGCCCGCTGATAGACGAGTCCGAAGTGCTGCAATTGCAAAACGCGCTGGAAACCCATCAGTTATTGACCGACACTTTCCCGGAACTGCGCATCGGCCTGGTACACGGCAAGATGGACAGCGCCGAGAAGGTCAGTGTCATGACGGAATTCAAAACTGGAGAACTGCAACTGCTGGTCGCGACCACGGTGATCGAAGTCGGCGTGGATGTGCCGAACGCCAGCCTGATGGTGATCGACCACGCCGAGCGCATGGGACTGGCTCAACTGCATCAGTTGCGCGGACGGGTGGGGCGCGGCTCTGCGCAAAGCCTGTGCATCCTGCTGTATCAGAAACCCCTCTCCGAACTGGCCCGAACGCGGCTTAAAGTCATCTTCGAGAACACAGACGGCTTCGCAATCGCACAGCAGGACTTACAATTGCGCGGGCCGGGCGAGTTGCTCGGTGCACGGCAGAGCGGTGTGGCAATGTTGCGCTTCGCCGACATCAACGCAGACGAAGATTTACTGGAACAGGCGCGCCTGGTCGCCGACGAATTGCTGCACGACTACCCGGATGCCGCACGCAGCTATTTACAGCGTTGGATGGCAAACAAACATGACTATTTGCACGTATAACGACACATACTGGAACAGCACAGTGCTGGGTGCCAGCGCCGAATTATCGCCCTGGCTGCGCGACCACGGCTCGTTGACGCTGCGCATCCAGCAGCGTTGCACACATTTTTCCGTGCGCAAGCTGTGCAACGGGCTGGCGCGCATCGCACGGGACGAATCCGCCCTGCTGGGCATTGCACCGCAACAACTCGCCTGGTCTCGGGAGGTATTCCTGTACGCCGACGACCAGCCCGTGGTGTTCGCCCACAGCACCTGTGCCGCCCGTCACCTGCGCGGCGCCTGGCAAGCAGTGCGTGAACTGGGCAACAAGCCGCTGGGCGCGGTGCTGTTCTCACATCCGCTCATTTCACGCCGCCCCTTACATTACAAGGCCTTGCATGCACATCATCCGTTGTACCGGCGCGCAGCCGGCATATTGACCGCACCTCCTGACCGCCTGTGGGCACGCAGATCCCTGTTTTATTTACATGATGAACCGTTGCTGGTAACCGAAATATTTTTGCCCGAAATTTTGCACCTAAAAAAATGATGATCACCGAACGCTTATCGCTGTATATGCAGCTTACCCGCCTGAATCGCCCCATCGGCGTACTGCTGCTGTTATGGCCGACGCTCTGGGGGGTGTGGATAGCCGGCGAGGGTCATCCTGCCTGGCACATCGTGCTGATTTTCACGCTGGGCACGATACTGATGCGCTCCGCCGGTTGTGCAATCAACGATTTTGCCGACCGCCACATAGATAAACACGTCAAGCGTACCGAGGCGCGCCCCGTCACCAGCGGACGCATCGCACCCCGCGAGGCGGTATGGCTGGCAGCAGCCCTCGCCATAATTTCCCTGCTGTTGATCTTGCCGCTCAATACGCTGACCAAGCTGATGTCGATTCCCGCAGTATTTCTGGCAGCCAGCTACCCGTTCACCAAACGCTTCTTCCCCATTCCGCAAGCCTATCTGGGCATCGCATTCGGTTTCGGCATACCCATGGCCTTTGCCGCTCAGCTAGACCACGTGCCGCCCGTGGCGTGGATACTTTTATGCGCGAACGCATTCTGGGCAATCGCTTACGATACCGAATATGCGATGGTGGATAGAGACGACGACATCCATCTCGGCATCCACTCCTCCGCCCTGTGGTTCGGCAAATACGATGTCGCGGCAGTGATGGCCTGCTATGCCGTCACACTGATACTACTTGCAATAGCGGGGGAAATGGCCGGGATGGGCGCAGCGTATTACCTGGGCCTGCTGACGGCTGCAGGCATCGCGCTTTATCATTACACGCTGATCAAAAATCGCCAGCGCGATGCCTGTTTCATGGCATTCCTGCATAACAACTGGTTCGGCGCTGCGGTATTCTCCGGCATCATCCTGGATTTTTTCATCCCGCGCTGAATTCCCGGTCTACTTCAATGATGCAAAAGGTTCCTGCGCTTTCTTGCACCTGGCAATCCCATCTGCCGTGTGCCGTGCGCAAAGCAAGCAGATATTTGCTGGTGTTCTGCCTCTGATTTTGGATCCTCGTCACTTTCTGGACGAATCTGCAGAAGTTCATCTTCCCATCCTCTAAAGAAGCAATTTCTTTGATTTTTTAAATTGATACATCATTGAGTCACCGTCTGCCAACAGCGCCTCAAGCGTGACATGCATATCAGAACGATATTCCACAATGCCGTACGAAAACGAAATATCGTATCCGCGACAGGCATTTTGATTGTCTTTTTCCAGTGATTGTCGGAATTTTTCAACGATACTTTCTGTTTTCTTCTTTGAGGTATTCGTGAGCAATGCAACGAATTCATCACCCCCCAACCGCGCGAAGATATCTGAATCCCGAAATGTGTGCTTCATCTGCTCTGCAAAGAAAGTCAGCGCACGGTCACCTTCCGCATGTCCAAAGCTATCATTTATTGGCTTAAAGTTGTCTAAGTCCATAAAAACCAGTGATGCTGGAATCTTCTGCCGTTCACAGAGATGCAGACTGTGTTTGGCAATCATCGTAAAGCCGCGCCGATTTGAGATGTTGGTAAGCTCATCCAGCGTCGCAAGCTGGATAGCCTCAAGTTCTAGCTCTGCCATTGCGGCTAAATCTTCCAAGGCTTCGACATCTTCTTCCCCGAAATTTCTTGGCTCTCGATCAATAATGCACAGCGTCCCCAACTTTTGACCATTCGGGGCTCTCAGTGGACATCCGGCATAAAAACGAAAATAAGGATCATTCAAAACCAGCGGGTTATCCGCAAAACGTTCATCCTCAATTGCATTGGGAATAATGAACACGCCATCCCCGAGGATCGCATGCCCACAAAAGGAAATATCGCGCGAGGTTTCACTGGTAACGAGACCTACACAGGACTTAAACCACTGACGGTTCTCATCCACAAGGCTGACAAGTACGATAGGTACACCGAACAGGCGTTTTGCCATGCGTGTCAGGCGATCAAAGCGCTCCTCCGGCAGCGTATCCAAAATACTGAGTGAGCGTAGCGTTTCAATTCTGACATGCTCATCTTGCGGCAGAGCGGGTATTTTCAAGGCAATTTCCTTTGTGCGGACTGGCAACTAATCAATGTTTGAATGCGCCGGATCTGCACAAAAACCTATAGCTATCCGCCGCAATGACCAGTTAGTGCCACTCATTAACAGGGCATTTTATCGGTGCATCACACTTTCTATATTTCAAGCCGCTGCCTACCCAACCACCTACTACGATCTCAATGTGTGCTAATTATTAATCTTTTTGGCCATCTCATTTCGCTCGCCGGCATATACACCCGTGAGGACGAATCCGGTAATCCTGTCTTGCGGGTCAAAAAAGCCCATGCTGATGCCATTCCCCGATGCCAGCGTCCGCCATGAGCCAAGCGCATCACGCGCCACCGGCGACACGGCGATGGGATGGGCAGGCGTCTTTACGACCACAGGCATAGCGGGAAAAATTACCTGTGTGTCGTCGCCATTCAATATTTTTGCCAGCGCACGCCCGGCATGCATGATAGGCAAGACAAAAGGCAAGACTTTGCCATCGATTTCGGCGCAATCGCCCAGCGCAAAGATGGCGGCGTCCGAACTTTGCAAGCGTTCGTTCACCACAATACCGCGATTCACCTCCAGCCCTGCCTCCCGTGCCAGCTGAACACGCGGGCGCAAGCCGATTGCGGATAACACCAGGTCGGCATGAATCACCGTGCCATCAGTGAGCGTGAGCGCGTAACCGGATAGTGCTTTATCTACACGTTGCACCGCCACACCGAAATGCCATCTCACGCCCAAATCAGCCAAGGGTTTCAGCAACTGGCCGCCCGCCTGCTCGGGCATCAAAGACGCAAGCGGGTAAGGCCCGGGATCGATCACGCTGACTTCATAGCCCGCCACCGCGAGGTCATTGGCGAATTCGCAGCCTATCAATCCGCCCCCCATGATGGCGACGGATTTTGCCGTAGCCAGTCGCTCGCGAAGCTGCGCATAATCGGACAGGTCGTTCACCGATAACACCGCCTCCGCTGCATCACCTTGCAGCGGAATGCGTATCGGATCTGCACCCAATGCCAGCACCAGCCGGTCATACTCAATAACCCCCGCCGTGGTATCCAGCTGTTTGCTGGTGCGATCGATTGCACGCACGTCGCAATCTGCCAGCATTGTGATGTCCAATTGTTTGGCCATCACTGCGGCGGCAGTCAGCACCAGACTGCTTGCATCCTTGCCCTGCGCAAACGCATTCGATAGCATCGGCTTGGAGTAATAGTCGCCACTGTCTCGCGACACCAGAGTGATGGCTATCTCGCGATTCAGTTTGCGCAACTCGCGCACCAGCGTGTATCCGGCCAGGCCACTGCCCAGCACAACAATCGGTTTCATAAAGCGTTCCTCATCTTCCAGCCCTCTGACATTTTTTCCAGGTACCGTCATGCCACTCAGAATTACCCCGGGTTGAGGGCTTGGTCTGCAATCGCCTAAATCACTTCCTTCATATCGATTCCCAATCCGGTCGCCACACCCTGACCATAAGCCGGATCAGCCTGGTAAAAGTGTTGCAGTTGGCGCAACTGAATAAACTTCGGCACGTCTTTCAGCGCACCAACCAGGTTATCGGTCAATTGACGTTTTTGGTCGGCGCTCATCAAACGATACAGATTGCCCGCCTGCGTGTAATCGTCGTTACCATCACGGTGGTTATAGCGATCCGCGTCACCGGAAATTTTCAGCGGCGGTTCCTGATATTTCGCCGCATCAACCGGGCCGTCAAAACTGTTGGGCTGGTAATTCACCCCACTGCCGAAATTACCGTCGAAGCGCGTCTGTCCGTCGCGGTGATAGTGATGCACCGGACAATGCGGTTTATTTACTTCCAGCGCGGCATAGTTCACGCCGATACGATAGCGGTGTGCATCCGGGTAGGACAGAATTCGCGCTTGCAACATCTTGTCCGGTGAGGCTCCCATGCCACGCGGCAAGTTGCCCGGCTCAAAGGCGGCCTGTTCAACTTCGGCAAAATAATTTTGCGGGTTGCGATTCAGCTCCAGCACGCCTGCTTCCACCAGAGGATAATCTTTATGCGGCCAGACCTTGGTCACATCAAAAGGATGAATGGCATAACTCTCGGCTTCCTGCTCGGGCATGATTTGCAGCATCACGCGCCATTTAGGGAAGTCACCTTTTTCAATGGAGGAGAACAAATCACGGCGGTGATAATCGAGGTCCTCCCCGGCGATTTTGTTGGCTTCCGCCTGGGTCAGCGTCTGGATACCCTGCATGGTTTTGAAATGCCATTTCACCCAGTAACGTTCACCCTTGTCGTTCCACAAACTATACGTATGCGAACCGTAACCGTTCATATTGCGCAACGTGGCGGGAATACCGCGATCAGAGAACAGCGTGGTGATTTGATGCATGGATTCCGGCGACAAACTCCAGAAATCCCATTGCATGGTGTTATCACGCATCCCGGTTTGCGGATCGCGTTTTTGCGAATGAATGAAGTCGGAAAATTTGAGCGGATCGCGAATGAAAAATACCGGCGTATTGTTGCCCACCATGTCCCAATTGCCGTCTTCGGTATAAAACTTCACCGCAAAACCGCGTGGGTCACGCGCCGTGTCCGGCGAACCCAACTCGCCCGCCACGGTGGAAAAACGCGCAAAAGTCTCGCAACTGTTGCCTACTGCCGAGAAAAGCCCGGCACAAGTGTATTTTGAAATATCACCCGTGACAGTAAATTTCCCGTAAGCACCCGCCCCCTTGGCATGCACCACCCGCTCCGGTACACGCTCTCGATTAAAATGCGCCATCTTTTCCATCAGTTGATAATCAGCCATCAACACCGGACCGCGCGGGCCGGCGGTGAGACTGTTCTGATTGTCACCAATTCCGTTTCCGGCAGCAGTCGTCATTACGGGGCAGTTGCTCATGATTTTCTCCTTAGTTTAGTTATATCTCCACCATCTCAAAATCCGCTTTTGCTACGCCACAGTCCGGGCATGCCCAGTCGGCAGGGATATCCGCCCATGCCGTGCCGGGGCTGATACCTTCCTCCGGCAAACCTGTCACTTCGTTGTAAATGAATCCGCACACTACACATTGCCATACTTTCATGTTGTTCTCCCTGTTATGCAGATATTTTTGCCAATACGGCACGATACTGATTGGCATGACGCTCTTCCACCCTGGCCAATGCGGCAAAGCGCTTGGCTGCTTTTTCCAGCGTAACCTTGAACAGTTCAGCATGCTCCATGGATTCGGCGATCTGTTCGCTTATTTCCGAGACTGCGGCTGCATTGCCTTCCTGCTGAGCCGTTTTTAGAAAACCCGGATACATCTCGGTGTATTCGTAAGTCTCCCCCTCGATGGCCATCTGCAAACAACGTTGCGTGGTCAGGGAGGCCTTGGGATAAAGCAGATCAAGATGTCCCAGCGCGTGCTGCACTTCCTGATTGGCCGTTTCTTCGAACACTTTAGCCGTTTCCTCGTCACCCGCCGCGCGTGCAATTTTGGCAAAATAGCGATACTTGATATGTGCCATTGATTCTCCGGCAAATGCCGCTTCAAGATTGGCGATGGTCTTGATTTCTGGTCTTACCATGATGCTCTCCTGTTCAGTAGATTAATGAGGTGTTTTGCTTGCAGCGACCCCACTATAGGCAAAGCCACTCGATATATCTAATTGATTGTTCAAACCATAGTGATTTACAATACAAATCAACAGGAGCGCGACATGACCCTCAACGAACTACGCTACATCGTCGCCGTCGCCCAGGAACTCAACTTCCGGCGCGCCGCGGAAAAGGCTTACATCAGTCAGCCCGCGTTGTCACTGGCGATACAAAAGCTGGAACAGGAACTGGCCGTCAGGATATTTGAACGCGGCAAAAGCAGCATCAGTGTCACGCCGGTAGGGCACGCCATCATCGAACAAGCGCAGCGCGTGCTGGAAGAAGCCGAACGCATACGCGAAATCGCCCTGCAGGGACAGAATCAACTCGATACACCGTTGCGCATCGGAGTTATACACAGCGTTGGCCCATACCTGCTGCCCGACCTGATCCCGGCACTCAAGTCGCTTACACCGCACATGCCGCTGGAAGTGGAGGAAAACATTACCGGAAACCTTGAGAGCCGACTGCGTAACGGCAAGCTCGACGTCATCATCATCGCCTTGCCGTTCGGCGACACCAGCATCCTGACCCGCCCGCTGTACGACGAGCCATTTTCAGTTGTCGTCAATATCGAGCACCCCTGGTTTGCTCGTCGCAGCATCAACGCACAGGAACTGGCCGGTGAAAAAGTATTGCTGCTCGACAACGGACACTGTTTCAGCAATCAGGTGGTCGAGGCCTGCCCGGAACTTAACCGCAAAGGTGCCGAAATTCAGCAGGGAACCTCGTTGGAAACCATACGCAACATGGTGGCTTCGGGACTGGGCATCACCGTGCTGCCCGCCTCGGCGAACAGTGCACGTTATCGCAGCCCTTTGCTGAAAACCATTCCGTTTGCCAGGCCCGCGCCTTCGCGGCGGGTGGCATTGGCATGGCGCAAAAGTTTTGCCAGAACTCAGGCCATTGATGCGCTGACGCAGGCCATCACGGAAGCCAGACTAACAGGAGTGACGCTGCTTTGAAAAACGATCAAGACTATCGCAGCAATCCGCTGCTGCGTATCAGCTACAGTCTGATTGCACCGTTTTACGATCTGGTCATCGAGCGCCCGATGCGCGCAGCGCGCAAGCAATCGCTCAGCGCCTTGACTCGCGATACCGCCGAAAAAGTTTTATTAAGCGGCCTGGGCACCGGGCTGGATCTGCCTTTGCTGCCCGCCCTGCACCATTACACCGCACTTGATTTCAATGCCGGCATGCTCTCACGCGCCAAGGCGCGCGGCGCAAATTTACAGGTAGACTGGATATTGGGTGACAGCATGGCGCTGCCGTTTCCCGATGCGCATTTCGATCATGTGGTACTGCACCTGATCACCGCCGTCGTACCGGAACCGCAACGCTGCCTCGCGGAAGCCGCCCGCGTGCTGAAACCCGGCGGGTCTGTCATCCTGTTCGACAAATTCCTGCGCCCACAGCAAACAGCCCCGCTGCGCCGTCTGCTCACCCCGCTCTCGCGCCGCATCGCCACGCGTATGGATGTGGTATTCGAGGAAGTGTTGCTCGCCGCGCCTGATCTGGAAATAGTCAGCGATGTGCCCTTGCTGGCGGGCGGATGGTTCCGCGGCATCCTGCTGCGAAAAACTCAGGAACGCCGACAGTAACAATAAATAAACTGCTGCATTGCACCAGACGGTGTGGAATGCACTTCTTTCTGGTGCTTCAGCAGCGTGAATGTTGCGCCGAACTGGTCGTGCAATTCACCCGGACGATAACGCATCACAGGCAATCCGCTGCATTGCAGCGGCCCGTCTTCAGCAAAAGTGGCGACGATAACATGACCACCCGGTTTCACCGCACGTAACACCGTCTGCACGTAAGCGGCACGATCTGCCGGGTCGGTGAGAAAATGAAACACGGCGCGGTCATGCCAGATGTCGTAACGGTGCTCACCGAGTTCCGCCTTGGTGATATCGGCCACTATCCATTGCACACGCTCAGCCTGCGGCCCCATGCGTTTACGCGCCGCGTCCAGTGCAGCTGCTGACAGATCGAGCACCGCAAGATCGGTGTAGCCATCGGCAGCGAGGTCGTCGACCAGCGTAGATGCGCCGCCGCCCACATCGATGATGCCCGCTTCGCGGCCCACACCAGTTGTCCTGATGAGATCAAGCGAAAGATCGGCGTGCGGCTGGAACCAGCTCACCGCATCCGTTTGCCTGGTCGAATAAACGTTTTCCCAGTGATCCTTGGCCTGCATATTCCCTCCCGACTGCAACAGTGATTGTCTGGGCGTGGTTACACCCAGTCTCTGGGCTGCAAAAAAGTATCGTACAATTCCGCTTCCGGCGTGCCTGCTTCCGGATGCCAGTCATAACGCCATTTCACCAGCGGCGGCATGGACAACAAGATGGATTCGGTACGGCCATTGGATTGCAGGCCGAAGATAGTCCCCCGGTCTATCACCAGATTGAACTCCACGTAGCGTCCGCGCCGGTAGAGCTGAAAATCGCGTTCGCGTTCGCCATAAGGCGTGTTCATGCGCTTTTCCAGGATAGGCACATAGGCCGACAGAAAGTGATCGCCTACGCTTTGCTGTATCGCAAATGCAGTTTCAAAATCAGGTACGGAGAGGTCATCGAAAAAGATACCGCCGATGCCGCGCGGCTCATTGCGATGCTTGAGGAAGAAATACTCATCGCACCATTTTTTGTATTTCGGGTGGAGGTCGTCGCCGAAAGGCGCGAGCGAATTCTTGCAGGCCTGATGAAAATGCACGGCATCTTCCTCGAAGCCGTAATACGGCGTCAGGTCCATGCCGCCGCCAAACCAGAACACGGATTCGCCATCCGGCTTGTGCGCCATGAACATACGCACGTTTGCATGGGTAGTCGGCGCATACGGATTGCGCGGGTGCATCACCAGCGACACGCCCATCGCCTCCCAGCTGCATCCCGCCAGTTCCGGACGGTGTGCGGTCGCCGAAGCCGGCATCTTGTCGCCCTGCACATGAGAGAACGCCACGCCCCCGCGCTCGAACACATTACCTTCTTCGAGGATACAACTGATGCCGCCGCCTGCGCCTATACCCACTCCGCCCGCTTCGCGCTGCCACTTGTCGCGGATGAATTTCTTGCCATCCACCTGTTCCAGACGCTCGACGATCAATTCCTGCAGTTCGAGCAGATATTCATTTACCGCTGCGCTGTTTACGTTATTGCTCATATTTTCCCCCAGTGGAGTGCAGCCTGCGTGTGTTGTCGGGGCTTTAGTCCCTTACAACCACGGCGTACCCCTTGCGGGTGTATGTGTCGCTGCATCCTGATTATTAAAGCGCAGTCGAGACTGCGCACTCCCAAACGCAGTCGAGGCTGCGTACTCCAAATCAGCGCACGATTCTACCATCCCGCCACGCGAGTATCCGCGAAGGCTGCTTGCGTTTCCCCACCTGCCCCGGCAATACCCAGACTTTCCTGCCGAACTGACGCTGACATTCCGCATAAGTCCTGATCGATTGCTGACCGCTGCGATTGGCGCTGGTGGAAACCAGCGCGCTATGCACCCCCTTGCACAGCAGTCTGGCGTAGGGGTGGGCGGTCAGGCGCACAGCCAGCGTGTCATGCGCACCGCGCAACCAGCGTGGCGCGGCGGCGCGTGTCGGCATCAGATAGCTAATCGCCTGTGCCCCGGCCTCACACAGCGTGTGTTGCTGTGCCGGCGTCAGCGGCTGCAAATAGCGCTTAACTTGCTGATAATCTGAGGCAATCAGTATCAGCCCCTTGCGTTGCGGGCGCTGCTTTAACTTTAACAATCGCAGCACGGCAGCGCGATTGGCCGGATCACAACCCAGCCCGTAGCAGGACTCTGTGGGATAGGCGATTAGCCCGCCGCGCTTCAGATGTGCGGCGATGGAACGATACCGTGTCACTTGGCTGTCTTGATCGCCCGAAAACCGATGTCACGACGCATCTGACAACCGTCAAAATGAATCTCATCCGCGATCTGGTAGGCGCGGCGCTGCGCCATACGCACGCTGTCGCCCAGCGCCGTGACGCAGAGCACACGTCCGCCGCTGGTCACGACCTTACCCTCGACAAGCGACGTTCCGGCGTGGAAGACATGCGCATCTTCCTCACCCTTGTCCGGCAAACCGCTGATCACATCCCCGGCACGCGGCGTATCGGGATAATGAGCGGCAGCCATCACCACACCCAATGCCGTGCGTCTGTCCCATTCCACCTCTATGGTATCCAGCGTACCGTTCACCCCGTGTTCCACCAGTTTGAGCAGATCGCTCTTCAGCCGCATCATGATGGGCTGGGTTTCCGGGTCGCCCAGACGGCAATTGAATTCCAGCACCTTGATGCTGCCATCCGGCGAAATCATCAGCCCGGCATACAAGAATCCGGTGTAAGTATGCCCTTCCTTTTCCATGCCCTGCACGGTCGGCATAATGACTTCGCGCAGCGCGCGCGCATACACTTCAGGCGTGACCACCGGCGCCGGGGAATACGCGCCCATGCCGCCGGTATTGGGTCCCATATCGCCATCCTGCAGACGTTTGTGATCCTGACTGGTCGCCAGCGGCAAGACGTTTTTGCCGTCCACCATCACGATGAAGCTGGCCTCTTCTCCGGCCAGAAACTCCTCAATCACCACGCGCGCGCCCGCATCTCCCAGCTTGTTACCGGACGGGTGCCCGGCCACATGTTCTTTGGACAACATCATATCGACGGCCTGATGCGCCTCAATCAGCGTCATCGCCACTACCACGCCCTTGCCAGCTGCCAGACCATCCGCCTTGATCACGATCGGTGCGCCATGCCTGTCCACATAGGCATGCGCCGCCGCAGCGTCGCTGAAGGTTTCGTAAAACGCGGTGGGAATGTTGTGTCGCACCATGAATGCCTTGGCAAAATCCTTGGAAGATTCCAATTGTGCTGCGGCCCGGGTCGGTCCGAAAATTTTCAGCCCTGCCCTGCGGAACGCATCCACCACACCTTTGGCCAACGGCGCTTCCGGACCAACTACGGTGAGATAAATATTTTCGCTAATTGCAAATGCCAGCAACTCATCGACGCTGCTGAGCGCGACATTCTCCAGCCCTTTTTCCAGCGCGGTGCCGGCATTGCCGGGCGCCACATAGACTTTCTGCACTTTGGCCGCCTGCGTTAATCGCCACGCCATTGCATGCTCGCGACCACCGGAACCGATTACCAGAATTTTCATGTTGATGCTCTCTTTAAAAAAGAGAAGAGGGAAGAGAGAAGAGAGAAGAGTAAAACTGCGCTACGCGCTCACTACCCTTCTCACTTATCCCTTCTCCCTTCCCGGTTTATAACCCGCGTGAGCGGACTGCCCACCCTGATTTACCTGACTAAGATATCTGATGCCCATTGATACGCCAAATCAACCAATTGCTGCATTTTTTCCAGCGACATGCTGATATACGGCGTTTCTTCGTAACGCAAAATGACCGCAAACGGATTAAGACCACTGAAACAATCTGCCGGGAAAGGCATCTCCACACCATGATGCAACAACAGGTCAACTAACTCGTCCACATCATGCGTTCGGCGAAACACAATGCCGTTGTATTCAGCGACCGCCTTGAGACATTTCTCCACTGCCTGCTGGGCAAAGAATCCCGGCGCAGAAACATCTACTTCTGGGTGGGTTGCCAACGCCTGAAATGACGTGATATCTCGCTTAGCCAGCGTCAGCAGTCTATTAACGACATCAAGCGGCGGAGTCATATAACACCTTACCTTCCCGCAACGCCCAGTAAACCGCCGTGGAACAGGATGATTGTTGTTGCACGATGTCCGTCTGCGAACAAACCAACACATCAGCAGGCACACGAAGCGGGCGCAACACCTGCCGCAAACGTACCATTTCGCTAAATTTATCCGGCAACGTCGGCTCAACCACCAGAAAATCCAGATCTGAATCCTCCCGTGCATCACCGCGCGCATACGAACCGAACAGAATCACTTTGGACGGCTTTGCTGCTTCGCCCAATAAAAATGCTGCTTCTCGTATGGTGTGATCGGCAATCATCGTATTTAGTGCCTGAAATGACGGAAACCGGTGTAAACCATCGCGATGCCGTGCTCGTCCGCCGCCGCGATGACTTCCGCATCGCGCATCGAACCGCCCGGCTGAATGACCGCCTTCGCGCCCGCTTGCGCCAGCACATCCAAACCGTCGCGGAACGGGAAGAATGCGTCCGATGCGACCACCGATCCCACCAGGCTCAGGCCTGCATTCTGTGCCTTGATGGCGGCAATCTTGGTGCTGTCCACGCGGCTCATTTGGCCTGCGCCTACGCCTAGCGTCTGGCCGCCGCGGCAGAATACGATGGCGTTGGACTTAACGTATTTCGCGACGCGCCAGGCGAACAGTAAATCCTGCAATTGCTCCGCGCTCGGTTGTGCCTTTGTGACCACTTTAAGCTGTGCAGCTTGCACGTTGAGAGTGTCCGGGGTTTGTACCAGCAGGCCGCCGCCGACGCGTTTCACGTCATAAATATTGTGCGCATTGGACAACGGCACGATCAGTACGCGCACGTTTTGCTTGGCGGCGGTGACAGCCAGCGCGGCATCGGTCACGCCAGGCGCGATGATCAGCTCGACAAACTGATTGTCGGTGATCTGCCTGGCGGTTTCGGCATCCAGCTCTCGATTAAAAGCAATAATGCCGCCGAACGCGGAAGTCGTGTCGGTCGCATAGGCCAGTTTGTAGGCATTCAGCGGGGTATCGGCGATCGCCACGCCGCACGGGTTGGCGTGCTTGACGATTACGCAGGCGCACTGCTCAAAAGTCTTGACCAGTTCCCAGGTCGCATCGGCATCGCCGATATTGTTGTAGGACAACTCCTTGCCCTGCACCTGGGTGTAGTTGGCGATGCTGCCCGCCAGCGGCGTCAGTTCGCGGTAGAACGCGGCGCTCTGGTGCGGGTTCTCGCCGTAGCGCATTTCCTGAACCTTGGCGAAATTGAAGTTGATCTGCGCCGGGAATTCGCTGCGAGTGCCGTCACTGTTGACCGTTGTCAGGTAGTTGCTGATGGCGGAATCGTAGGCCGCAGTATGGGAAAAGGCTTTTTTTGCCAGATCGAAACGGGTCGCGTCGGAAACACTGCCAGCGTTGGTCTGCATCTCGGCCAGCACGTCAGCGTAATCAATCGGATCGGTGACAATCGCCACATGACCGTGGTTCTTGGCCGCTGCACGCACCATGGTCGGCCCGCCGATGTCGATGTTCTCGATGGCATCTTCCAGGCTGCAATCCGGCTTGGCGATGGTCGCCGCAAACGGGTACAGGTTCACCACCACCAGGTCTATGGTGGGAATGCCGTGCTGCGCCAGCGTAGCGACATGTTCCGGCAGATCGCGGCGTGCCAGAATACCGGCATGCACCTTGGGCTGCAACGTCTTGACGCGGCCGTCCAGCATTTCCGGGAAACCGGTGTAATCTGCCACTTCGGTACAGGGGATGCCGTTGTCAGTGAACAGCTTGGCCGTGCCGCCGGTGGAGAGAATTTTTACGCCGAGGTCATTTAAACCCCGCGCGAATTCGAGTACGCCGGATTTATCCGAAACGCTGATGAGTGCCTGTTTGATCGTTGCCATGTTGATTCCAATAAAAAATAAATTCGTTGTAGGTCGGGTTAGGCGCAGCCGTAACTCGACTATTCAATCCCGTGCAGCAGCATTTTCTTGCGCAAAGTATTGCGATTGATGCCCAGCATGGCTGCAGCGCGCGACTGATTGCCGCCCACCTGTGCCAGCACCATCTCGACCAGCGGCTTTTCGACACAATTTATCACCATGTCGTACAAACCGCTGCAAGGTTCCTCGCCGTCCAGATCGCAGAAATATTCACTGAGTGAGAGACGCACGTAACGTGCCATCTCGTTTTCGTCTATCGCGCAATCGCTCATGCCGCCACTCCCTCCCGCACCAGGTCGTCAAGATAACGCAACTGCAATCCACGCTGCGCTTGTTCTGCAAAAAAATCATTCACGGCCGCCAGCTGCTCTTCGGGGCTTTCCAGCTGGTTCATCTGATGGCGAAAGTGCGCCGAACCGACCAGCCCCTTCGTATACCACGAGATATGCTTGCGCGCCACGCGCAGTCCGGTGTGCTCGCCATAAAATCCATACAATTCATTCACATGTCCGAGCAATACGCGATGAATCTCACCCACTTCCGGCGCCGGCAAATGCTCGCCGGTCTGCAGAAAATATTCAATTTCGCGGAACAGCCAGGGGCGGCCCTGCGCCGCGCGGCCTATCATCACCGCATCCGCGCCGGAATACTGCAACACATAACGGGCTTTTTCCGGCGTGGTGATGTCGCCATTGGCGATGATGGGGATGTTCACAGCGTCCTTTACCGCCGCAATCGTATCGTATTCGGCATCGCCGGTGTAGGCGCAGGCGCGGGTACGTCCATGAATCGCCAGCGCCTGTATGCCGGACGCTTCTGCAATCTGCGCGATGCGTACCGCATTGCGATTGTGCGTATCCCAGCCGGTGCGTATCTTCAGCGTCACCGGTGCATTCACCGCACCCACCACCGCCTCAAGCAATTTTGCCACCAGCGGCTCATTTTGCAGCAGGGCCGAACCCGCCATCACATTGCAAATTTTCTTGGCCGGGCATCCCATGTTGATATCGATGATTTGCGCGCCGTTATCCACGTTGTATTTCGCCGCTTCTGCCAGCATTTTAGGGTCGGCGCCGACGATCTGCACTGAAATGGGATCGACCTCGCCTTCATGATTGGCGCGGCGCTTAGTCTTTTCCGAACCATACAGCAACGAATTGGACGCAACCATTTCGCTCACCGCCATACCCGCCCCCATGCGTTTGCACAACATACGGAAAGGCCGGTCGGTTACCCCGGCCATAGGGGCAACGATGAGATTGTTTTTCAGTTGGTAGGGGCCGATGCGCATGGCTAACTTTCAGATAGGGTTGCGGATTATAAAGCATGCGGACAGGCATGGAAAATATCGCTATGATTAAGCCCTATGAAAACCTCGATGCAATACGACGTTGTGATTATCGGCGGCGGCCTGGTGGGTGCCAGCCTGGCCGCCGCGCTAAAAGACAGCGGGCTGTCGCTGGCGCTGGTGGAAGCCGGTTCCCCGCCTGAACTCGGCGATCCGACGTCAGTCAACAGCTGGGACAGCCGCATTTATGCAATCAGTCCCGGCAGCCGCCGTTTCCTCGAACAATCCGGCGCCTGGGCAAAACTTGACCCAACACGCGTTGCGCCTGTGGAAGAAATGCGCGTATTCGGCGACACGAACTCTAAGCTGGAGTTTTCCGCCTATCAGATGGGGGTGCCAGAACTGGCCTGCATACTGGAAAATCGTGCGCTGCAACACGCGCTGTGGCGGGTGTTGCAGGTTCAGGATAATCTGAAATTTTTCCATCCGGCACGCTGCAAGGCACTCTCGATAGCCGAAGAATCTGCCGAACTCACGCTGGAAGACGGGCAGACGTTGAGCGCAAGGCTAATCGTCGGCGCCGACGGGCGCAACTCCTGGGTACGCAATCAGGCGGGCATCTCTGCCGCGCCGGTGGACTATCAGCAACATGGCGTGGTTGCCAATTTCAACTGCGCGCTGCCGCATCGCGGCATCGCCCACCAATGGTTTCAGGAGGATGGCATTCTTGCCCTGCTGCCGCTGCCCGGCCTGCGCGTTTCCATGGTGTGGTCAGTCAGCCCTGAAAAATCTGCTGCGTTGCTGGCAATGTCGCCCGAAGCACTCTGCTCACAGGTCGCTGCCGCATCACAAAACATGCTGGGCAAACTGCAGCTTGTCACGCCGCCCGCCGCGTTTCCGCTGCGACTGCTCACCCTGCCGCAAATCAGCGCGCCGCGTGTGGCCTTGATAGGCGATGCCGCGCACAACATGCACCCGCTGGCCGGGCAGGGCGTGAACACCGGATTCCGCGATGCGCGCCAACTGGCGGAACTGCTGATCAATCGCGGCGGATGCAGCGATTGCGGCGATGCGCAACTACTGCGCCGCTATGACCGTAAACGCCGCGAAGATATCCACACCATGCAGGCTACTACCTATGGCCTGAAGAAGCTGTTCTGCAACGACGATCCAATGTTACGCACCCTGCGTAATCTCGGCCTGGACATCACGAATCACATCGTTCCACTAAAAAAACTACTCATGCAACACGCCCTCAACTAACCACCGAAATATCACGAAAGTAAATGAAATGACTTTGTCTAAAAAAATTGTCGCCCTGTTTCTGTTCCTCGGCTTCTCCGCCGCCCATGCAGGCGAGACTGAAATCCGCCAGTCCCTGCAAAGCAAGTTTCCCGGCATCGGCAAACTTGAACATGTCGTCAAAACGCCTTACTCAGGACTCTATGAAGTCGTGATTGGCGAACAGTTGCTATACACCGATGAGCAGGGTCTATACCTGTTCGATGGCAGCATCGTCGAAATCAAGAGCCGCACCGACCTCACCGAACAACGCCGCAACAAATTATTTGCCATCGAGTTCAATAAACTGCCGCTGGACCTTGCCATCAAAAAAGTGAAGGGCAACGGGCAGCGCAAAATGGCCTATTTCACCGACCCCAATTGCGGCTACTGCAAGAAGCTGGAAAAGGAAATTTCCAAAATCAACCATGTCACGCTGTATATGTTCATGTACCCGATTTTTCAAGGATCAGATGAAATCGTACGCAATGTGCACTGCGCAAAAGACCCGGTCAAGGTATGGGACGATCTGATGCTCAAAGGGATCAAACCAGCCAGCGCTTCCTGCAATACGCCTACCGACAAGGTGGTGGCAACGGGCAAGAAACTGCGGGTAAACGGCACACCCAACCTGATTTTCTCCGATGGCACACAAGTCCCCGGCTACCTGCCTGCCGAACAACTGGAAAAACATCTGGACGAACATGGTCGGTAGTCTTGTTTGCACTGCCCCATGCACACCCCATCCGGGTGAAACGGCTGACTGCGCTCTTCGGGACGTGCTTCACGCCGACCGTCTGAATCTGGAGGGATCAGCGTGAACGCCTCGCCCGAGATCACACGCGACTTGCTCGCCCAGGCTGTCGATCAATCGCACGACGGCATCACTATCGCGGATGCGCGAAAAAAGGATTTCCCGCTGATTTATGTCAATGCGGGGTTTGAGCGGCTGTCCGGCTATCCGGCGGCCGAATTGCTCGGCAAGAGCTGCCGCTTTCTCCAGGGCGCAGACACTGAACAGCCCGACATCGCCATACTGCGCGAAGCCTTGCATCAGGGCAGGAATTGCATAGTCACGCTGCGCAACTACCGCAAGGGCGGCGCTCTGTTCTGGAATGAACTGAGCATTTCTGCGCTGCGCAACGAGCAAGGCGAGCTCACCCACTTCATCGGCATCCAGAAAGATGTGACCGAGCGCACCCTGACCGAGCAACACCTGCGTCAGTCCCATCTGGATTTACTGAATCGGCAATACGACAGGCAGGCCCATACCGACCCGCTGGTCGGACTGAGCAACCGCCAGCACTTTGATGAGCAGCTGGATCACATGCTGAAAACCGCACAACGCACGCACAGCCTGCTGTCGGTACTGGTGATAGACCTGGATCAGTTCGGACGTTTCAATGCGCGCTATGGGCGTCCGGCGGGAGATACCTGCTTACGCATGGTCGGTGAGTGCATCGCCAAATCGTTTTCGCGCGCCTCGGACTGTGTCGCGCGCTATGAAAATGACGAGTTTGCCGTCGTATCAATGGGCGACAGCCCCGGAGGTCTGCAGCTGCATGTAAGCAAGCTGCGTAACCAGATACGCGCCCTGAACATCCCGCATCACGATTCACCGGACGGCGTGGTAACGATTTGCATAGGCTGCACCAGCCTGATACCGCTGCGCGACACCACCGCACCGGGCCTGCTTAAACTGGCCGACAGCGCACTGCAACAAGCCAAACAGCGCGGATACGACTACGAGCACATCGTTTAGCGGTTCAATTGAGCGCAGGTTCTGCGCCTTTGGGGAACAACACCCACATCTGGCCGCTTTGCTTCATGCGTCCCGCCTGAGCGCCGGCCTGATCACCAAAACCCCAGAAGAAATCCGCACGCACCGCGCCTCTGATCGCACCGCCCGTATCCTGCGCCAGCATCAACCGGTTCAGCGGTTCTGCCGTGTTCGGGTAAGTGGTGGACAGAAATACCGGCGCGCCCAGCGGAATGGTGCGCGGATCAATCGCGATGCTGTATTGATTGGTGAGCGGCACACCGAGTGCGCCTAACGGGGCAGACAAGCCTTCGGGCAATTCACGGAAAAACACATAACTGGGATTATGCTCAAGCAGCGCGGTCAACTTGGCAGGGTTTTGCTCCGCCCAGTGTTTGATACCCTGCATCGAGGCTTGCTCAATTTTGAGTTCGCCCATTTCGATCAACTTTTTGCCGATGGAAATATAGGGATGGCCATTCTGATCGGCATAACCGACTTTAACCAGCGCGCCATCTGCCAATTCGATACGACCGGAACCCTGGATTTGCAGAAAGAACAATTCGACCGCATTTTCCACCCAGAATAATTCACGCCCGCGCAGCGCGCCTTTGCCTTCATCAATTTCGCCCCGACTGAAATAGGGCAGGATGCGCCTCCCTTCCAGCCGTCCGCGCAAACGCATATCTTTCAGCTGAGGATAAACTTCGCTCAAATCTATCGTCAGCATGTCATCCGGCGCGGCGTACAGCGGATATTTGAAACGCGCTGTCCTGACGCGGCTACCCGACAAACGGGGTTCGTAGTAACCGGTAATCAGCCCCTGCGAAGAGCCATCGGGATTGAACACCTGATAAGGGGTAAACGCATCCTCAAAGAACAGCCGCAACGCCTCGTTATCCGGCTGAACCAGCGCATCGGCACGTGCGCAAACCGACTGCCAGTCCGGCTTGTTCTTCAAGGCGCGGCAACTTTGCAGAAAAGCCACCCAACTCGGCTGCAAATTCATCTTCTGCCAGTCCGGCAACATTTCCCACTTGCTGACCGCAAACGGAGCTGCGGGGGTTACCACGGGCGGCGCCACAGCAGCAGGCGGCACAACGCATGCTGCCGGAACAGGGCATACCTGGGGAGTGGGGCATACACGGGGTGCGGGTGGCGTAGCGCAGGCAGCCAGAAAAAGCAGCGGCGCCAGTGCGGTTCCGATACGCATGTCTGATAAAACCTTAATGAAGGACACGCGGCACGCTCAACACAAATTCCGGAATATCGACTTCAAAATCTGCGCCATCCGCACCCTGCATCTGATAACTGCCGCGCATTGTACCCACCTGAGTGGCGAGCACCGTACCGCTGGTATATTCAAAGCTCTGTTTGGGCTGCAACAGCGGTTGCTCACCTACCACGCCCTGACCGCGCACTTCCTGTACGTGGTTAAACGCATCGGTGATAACCCAGTGGCGACTGATGAGTTTGGCAGCCTGTATGCCGAGATTGGTGATGCTGATGGTGTAGGCGAATACAAAACGATCGGCTGCTTCATCGGACTGATCGACCAGATATTTCACCTGCGTTTGTATGATAAAACCCTGCTGTTCATTTTTTTCCATGCGTAGCATTTGAACCGATTTTACTCGGTGTCGCAAGAGATAAAGCATGCTTTTATGCTAATCTGCGCAGCTGAAAGGTAAATGAATATGAATGGTTATCTGAAACGCATCCTTAACGCCCGCGTCTATGACGTGGCGATTGAAACCCCGCTGGAAGTCGCGCCGAACTTATCGGCTCGCACCGGCAATACCATCCTGCTCAAACGCGAGGACATGCAGCCGGTATTCTCGTTCAAGCTGCGCGGCGCGTACAACAAGATGGCGCAGCTCACACCTGAGCAATTGAAGCGCGGCGTCATCGCCGCCTCGGCGGGAAATCACGCGCAAGGCGTGGCGCTGTCCGCGCTCAAGCTCGGCTGCAAGGCTGTTATCGTGATGCCCACCACCACGCCGCAAATCAAGATTCAGGCCGTGTCCGGACGGGGTGCGAAAGTGGTATTGTTTGGCGATTCCTACTCCGACGCCTATGCTCACGCGCTGGAACTTGAACAACAGAACGGCATGACTTTCGTCCATCCCTACGACGATCCTGATGTTATTGCCGGACAGGGAACCATAGGCATGGAAATTTTGCGGCAGCGCAGCCAGCCTATCCATGCCATATTCTGTGCAATCGGCGGGGGCGGTCTGATTTCCGGTGTCGCCGCCTATGTCAAGGCATTGCGTCCCGAGATCAGAATCATCGGCGTACAACCGGTTGATTCGGATGCCATGCATCGCTCCCTCAAGGCCAAAAAACGCATCACGCTCGACCATGTCGGGCTGTTCGCCGACGGCGTGGCCGTCAAGCAGGTCGGTGTCGAAACACTGCGCCTGTGCCGCAAACTGGTAGACGAGATCATCCTGGTGGACACCGATGCCGTTTGCGCTGCGCTCAAGGATGTCTTTGAAGATACCCGTTCCGTCCTCGAACCGGCGGGGGCGCTGTCTATTGCCGGAGCCAAACTGTATGCGGAACGTGAGCAACTCGATGGCGAGACACTGGTTGCCGTCGCCAGCGGCGCAAACATGAATTTTGACCGCTTGCGTTTTGTCGCAGAACGTGCCGACATCGGCGAAAAGCGCGAATCCATACTAGCGGTAACCATACCCGAGACGCCCGGTAGTTTCCGCAAATTCTGCGCCTTGCTGGGGCGCCGCAACATTACCGAATTCAACTACCGTTTTGCCGACCCGAAAGCCGCACAGGTCTTTCTCGGCATCCAGGTGCGCGATCAGGCGGAATCCGGCGAACTGGTAGAAAAATTGCAAAGCCACCACCTGCCCACACTGGACTTGAGCGACAACGAAATGGCCAAATTGCACCTGCGCCATCTGGTCGGCGGCCATGCGCCGGAAGCCAAAGACGAGATCCTGTTCCGCTTTGAATTCCCTGAGCGCCCCGGCGCGCTGATGCAATTTCTCAACAAAATGAATCACAGCTGGAACATCAGCCTGTTTCACTACCGCAACCACGGCGCGGATTATGGCCGCGTACTGGTCGGCATGCAGGTGCCGGATCACGACAAACAGGTATTTACCGAATTTCTCGACACCCTGGGTTATCCCTACTACGACGAAAGCGACAACCCGGCGTACCGGCTGTTTCTTGGATAAAACCATCTATCACGAGGAGACTGAAATGGGCGCACAGGAAATTGCCGCACTGGCATTAAAACTTGATCCGGCAGACCGATTCGAGTTGGTCGATCAGATTTTGCATAGCCTTGATCGGCCTGACCCAAAAATTGGTCGCATCTGGCAGGAAGAAGCTGCGCGCCGTTTGGCCGCATACCGGACAGGGAAAGTGCAAGGCATTCCTGCCGAAGAAATTTTCGGGGATTTCTGATGCGGGTTATTTTCTCGCCGGAAGCACGGTTGGAATTTGAGGAAGCAGAGCGACTGAGCGCCAAGAGTGAGCAACCCGTGACATTTTGCCACGGGTTGAAACTAGAAGCACCGGACGGCAAGGCGTAGAGGCTGGATAAGATGACGCTTGCATCAGAAAAACAGCAGATCAGGAAAAGTATCCTCGCCGCGCGTGAGCAGCTTTTGCAGGAGACTCGCACTGCGTATAACGTTACGATCACCGAACGCCTGTTGCAACTGCCGGAGTACCAACAAGCCGGGATTGTGCTGGGCTATATGAATTTCGGCAGCGAATTTGCCAGCGATTTGTGGGTAAAACAGGTGTTGACCGATGGCAAACGACTGCTTCTGCCCAAGGTAAATCACCATACCAATCAGCTTGATTTGTATTGGGTCGATGACCCTGAAAGTCAGTTGGCGGCGGGATTATGGAAGATACGCGAACCGGTGGTCGAATGCTGCAAACGGCTCAATGACATAAATGAGGTAGAATTCGCCCTGTTGCCCGGCGTCGCGTTTAGCCGGGATGGCGCGCGACTGGGTTACGGCGGTGGTTATTACGATAAACTGCTGGCGCAAATGACGCATCGCCCGACGCTGGTTTGCGCCGCGTTCGGGCTGCAAATTGTGGCGCAGATTCCACAGGAAGAGACAGATATCAAAACTGCATGGATAGTCACCGAGGCAGAAACGATAGACTGTTCAGTAACAGGGAACACGTAAGTTCCGTCATTCGGCGTAAGCCGTCATGACGGACGAAGGTGTTTCCGACAAGAATAATTTTAGTGAGAAAGTGAAAAGATGGCGAACTTACCTGATTATGACCCACAGGAAACCCGGGAGTGGCTGGACGCACTCGAATCGGTACTGAAAAATGAAGGCGCGGAACGCGCCCATTTTCTGCTGGGTCAATTGATAGACAAGGCGCGCAGCTCAGGTGCAGGCGTGCCATTCAGTGCAACCACCCCATATTGCAACAGCATCGCGCTGGGAGACGAAGAACGTTCGACCGGCGACCGCGAAATGGAACACCGCATTCGTGCACTGATGCGCTGGAATGCAATGGCGCTGGTGCTCAATGCCAATCGCGACTCGTCCGAACTGGGCGGCCATATCGCCAGCTTCGCATCTGCCGCAACGCTGTATGACGTGGCGTTCAATCATTTCTTCCACGGCAAGACCGAAACGCACGGCGGCGATCTGGTGTATTTTCAGGGTCACTCATCCCCCGGCGTTTACGCCCGCGCCTACCTCGAAGGTCGTATCAGCGAAGAGCAGATGTACAAATTCCGCCAGGAAACAGGCAAGGACGGCCTGTCCTCCTACCCGCATCCCTGGCTGATGCCGGACTTCTGGCAGTTCCCCACCGTATCGATGGGCCTGGGCCCGCTGATGGCGATTTATCAGGCGCGTTTCATGCGCTATTTACAACATCGCGGCCTGGTAGAAACCGATGGCCGCAAAGTATGGGCTTATCTGGGTGACGGCGAGACGGATGAACCGGAATCGCTGGGTGCCATTTCCATGGCCGGGCGCGAGAAGCTCGACAATTTAATCTTTGTGGTGAACTGCAATTTGCAACGCCTGGACGGTCCGGTGCGCGGCAACGGCAAAATCATTCAGGAACTCGAAGGCGTATTCCGTGGTGCCGGATGGAACGTCATCAAGATCATCTGGGGCGGCAAGTGGGATCGCCTGTTCGCCAAGGACAAAAACGGCCTGCTGCAAAAACGCATGCAGGAAGTGGTGGACGGCGAATACCAGACCTACAAATCGAAAGATGGCGCGTATGTACGTGAACATTTTTTCGGCAAATATCCCGAATTGCTGGAAATGGTCTCCGACATGTCGGATGACGAAATCTGGCGCCTGAATCGCGGCGGCCATGATCCGCACAAAGTATTTG
>JAUSLX010000031.1 GCA_030645775.1 Gallionella sp. | reverse complement strand
TTTCGTAGGTCGGGATTTTATTCAGGAATAAAGTGGTTTCATCGCTTATATTCCGTGGAAATGCCCTTGCGGCATTATCCCGACAAGACGTGTTGAATGAAGCAAAAACGTCGGGATAAATCCCGACCTACAAGTTTGGTTTCGGCTTGTCCGGCTTGGGTTTATGCCGACTCTTCTTCAACGGTGAAAATGCGTTTATGTTCACGTATCGCGTAACGATCCGTCATGCCCGCAATGTAATCCGCCACCCCCCGTGCTCTGTCCGCCTCTGCAAGACTGTCCTGCATTTTAAACGGCAGCAAACGGGGGTCTTCCATGAAAACACCGAACAAATCACGGATGATACGCTGCGCCTTGGCGCTCATGCGCATCACACGGTAATGACGGTAGAGGTGGCTGTGCAGGAATTTCTTCAGCTCGCGCTGCTGTTTGTTCAACTCCGCACTAAAGGCAATCAGCGCAGGGGCATTGCGTACATCTTCCAGACTGCTCAAATTATGGGCGGCAATATTGATCGCGCTTTGCCGGATCAAATCGGTCACCAGTGTATTGATCATGCGCCGCACCGTTTCGTGCACCACGCGCCGCTCGGGCAAATCCGGATAAACCTTGCGCACTTGTTGCAAATGCTCCGCCACCAGAGGCACGGCAGCGAGTTGCTCCAGAGTGATCAGCCCTGAACGCAAGCCGTCATCCACATCGTGATTGTTGTAAGCGATTTCATCGGCCAGATTGGCGATTTGCCCTTCCAGTGAAGGGCGGCGGTTCTTCAGAAAGCGCTCGCCCAATTCGCCAAGAAGTGCAGCCTGCTCCGGCCTGCAGTGCTTGAGCATACCCTCGCGGGTCTCAAAGCAGAGATTCAGCCCGTCGAACGTCGCATAACGCTCTTCCAGCACATCCACCACCCGCACCGACTGCAAATTATGCTCAAAGCCGCCGTAAGCTTTCATGCAGTCGTTCAGCGCTTCCTGTCCGGCATGGCCAAACGGGGTGTGGCCCAGGTCATGCGCCAGTGAAATCGCTTCCGCCAGATCTTCATTCAGATGCAGGCTGCGCGCGATCGAACGGGCAATTTGTGCCACTTCGATGCTATGAGTCAGGCGGGTACGAAACAGGTCGCCCTCATGATTCACAAACACTTGGGTTTTATATTCCAGACGGCGAAACGCGCCGGAATGAATGATGCGATCCCGGTCGCGCTGAAATTCACTGCGTCCTTGCGGTGCGGCCTCAGGAAAACGCCTGCCGCGCGAATTGGCCTCGGACACCGCATAGGGCGCGAGGTCTGTCATACACACGCTTCAAGCGTTTGTTGCAATAATGCTGAAGGTACATCACCCTTCAGCACAGCCTGGCCGACTTGCTTTAACAACACGAAACGCATTTTCCCGCCTTCAACTTTTTTGTCATGCCCCATGTAATCCAGGTATTTTTCCACGCCCAGATCGGGAGCCACAACAGGCAGGTTGGCGCGCTGAAACAGTGTGCGAATACGCGCCACATCCTGCGCGCTGATCCAGCCCATGCGCTGCGATAAATCGGCGGCCATCACCGTGCCCGCCGCTACCGCTTCTCCATGCAGCCAGTTGCCGTAACCCATACCCGACTCAATGGCATGGCCAAAAGTATGGCCCAGATTCAGCAGGGCGCGCTCGCCGCTTTCGCGTTCATCTGCGGCCACGACTTCCGCCTTATGCTGGCAACTGCGCAATACCGCGTATTGCAACGCTTCGGTGTCGCGCGCCAGCAGCTTGTCCATGTTCTGCTCCAGCCATTCGAGAAAGGGCAGGTCGCGGATCAATCCATACTTGATGACCTCGGCAAGCCCGGCCGACAGCTCGTTGTCCGGCAGGGTGTCCAGCGTGGAAATATCGGCCAGCACCAGTCGCGGCTGATAGAACGCACCTATCATGTTTTTTCCGAGCGGGTGATTGATGCCGGTCTTGCCGCCCACGGAGGAATCCACCTGCGACAGCAGCGTAGTCGGTATCTGGATAAAGGGTACGCCGCGCAAATACGTCGCCGCAGCAAAACCCGTCATGTCGCCGATCACACCGCCGCCGAGTGCGATGAGCGGCGTACTGCGTTCGCATCGGTGGGTCAGCAGCGCGTCATAAATCGTATTGAGCGTATCGGCTGTCTTGTAGACTTCACCATCCGGCAGCACGATGGGCATGCTATGTACGCCCATCTCCTGCAGGGTCTGCTGCAGCTTTTCCAGATACAGGGGCGCTACCGTGGTGTTAGTGACGATGGCAACCCGCTTGCCGGGTAGATGCGCTGTCAGCAGCTCCATATTCGCCAGCAGACCGGTACCGATGTGTATCGGATAACTGCGTTCGCTCAATCCTACTGTCAATGTTTGCATAATCTTCTATTGGTTACGTTTACGGTAGTTCTCGATTTCACCCGCCAGCCTCAGCATCAGGCCATGCACGCTTTGCCTGCCCGTAGGGATCACGATATCAGCCGCCTGCTGATAGAGCGCATCGCGTTGATGCAGCAATTCGACGAGTTTGGCATACACATTTCCCGTTTGCAGCAGGGGGCGGTTTTTATCGTTGCGCGTGCGCAGCCACAAGTCATGAACGCTGCCCTTCAGGTAGATAACCAGGCCATTCTGCTGCATCATCATGCGATTTTCAGTTGCCAAAACCGCGCCCCCTCCCGTGGCCAGCACCAGATTATCACGCTGCAGCAGCGCCTCCAGCGCAGCGGTTTCACGATGACGAAAGCCCGCCTCGCCTTCCACATCGAAGATATGGGGGATGGTCACCCCGGTGCGCGACTGAATTTCTTCATCGCTATCGACAAATACCTTGCCCAGATGCTTAGCCAGAATGCGCCCCATGGTAGTTTTGCCCGAGCCCATCATACCGACCAGAATCAGGTTGCCCGACTGGTATTTGCGTGTACTGTTTGTAGTGCTGTTTTGCATAGCCCGGATTGTAAACGATTAATTCAAAGGCCCGGACTGAGCCGGGCCTTGATGCTGCCTATTTCTTGGTAACAGCCTGATTAACGCAGGTTCAACGCGTCCTGCATGATTTTAGGCGACAGGAAAATCAGCAACTCATCCTTGCTGATCGAAACGGCCTTGCTCTTGAACAAATTTCCCAGAACAGGAACATCGCCCAACAAAGGCACCTTGTTCACCACAGTCTGATCGTTCTGCTTATAGACGCCGCCAATGACCACCGTTCCGCCATTCTCAACTAACACTTTGGTCACTACCTTGTTAGTGTTAACCGGAATCCCGGCATTCGCGATTAAATCACCCCGTGAGTCCTTTTTAACCTCTACTGTCATGTCCACGTTGTTGTCAGGGGTGATTTTGGTCTTTACTTTAAGTCCCAACTCCACCTTCTTGAAGGCCGTTGTATACGTCGTTCCAGAAGTACTGACTGTAGCCGTCACATAAGGAATTTCTTCACCCTGTTCGATAGTTGCCCAATCGGTATCATTATCTGAGCTGACGACACGCGGACTGGAAATGATTTTGCCTTGTGAATCTGACTCCATCGCCGTTAACTCAAGATTAAGCACTTTGGTGGCCATAGCATTAAATAAGGCAAACTGGAATGTTCCTGCACCCGCACCCAGCACACCGTTAGAAACAGGCAGATTAATATTACCCGTGGTCGGCGTGGTCAAGGCAGCTGTGGAACTGATCAGGCCGCCCCGGATGCCGGTAATCCCATTCGCGCCGCCCGCCGCAGCGACTGGCTGGCCGGTGTAACCCAGCCTTACCCCCAGATTCCTGGCAAATCCGTCACGCGCCTCGACCACCCGCGCTTCGATCAGCACCTGTCTGGCCGGCACATCAATTTGCTTGATAATCTTGCGTACTTCCTCAAGGCGGGACGGCGTATCCTTTACAAACAGCGTATTGGTGCGCGCGTCTGCCATTGCGCTGCCCCGTTTGGACAATATGCTTGCTGAGGAAGCCTGACCATTGCCGGATGGCGTAGTACCCGCTTGCTCTGCAGCACCTTTGACCGCGCCCTTGCCGGTCAAAATATCGGCAGCAGCAGCCGCCGTCTGATAACCCAGCTGGAAGCTTTCAGTATGCAATTCTTCGAGTTCGGAAATTTCCTGGCGCGAGGTCAAACCGGTCTTTTCCGACTTGGCCAATTCCTCACGCGGTGCGACCCGTATCACATTGCCATTCTTGCGCTGTTCCAGATCACGACTTTGCAGAATGATATCCAGCGCCTGGTCCCACGGAACATCCTTCAGACGCAGGGTCAGATTGCCCTGCACACTGTCGCTGATCACCATGTTCAATTCGGTAAAATCAGCGATCACGTTCAATGCCTCACGCACGGAAATATCTTGGAAATTGAGCGTCAATTTCTCACCTGCATACCCGGCCTGTCCGCCCTTGACCAGCTTATTGGGATCCTCAACAACCGGTTTCACTTCGATGATGAATTTGTTGTCGGTTTGATACGCAGCATGTTCCCACATCCCTTTGGGCTCGATTTCCATGCGCACATTGGCACCCTGCGCAAAAGTATTCACTATTTGCACAGGTGTTGCAAAATCGACCACATCCAGCTTGCGTTGCAATTTGCCCGGCAAATTGGTTTTCAGGAAATCCACGACCAGCTTGGTGCCCTGCCGGTGAATATCGATGCCCACTCCCGAATCGGAAAGGTCAACCTGAATGCGCGCTTCGCCATTCTTGCCACGACGGAAATCAAGATCGCTCAGCGTATGCTTTTGCGTTCCCTGACGTGCTTCCGCAAAGCGCGAAGTCGTGTCAGTCGATGCCAGGCCCGCAACCTTGCCGCGCAAAGTGATCAGGACGTTATTGCCATCCAGTCTGGTGTCATAGGACAACATCTGGTTAAGATTAATGACCAGCCGGGTACGCGTTCCGGCCTGGATGATATTGGCACTACGCAGCTCCCCCACAGCAAAATTCTGTACCGATTTGCCCAGACCATTTGCCGTATCCGGAAAATCCAGCGCAATACGGGGCGGCGTATTGATGGTAAATCCGGCCGGCAGATTGGCCAGCGGCTCAGCCAGCTCGACTTTGATCACGATTGCACCCGATCCGCTATCGGTGACGCTTAAAGCGGTAATGGTATTTTGCGTCTGTGCAGAGACCTGCACCATGACAAAAACCATCAACAAAGCGAATAAACGTGCTGCTGCCCTGGCGGTACTATTAACTGCCTTGCCCGAAATTTGCGCCTTTGCACGCAATGAACGGGCAGTTTGTCCAAGTTGGTTTAAGCATGCAGCCCGCGTAGCTAATACCCGCGATAATAGAGTTGAATTCATGTCTTTAAGCGGTCCCATTGCGTTACTCCTTATCAACCAATTGCAGACTGCTGATACGCTCAGACCAGTCACCGGCGCTATCTTGCACCACTTCTTTAATCACGATTTCAGTATCGGTCAACTGTTTTATCAAACCGAAATTCATGCCCATATAGTTACCTGCCCGGACCCGGTACAGCTTTCCGTCAGGTGCGCGCACCACGGCGTGTCCTGTCTTGCCCTTGGATACATAACCCACCATCTTGAGATTTTCCAGCGGATATTCTTCCAGTGCTTCCTTGGGCCTGTCCATATCCGGTTCATTTTCTCCGCGTTTCCCGCTTTGACCTGATTCTGGCTTGCGCGGCTTGAATGGATCAGCCAAACCCGTATCGTTATCGTAGGCAAAGGGCACATAAAGCTGAATATTAGGCGGTGGCGGAACCCGGCCGCGCATATCCGCGCCGGAGTTTTTGACAAAGTCACGCAAATCCTCAAATTCGTCACCACCGCAAGCGGTCAGCAATACCGCAGCCAGCACAAGATAAAGGTATCTCATTAGTTAGCTCCCCCTGCCTTGGCTGCTTTTCTTTGCGCCGCAAGCTCTTCATCGTCCAGGTAGCGGAACGTCTTCGCAATGGCATCCATGGTCAGAGCACCGCCAACGGGAGCAATGGCAATTTCATTCAGCGTCACAATCCGCGGCAACATGGAAATGTCACTGGCAAATTTCCCCAAATCGTCGTAATTTCCCGTCACCTTGATGGTAATCGGTTGCTCGGCAAACGATCCCTGTATGCTTTCTGCGCCCGGACGAAACAATTCAAACTGCAAACCGCGCCCCAATCCTGCCTGATTTATATCAGTCAACAAGGCGTCCATTTCTGATTTGTTTGGCAACTGTTTCAGCAACGCGCCGAATGATTCCTGCGTTTCCAGCAACTGTTTTTTGATCAAATCCAGATTAATCGCCTGCTGTTTCTTGACCAGAAAGGTTTCCTTGAGGCTTTTTTCCTGTTCTTTCACGACTCTCAGGCTTTCCCATTGATCCTGCCAGTCCAGCAGCGCGCCCCCCGCCACCGCGCCCACAAATATCGCCGCGAATGCCATCAGCTTTGCTGGCCACGGCCAAACGCCCGGTGTTTTTGGGTTGAGATTTTTTAGGTCATCTAAATTCATCATTGCACCTAATTCCTTACACCGTCAGCGTTGACGGCATCTACACCTTGCAACTTGGTCAGTTTGAAAGTCAGGGTAAATTCACTGAGCCGCACACCCTCCGCAGTAGCCGCATGTATTTCCACCAAAGCGGGCGCCTCCAGCCAGGCGGAATCTTCAACCGCTCTCATCAGGGTGGAAATTCGCGCATTGGATTGTGCATAGCCCACCAGATTGATGGCATCGCCATTTTGTTTGAGCGTCTTGATATAAACACCCTCAGGCAAAATACGCAGCATCTGGTCCAGCAGATGCACCACCTGGGAACGATCACTTTGCAGCTTTTCAACCGCATCCTTGCGTTCCAGCAGCGACTTGGTCTGCTCACGCAGCTTCCTGATTTCGGCAATCTGCTTGTCCAGAATGGCCGTTTCCTCTTGCAGATAGGCGTTGCGGCGTTCCTGATAATCGATTTGCGTGCTGATCGCCACATGCACCAGACCCCATACAAGCACGCCCAGCAGCATAGAGAGGGCGCTCAGCGTGAAGAACTGGATTTGCTTGGCGCGCCGCCTTTCCTCACGGTAAGGCAATAAGTTTATGCGTATCATGATGGATCAAACCTCCGCATTGCCAGACCGCAGGCAACAATCAACGCAGGGGCGTCTACCTGCAATTGACGCGGCTTTACCCGGCTGGACAACGCCATCAAGGCAAATGGATTCGCTACCATGGTGCTAACTTGAGTACGCGTGGCCACAGCGTCATCGAGTCCCGTCAATACGGCACTGCCCCCTGCCAGAACGATATAATCAATCTCGTTATATTGCGAAGAGGTAAAGAAGAATTGCAACGCACGCGCGATCTCCATGACTAGATTGTCACGGAACGGCGACAAAATATCACTCTCATAATTGTCCGGCAAGTTGCCATTTCGTTTGGCCAATTCAGCCTGTTCAGCCGAGAGTCCAAATTGGCTCTGAATCGACAGTGTCAGTTGTTCACCACCGATTTGCTGATCGCGCGTGTAAATGGATTGCCCGTTACGCATCACATTCACATTCATTACAGAGGCGCCGATATCAATCAGTGCGACACATTTATCTTCCGCACCGCCCGGCAGCTGCGCGCTTATTTGGCTAAATGCCATTTCAGCTGCATAAGGCTCTGCGTCGACAACGACGACTTTCAGGCCCGCTGCCTGTGCCGCCGCCACTCTGTCAACAACATTCGCCTTGCGGGAAGCCGCCAGCAACACTTCTATCTCTTCCTCGTTTCCAGAAGCGGGGCCTATCACCTGAAAATCCAGATTGACTTCATCAAGCGCAAAAGGAATATATTGATTCGCCTCGGATTCGACCTGGTATTCCAGGTCTGCATCGCTCATGCCGGCAGGCAGTAGAATTTTTTTGGTGATAACCGCAGCAGAAGGCAGCCCGACACTGATGTTCTTGATTTTTGTTCCCATGCGCGTCCAGGCTCGCTGCATCGTTTCGGCAAGCGCATCCAGATTATTGATATTGCCGTCAAAGAACGCATCCTTGGGCAACGCTTCTATCACATAGCGCTCCAGGACATAGCCCGCATTTTTCGACGCCTGACTTAACTCAACTAATTTAACCGAGGATGAACTGATGTCCACCCCTATCAGGGGTGGCGCTTTGGTCTGGATAAAATCCAGCAAGATATCAAAATTTACTTTAGGCATAGGCCGTTCGGAGCTTTTCCGTACAAAGTGGTTGAAATCCTAGCAACAACTGTCAACACTGTAAAGACGTTTTTGGGAGGGCTGTTTATCTCGTATAATCCGTGCGTCCGCTGAACAATACCATTTTTCATTATTTTTGAACAATTATTCAATGTCTACACGCCGCTGGCTACTCCCCGTTATCATTGCACTGACGCTTATTTTGCTGCCTGTATTATTGCTCGGCATGGCGGCTATGTTGACTTATCCGACACTCCCCTCACTGGAAGCGTTGACCGATTACCACCCCAAGGTTCCGCTGCGTATCTACAGTGCCGAGGGAACATTGCTGGGCGAATTCGGTGAAGAGCGCCGTGCGCTGGTGAAGATAGCCGATGTTCCCGAGACCATGAAGCAAGCCATACTCGCCGCTGAAGATGACCGGTTTTATCAACACGGCGGTGTTGACTACATGGGCGTATTGCGCGCCGCGCTCTCCAACTTTACCGCTGGCGGCACAAAACAAGGAGCCAGCACCATTACCATGCAAGTCGCACGAAACTTCTTCCTGTCCAAGGAAAAAACTTTCACGCGCAAATTTAACGAGATGTTGCTTGCTTTCAAAATCGAGCACTATCTCAGCAAGGATGAGATCTTGCAGCTTTACATCAATCAAATTTACCTCGGGCAACGTTCTTACGGTTTTGCAGCTGCCTCACAGATTTATTTCGGTAAACCTCTGAGTCAAATTTCTCTGGCTGAAGCCGCCATGCTTGCCGGTTTACCCAAGGCGCCGTCCAGCTATAATCCTGTCGTCAATCCAAAACGTGCAAAATTGCGTCAGCTTTATGTGCTGCGACGCATGCATGAGCTGCGCTACATCACCGACGAGCAATACAATCAGGCCCAAAATCAAGTCATCACAGCCAGACGCGGCAGTCAGGAATTTTCAGTCAAATCAAACTATCTGACCGAAATGGTGCGGCAGGTCATTTATGCAAAATACCAGGAGGATACCTACACTCAGGGATTCAAGGTTTACACCACCATACGCGAGCAGGACCAATTGGCCGCTTATCAGGCGGTACGCAAAGGTGTGCTTGAATATGACCGCCGCCACGGCTA
>JAUSLX010000244.1 GCA_030645775.1 Gallionella sp. | reverse complement strand
CTTGGCGGCTTTGAGGATGCCAGCCTCAAAGTTTAGAAATAGCGCTTTGCGCTTAAACGCACAAACCATCGCCACCATTATTACAAATATTCATTCACCTCGGGTTTATTGAAATGCTTACCTCACTGATCGTCATTTTTATCATTGCCTACGCGGCTATCGCGCTGGAGCATCCGCTCAAGATCAATAAATCGGCGTCTGCTCTGATAGGCGCAGGTCTGCTTTGGACGATCTATGCCTTGTCGATCGGCGATGCACATTTAGTCAGCGAGCAGCTAGGTGAGTCGGTCATGGGGACGGCCCAGATCGTATTTTTTCTGATGGGCGCGATGACGATTGTTGAGGTGGTAGACGCTCACAACGGCTTCGATATCATCACGGATCGTATCAAGACAGCCAAACTGTCCAGATTGATGTGGCTGGTGGGATTCGTTACCTTTTTTCTCAGCGCCATTCTGGACAACCTGACGACCACCATCGTGATGATATCGCTGATGCGAAAATTACTGAGCAAGCACGATGACCGGCTGTTCTTCGCAGGCATCATCGTCATCGCGGCCAACTCCGGCGGGGCCTGGTCGCCGCTGGGTGACGTGACCACCACCATGCTGTGGATTGGCGGTCAGATTACCAGTCTGGCGATCATCAAGGGGGTGCTGCTGCCGTCTCTGGTCAGTATGCTGGTGCCACTCGGCATAACTGCTTACGTTTTGCGCGGTCGCGATGTTGTCGCGCCGCAGCGGGTTGGTCGCGCCCCAGACCTTCACATAACCATATTTGCGCGCAATCTGATGTTTTTCACCGGTTTGGCTATCTTGCTGGCGGTGCCGGCATTCAAGACTGTCACACACCTCCCGCCCTTTATGGGCATCTTGTTCGGATTGGGTATCCTGTGGCTGGTGGGCGATCTGGTGCATCGCCATAAGGAAGAAGATAACAAACAGCACCTGACGCTGGTACATGCCCTGAGCAAGATTGATATGGGTTCCCTGGTATTTTTCATCGGCATTTTGCTGTCTGTCGCCACACTGGAACATACGCACATCCTGACCGCTTTGGCGCAGTGGCTGGATCAGACCGTGGGGCGACAAGACGTCATTGTGATGATCATCGGCATCGCCAGTGCGATTGTTGATAACGTGCCGCTGGTCGCCGCGTCCATGGGCATGTACAGCCTGACACAGTATCCTGCAGATCATTTTCTGTGGGAGTTCCTGGCCTATTGCGCGGGTACTGGCGGCTCCATACTGATTATCGGCTCGGCAGCAGGCGTGGCTGCGATGGGATTGGAAAAAATCCACTTCTTCTGGTACATCAAGAAAATCAGCGGATTGGCGCTGGTGGGGTATTTTTCAGGCGCGGCTGTATACCTCGTTCAGTATCAACTTTTTCACTAATGAGAAAACTATTAGGATGAAAATAACTGCACAGGAACTCATCTCCAGAGTTCGAGCCGCACTGGCTTTTCGATTCAACCTGAATGCCGATCAACATGGTTTCGACGATATCGATCAGAGTATCCGCGAGGGCAACGAGATCAGGGGCACCAATCTCTGGGTGCTGATGCTGGCGATCTTCATTGCCTCCATCGGATTGGATGTCAATTCCACGGCAGTGATTATCGGCGCCATGCTGATCTCCCCGCTGATGGGCCCCATTATGGCCATAGGCTATGGGGCGGGCATCAACGATTACGAACTGATTAAAAAGGCGCTGGGCAATCTGCTTGTTTGCATCCTGATCGGACTGTTTACGTCCACGCTGTATTTTCTGATCAGCCCGTTGTCCACCGCGCAATCTGAATTGCTGGCACGAACGACGCCCACCATTTGGGATGTGCTGATTGCGTTGTTCGGCGGTCTGGCAGGCATTATCGCTTCCACACGAAAAGAAAAAACCAACATCATCCCGGGTGTCGCCATCGCAACGGCTTTGATGCCTCCGCTTTGTACAGCCGGTTACGGCATAGCGAACGGTTCAATGGATATTTTCTTTGGCGCGTTTTTCCTGTTTTTTATCAACTGTATTTTTATCGCGTTCGCGACCTTGTTGCTGGTCAGCTATATCGAGCCGCCCCATAAACGTTTTGTCAGCGAGGCGCTGGAGCGTAAGGTCAAGCGCTACATTTACGCCGTGGTGGTTGCAACCGTCTTGCCCAGTATCTATCTGGCCTACGGAATGGTTACCCGGGAGGTTTTTATTTCCAGAGCCAATGAATACATTAAAAAAGAACTGGTATTCGAGAATGGCTTTATCGCAAAACAGAATGTTTCTGCGGTTGAGCGGGTGATCGACATTACGCTGGTGGGAAAGAAGGTCAGCGATGAGCGGTTGACTGAACTTTCTCAAAAACTGGAAAAATACCGGATGCCGAACGCAAAACTGATCGTTCATCAGACCGTCATCAAGGAGTTGGACGAGGCGACACTATCGAAAACATTGCTCACCGAGGTATTGAACAGCAATCAGCAAACATTTGATATTAAAAACAGTCAGTTGGCTGACTTGCAACATGAGCTTGCCGGTTTGCGTGCGCTACAAGGAAAACAGGACGATTATCTGCAAGAACAGAAAAAGATATTCAACGAACTCGTTGCGCAATATCCGCAGGTTGAGAAGTTGTCGATCGCAAAGACGAACGAATATCAAGCGATGTCTGCCGCCGTTGCAACCGTTTTGTTGCTCAATCTGACTTCGAAAAAAGCACTTTCGAGGGAAGACAGACGCAAAA
>JAUSLX010000231.1 GCA_030645775.1 Gallionella sp. | reverse complement strand
CCGATCACCACCACATGCTTACCGGTGGCCATAATCTGATCTTCCAGACTGTCACCGGCATTGACGCGGTTTTGTTGCGGCAGGAATTGCATGGCGTTATATACACCGCTCAATTCGCGACCGGGAACCGACAGATCGCGCGGCGTTTCAGCGCCTCCGCTCAGCACCACCGCATCAAATTCAGCCAGCAATGCATCCGGTGAAATCGTCTCGGTGGCCATGTTGTTCACGCCCGCTTCACATTCCGTACCGATAAATACCGATGTTCTGAAGGTGACGCCTTCGGCTTCCATCTGTGCGACACGGCGGTCGATGTGTGACTTTTCCATCTTGAAATCTGGAATGCCGTAACGCAACAGGCCACCGACACGGCTGTTTTTCTCAAATAAGGTTACATCGTGACCTGCACGCGCCAGCTGCTGAGCACAAGCCATACCGGCGGGACCGGAACCGACTACGGCAACCGTCTTGCCGGTTTTGCTTGCAGCAATTTGCGGCACGACCCAGCCCTGCTCCCAGCCCTTGTCGATAATCGCATGCTCGATGGACTTGATGCCCACCGCATCGTTATTGATGTTCAGCGTACACGCCGCTTCGCACGGTGCCGGGCATAAACGTCCGGTAAATTCCGGGAAGTTATTGGTGGAATGCAACACATCCAGCGCACCGCGCCAGTTGCCGCGATACACCAGATCATTCCAATCGGGGATGATGTTATTGACCGGGCAGCCGGAAGTGCAGAACGGTACGCCGCAGTCCATGCAGCGTGCGCCTTGCGTTTTGGTCTGATCATCAGTCAGATGCAGCACAAACTCGTTATAATTTTCGAGCCGTTCTGCAACCTGCAAGCTCGCCTCGGACAGACGGCCGTACTCCATAAATCCAGTTGGCTTACCCATTATGCAGCCTCCCCTTGCGTAAGTTTTAACGCAGCTTGTTCCTGCAAGGCGCGACGATAATCCGTCGGCATGACCTTGGTGAATTTAGGCAAATAGGCCGCCCAATTTTCCAGGATCAACCTTGCGCGTTCACTGCCGGTATACATCAGATGCTTCTCTATCTGTTCACGCAAAGCATGTTCGTCAGCCTTGTTAAGGTGATTGAAATGCACGCGGCCATGGCTCTCCGGGACTTCGTCGGTGCTGTCCAGCACCTCCAGCTCTTCGGGTACCGGCTCCAGTGCCACCATGGTCAGATTGCAGCGCTTCTCGAAATCGCCCGTCTCGTCCAGCACATAAGCCACACCACCCGACATCCCTGCCGCGAAGTTACGCCCGGTCTGCCCCAGCACGATCACCATGCCGCCGGTCATGTATTCGCAACCGTGATCGCCCAACCCTTCAACGACCGCAATCGCTCCGGAATTGCGCACCGCAAAGCGTTCGCCCGCCACACCGTTGAAATAACATTCGCCGGAGGTCGCACCGTACAGCACGGTATTGCCGACGATGATGTTCTCATGCGCGACCAGATTGGCGTCGTGTGGCGGCATAATGGCGATGCGGCCGCCACACAGTCCTTTGCCCACATAATCGTTGCCTTCACCGCGCAATTCAAACGAAATGCCGCGCGACAGGAAGGCGCCGAAACTCTGTCCTGCCGTGCCTTTAAAATTTACACGGATGGTATCGGCCGGCAATCCGGCCTGGCCGTAACGTTTGGCGATTTCATGCGACAGCATGGTACCGACCGTACGATTGACGCTGCTGATTGCGCTGTCGATCACCACCGGCTGCTGATCGTTCAACGCCGTCTGCGCGGCGGCAATCAGGGTGTTATCCAGCGCCTTTTCCAAGCCGTGATCCTGGGCTTCGGCATGCTGACGCGCCACGCTGGCCGGCATATCAGGCTGGTAGAACACCTTGGAGAAGTCCAGTCCTTGCGACTTCCAGTGTGCAATGCCGTGTTTTACATCCAGCAGATCGCTGCGCCCGATCAGATCGACGAAACGGCGGATACCCATCTGCGCCATCAGCTCACGCAACTCTTCGGCGACGAAGAAGAAGTAATTGACCACATGCTCAGGCTGGCCGGTAAATTTGCGGCGCAATTCCGGGTCTTGTGTGGCAACACCGACCGGACAGGTATTCAGATGACACTTGCGCATCATGATGCAGCCTTCGACCACCAGCGGTGCCGTAGCAAAACCAAATTCGTCCGCGCCCAGCAGCGCGCCGATCAGCACATCGCGTCCTGTCTTGAGCTGGCCGTCCACCTGCAAGGCGATACGTCCGCGCAACTGATTCAGCACCAGCGTCTGCTGCGCTTCGGCCAGGCCCAATTCCCACGGCGTACCGGCATGCTTGATCGAAGACAGCGGCGACGCGCCCGTGCCGCCGTCAAAACCGGACACCACGATATGATCGGCCTTGGCCTTGGAGACACCGGCGGCCACCGTGCCGACACCGATTTCCGAGACCAGCTTCACCGAAATCGAGGCGGACGAATTGGAGTTCTTCAGATCATGTATCAGCTGCGCCAGATCTTCGATGGAATAGATGTCATGGTGCGGCGGTGGCGAAATCAAGCCCACGCCCGGTACGGAAAAACGCAGCTTGGCGATGTACTCGGACACTTTGTGTCCAGGCAACTGGCCGCCTTCGCCCGGCTTCGCGCCTTGCGCCATCTTGATCTGTATCTGATCCGCACTGGCCAGATATTCGGCGGTAACGCCAAAACGACCGGATGCGACTTGCTTGATGCGTGAACGCAAGGAATCACCGGCTTTCAGTTCGCGGTCCGCTTCGATA
The DNA here is from genome assembly GCA_030645775.1 of Gallionella sp. Classification (GTDB taxonomy): domain Bacteria; phylum Pseudomonadota; class Gammaproteobacteria; order Burkholderiales; family Gallionellaceae; genus Gallionella. Next base: position 3,134 of record JAUSLX010000231.1, on the reverse strand, counting down.
CGATTCTTGCCGATGATGTCGGAAAGCATCTCGCCGCCCTTGAAAACACCAAAACGCGCCGCGTCTTCGCCGCCTTCGCCGGTATTGGACTTGCCTCCGATACGGTTCATCGCGATGGCCAGCGTGGTATGTGCTTCCGTCGAAATCGAACCGAGCGACATCGCGCCGGTAACAAAACGCTTGACGATCTCTTGCGCGGATTCGACCTCTTCCAACGGCACGGCAGCGCCCGCCTGCTTGATTTCGAACAGACCGCGCAGCGTTTTCAGCTTGGTGCTTTGCTCGTTGATAAGCTTGGCGTATTCCTTATAAGTGGCGACATTGTTGGTGCGCGTCGCCATTTGCAATTTTGCAATGGAATCCGGCGTCCACATATGCTCTTCGCCGCGCACGCGGTAAGCGTATTCGCCGCCCGCTTCCAGCGCGTTCGCCAGCACCGGATCCGCGCCGAATGCGTTGCGATGCATGCGGTGCGCCTCTTCCGCCACTTCGGCCAGGCCTATGCCTTCAATTTGCGTTGCCGTGCCGGTGAAATACTCGGCTACGAAAGACGCGTTCAGGCCAATCGCCTCAAATATCTGCGCGCCGCAATAGGACTGATAAGTGGAGATGCCCATCTTGGACATGACCTTCATCAGCCCCTTGTCAATCGCCTTGATGAAACGCTTCTTGGCTTCGTTAACCTGAGCCTCGCGCAGCGAGTCTGCGTCCCTCTCGCCCGCTTGCGGGAGAGAGCCAGGAGCGAGGGTGCTGGACGACACCGTATTCATGCCTGCGATGGTTTCAAAAGCCAGCCACGGGCAAACGGCTTCCGCACCGTAACCCGCCAGCAGCGCGAAGTGATGCACTTCACGCGCCGATCCGGTATCGACAACCAGGCCGGTGCTGGTGCGCAGTCCTGCACGCACCAGATACTGATGCACTCTGGAACAGGCCACCAGCGCAGGAATGGCTACCCGCTCGGATGACATGGCGCGATCGGACAAAATTAGTACGTTATAGCCATCAGCCACGGCCTTGTCGGCGGCGGCGCACAATGCGCCGACAGCGGCTGCGCACGTCGACTGACCAAGCAGATAGGTGATATCCAGCACCAGTGAACGATAGCGTCCCTGGGTAAGCGTATCGATATTGCGCAGCTTGGCGATGTCGTCATTCGACAACACCGGCTGGTGCACTTCCAGACGCAGCGGCGGATCGGTCTCATCGATGCCCAGCAGATTGGGCTTGGGCCCGATAAACGAGGTCAGCGACATGACAATTTCTTCGCGTATCGGATCAATCGGCGGATTAGTTACCTGCGCGAACAGCTGCTGAAAATAATCGTAGAACGAGCGATTCTTGTTCGACAATACCGCGAGTGCGGCATCCGCGCCCATCGAGCCGGTCGGTTCTTCACCGGCGGCAGCCATAGGTGCCAGAATAAATTTAATGTCTTCCTGCGAATAGCCGAACGCCTGCTGCGTATCCAGCAGCGATTCTTGAAGTCGGGATGAATCCCGACCTACAACTTCGGGCATATCGCCCAGAAAGAAGCGCGATTGTGCTATCCAGTCACGGTATGGCTTGGCCTTGGCGAGCTGATTTTTCAGCTCGACGTCATCCACGATGCGTCCCGCTTCCATGTCGATCAGAAACATTTTGCCCGGCTGCAAACGCCATTTTTTGACCACTTTGTGCTGCGGAATATTCAGCACGCCCATCTCGGACGCCAGCAACACCACGTCGTCATCGGTAATCAGATAGCGCGCCGGACGCAAACCGTTACGATCCAGCGTGGCGCCTATCATCTTGCCATCGGTAAACGCCACCGCTGCAGGGCCGTCCCACGGCTCCATCAGCGCGGCATGGTATTCGTAAAAGGCGCGACGCTCTTCATCCATCAGCGGATTGCCCGCCCATGCTTCAGGGATCAGCAACATCATCGCGTGCGGCAGGGAGTAACCGCCTGCCACCAGCAGTTCCAGCGCATTGTCGAAACAGGCTGAGTCAGACTGGCCTTCATCGATCAGCGGCCAGAGTTTTTCCAGGTCTGCACCGAGGATTTTTGACGACATCGCTGCATGGCGCGCGGCCATCCAGTTCACGTTGCCGCGCACGGTATTGATCTCGCCGTTATGCGCAATCATGCGGAACGGATGCGCCAGATCCCAAGTCGGGAAGGTATTGGTGGAGAAACGCTGATGCACCAGCGCCAGCGCGCTGACCACCGTACTGTCCTGCAAATCGGGGTAGTATTTGCCAACCTGATCAGCCAGCAACATGCCCTTGTAAACGATGGTACGCGCAGACAGCGAAGGGATATAGAAACCCTGCGCATTCGGCAGAACCTTAACGGCATGTTCGACCAATTTGCGGATCACGAACAACTTGCGCTCGAACGCGTCCGTATCCGCGCAGTTTGCACCGCGGCCGATGAACACCTGACGAACCACAGGCTCGACCAGCCTGACGCCCTCCCCCAGAATGCTGCTATCCACCGGCACATCGCGCCAGCCCAGCACAGACTGGCCTTCGGCAGCAATTCTGTCGGCAATAATCTGCTCGCATGCGGCGCGCGCCGCTGCATCCGTTGGCAGGAACAGCATGCCCACGCCGTAACTGCCTTCCCCCGGCAACACCATCCCAAGACGGGTACAGTGCACACGTAAGAACGCATCGGGAATCTGCAGCAGGATACCCGCCCCGTCACCCGCCAGCGGATCCGCACCCGTCGCCCCGCGATGTGTCAGATTTTCCAGTATTTGCAGCCCCTGACTAACCATGTCATGGCTTTTTTTCCCCTTGATATGGGCGACAAAACCCACTCCACAGGCATCGCGCTCCTGGCGCGGATCATACAAACCTTGTTGCATCGGCAAAGAAGAGTTAACCACGGCATTCCTCAATCAAATCAAACCGGGCATTCAAAACTACAGCGCAAACAAGATAGAACTGTTCAAAAAAGCGCGCTTTGCCGACTCTGCGGTTTCACATTTTCGCGCTTCGTTCTATCTTCGTTCGCTACGTTTCAAACGTCCTGTTAAAGCAAAAAAATGACGACACACGTCGCCATACCTACTACCCATGCTCAAATACAAAAGCGAAAGGGCTGGAATCTTACCTTTAATCAGGTCTGGCAGCAACCGCAAGTG
>JAUSLX010000228.1 GCA_030645775.1 Gallionella sp. | reverse complement strand
GAGCAGACCAAGCTGATTCTGCCTATCGGACAGTGGGTGCTGGAACAGGCCTGCGCGCGTCTCAAGTTATGGGAGACGCATCCTGTGCTGTGTAATATGCGCCTGGCCGTGAACATCAGTCCGGTGCAATTCCATCGACCGGATTTTGTACGCCAGGTCAAAGCGATTCTTGCCGGGAGTGGTGCCAATCCCCTGCGTCTGGAACTGGAGTTGACCGAGAATCTGGTGCTCGAAGATGTCGAGGAAGCTATTCTGAAAATGACCGAGCTAAAAGAGCTTGGCGTACGCTTCTCGATGGACGATTTCGGCACGGGCTACTCGTCGCTGCAATACATCAAGCGCCTGCCCATCAGCCAATTGAAGATAGACCAATCCTTCGTGCGTGATATTTTGACTGATAGCGGTGATGCGATGATGGTGCAGACCATCGTGGCGATGGCGCATAACTTTGGCTACGAAGTGATCGCCGAAGGAGTGGAAGAACACGCGCAGTTGTCGCCGTTGATCGATATCGGTTGTGCTTCGTTTCAGGGATATTTGTTCGGACGTCCGGTCGCACTGGATGATTTTGAACGGCTGATCGGCGGCTGGATCGAGCGTTGATTCTCTGCGTATGCGCCGGGCTATTCAATCGTGCGCTGTAGCACTTATGCAATCAGGCTGATTCCTGATCTTTGTTATCTCCGCGCACCTTGTGGTCACACCCCTCGTGGTCACGCTCCTTGTGGCGGCGATCCATCCAGTAGGCGACCAGAGGCAGCATGAAAATGCCGCCGGGCATCAGCAGGGGGATCAGGTAAGGGCTGAGATTGGACAGGGCGCGCAAGTCGCGCAACAGGGTTGTACGTTCATCGGCGCTCCATTGCTCGCCGTTGCGACGTTTCATCAGCAGCGGAATCAAGCCGCGCGCCTGATTCAGTTCGTTGCGTATGTACAGGCTATGACTTCCATTCAACGATAGGCTGTCTCGGCAACGCTGTAGCAGGGCAAGGAATTTTCTGCTGTTTGCTGCCATGATGGCTGTCTGAATCGTTGGCTATGAGATGTGGGGTGTTTTGGCGGAAGCGGTGAGATTCGAACTCACGGAGGACTCTCATCCTCGCTAGTTTTCAAGACTAGTGCCTTAAACCGCTCGGCCACACTTCCTGTTTTGCTTGAGACTGGCGCAAGCCTGCCCTTCAAGGTCGCGCATTTTCCACTAAGCCGCGCGGCGTGTCCAGAAAATTTTAGCCGCGCACGCAGTCTGCCCAGTTGTTGGGAGTCTCAAAAAGACGGATGCGCTCCAGAAGCAAGTGATTGCCGTAGCGGTCCTGGTAGGCAGGACTGAGGATGTCAAAGGCAGCCTGGGCCAAATTTTCAGCGGTGGGAACGACATCCATGATCACCGTCTTGTGGTCGGGGAGCGTCGCCAGAAAGTCGCATACTAGCTGGTCGCCGCGATAGACCAGAAAAGCGTGATCCCACACAGACACCAGTTTTTCCTGCGCGATGCGTTTGACATCGGAAAAATCCATCACCATGCCCTGCTCGGACTGACCTTCAGTGTTGATGATGTCGCCAGACAGGGTAATCTCCAGCGCGTAGCGGTGGCCGTGCAGGTGTTTGCACTGGCTGTTGTGGTTGGGGATGCGGTGTCCGGCATCGAATTCTAGGCGGCGTGTGATCTGCATGATGTGGTGCGTAATAGGGAGTGGCGCGGATTATAGCTTGAAGGACTTTTTATATTGGCTAGAGTAGAAAAAGGTATAGACGCTTTCCAAAAATAT
>JAUSLX010000259.1 GCA_030645775.1 Gallionella sp. | reverse complement strand
CTCTTCGACTTTTCCACGGCGGCGCACACCGGCGGTGTCGATGATGGTGTACTGTTTTCCATCGCGTTCGAAATCGATGTAGATGCTGTCGCGCGTGGTGCCGGGCTGGTCGAATGCGATCACCCGCTGTTCACCCAGAATAGCGTTCACCAGCGTAGATTTACCGACATTCGGGCGTCCGACGATGGCCAGTTTGGGCGGCTTGTCATGTTGGACTTCTTCCTCTTCAACCTCGTCAGGAAAGTTCTCCAGCGCGATTTCAACCACTTCGACGACATTATCGCCGTGTGCAGAAGAAATCGGGTACGGTTCACCCAGCCCCAGCTCGAAAAATTCGGCCGTGACGCGCGCGCGCGCCATGCCTTCGGCCTTGTTGACCAGCAACAATATCGGCTTGCCGGTCTTGCGCAACTGGGTGGCAATAATCAGATCCTGCGGCGTGCAGCCCGCCCGGCCATCCACCAGAAACAGCACCATATCCGCTTCATCCACAGCCTGTCGGCTTTGTCTGGCCATTTCATACATGATGCCGTCTTTGGCGACGGGCTCAAGCCCCCCGGTATCGACAACCAGATAGGGACGTTCTCCTACCCGCCCCCGTCCGTAATGGCGATCACGGGTAAGCCCCGGCTGATCTGCGACCAGGGCATCACGGCTGCGCGTGAGACGATTGAACAAAGTGGACTTACCCACATTCGGACGACCAACTAATACAAGTGTGGGTAACATTTTGAAAACCTTTAATGAAAAGTGAAAAGTGAAAAGTGAAAAGTGAATTGGGACTACGTTTCCCGTTTCACATTTCACATTTCCCGTTTCAACTAATGTAGGGACAACGAATATACGTCGCCATTGCGCGTTTGCACCAGCAGGCCGTCATCCATCTGCACAGGCGCAGTTTGAATTGCACTGCCGTCCAGCTTGATGCGCGCGACGAAACGGCCATCCTCGCGGCTCAAGCCGTGCAGGAAACCCTGATAATCGCCGACGATCACAAAATCATCCTGCGCATAAGGCGCAGAGACATCACGCCGCAGCAACTGGTCGTTCTTCCAAATCGTACTGC
>JAUSLX010000213.1 GCA_030645775.1 Gallionella sp. | reverse complement strand
TCCTGATCAACCTTGGTCTTAGGTTCAACCGCAACGTGGATAACCGGCTCAGGGAAAATCATGCGTTCAAGAATGATCGTATTGTTGATATCGCACAGCGATTCACCCGTGGTCACTTCCTTCAAACCGATACAGGCAGCAATATCACCCGCCAGAATTTCTTCGACTTCAATACGCTCGTTTGCGTGCATCTGCACGATACGACCGATACGCTCTTTTCTGCCGCGAACCGAGTTATAAACCGTATCGCCCTTTTTCAGCACACCGGAATAAACGCGCACGAAGGTCAATTGACCCACAAAGGGATCCGTCATCAGCTTGAATGCCAGCGCAGAGAAACTCTCGCTGTCATCAGCCCTGCGGGTTGTCGGCTGACCATCTTCGTCTTCGCCCTTGACATCAGGAATATCCACTGGCGACGGCATAAACATAATGACCGCATCCAGCATGCGCTGAACACCCTTGTTCTTGAATGCAGAACCGCACAGCATCGGCTGAATCTCACAAGCGATAGTGCGAATGCGCAGGCCCAGGATAATTTCTTCCTCAGTCAACTCACCGTTTTCAAGATAGTTGTTCATCAACTCTTCAGACGCTTCCGCAGCAGTCTCAACCATCTTTGCGCGCCATTCGGCAGCGATCTCGAGCAAATCAGCCGGGATTTCACGATAGTCAAACTTCATGCCCTGAGAAGCCTCATCCCAATAGATGGCACGCATCTTGATCAGATCAACCACACCCTCGAATTTCTCTTCAGCTCCGATAGGCACAACGATAGGCACAGGATTAGCGCGCAATCGCAGAGCCATCTGCTCAACGACCTTGAAGAAGTTGGCACCCTGGCGGTCCATCTTGTTCACAAAGGCCAGTCGAGGAACTTTATATTTATTAGCCTGACGCCAAACCGTTTCGGATTGAGGCTGCACACCACCTACCGCGCAATAAACCATACACGCGCCATCGAGTACGCGCATAGAGCGTTCAACCTCGATCGTAAAGTCAACGTGACCCGGCGTATCGATAATATTGAAACGATGCTCTTCATACTGCTTTTCCATGCCCTTCCAGAAACATGTTGTCGCGGCTGAAGTAATGGTAATTCCACGCTCCTGCTCCTGCTCCATCCAGTCCATGGTGGCTGCGCCATCATGAACTTCACCGAGTTTGTGACTTACCCCGGTGTAGAACAGAATACGTTCGGTTGTCGTAGTTTTGCCCGCATCGATATGCGCGCTGATACCGATATTGCGGTAACGGTTAATAGGTGTTTTACGAGCCACGATGAATACCTAACTTTAAGTCTGATTATTGATACGAAATTAGAAACGGAAATGTGAGAACGCCTTATTGGCTTCAGCCATACGGTGAACTTCTTCACGCTTCTTAACCGCACCACCGCGACCTTCAGACGCATCGATCAGCTCACCTGCCAGACGCATACCCATGGACTTCTCGCCACGCTTGCGCGCCGCTTCGCGCAACCAACGCATTGACAGAGCCATACGGCGTGACGGACGAACTTCAACCGGAACCTGGTAGTTTGCACCGCCAACACGACGGCTCTTGACCTCAACCTGAGGCTTGGCGTTATTCAATGCCAAATTGAAAATCTCAATCGCATCCTTGCCAGTCTTCTTGCCAACCTGCTCAAGTGCACCATACAAAATACGTTCAGCAACAGATTTTTTGCCGGCTGTCATCAACACGTTTACAAATTTCGATAAATCCTGGTTGCCGAATTTTGGATCAGGCAGGACTTCACGTTTGGGGACTTCTCTACGTCTTGGCATATCAACCTCGAATAAATTACTTAAAAATTACAGACGCCAGAATTATTTCTTGGCGCGCTTGGTACCGTACTTAGAGCGAGATTGCTTACGGTCTTTCACACCAGCCGTATCCAAACTACCGCGCACCATGTGGTAACGCACACCCGGCAAATCCTTTACACGACCGCCACGCAGCAACACAACCGAGTGCTCCTGCAGGTTATGGCCTTCACCGCCGATATAGCTAATAACCTCGAAACCATTGGTCAAACGAACCTTGGCCACTTTACGCAACGCAGAGTTAGGCTTCTTAGGTGTTGTGGTATACACACGCGTACACACACCACGCTTTTGTGGGGAACTGCCAAGCGCTGGCACTTTACTCTTTTCTACGATTGCGACACGCGGCTTGCGGATCAACTGATTAATGGTTGGCATTATCTACACATCCTAAATTAATATCAAAATTCCGTTAAAAACTAAATAAAAACAAAAGCATAACGTCGCAACAGGTCTAGAACAACCCGCCGCGACGGTAAAAGGGTTGCAGATTCTAGTCAGAAATGACCTCAGTGTCAAGCAACTCACCCGATGCGACTATATCGGACGCTTGTATCTCACGCCCTTCCGCAATATCTATACCCAGACGTTGCTTGCGTCGTACATTGTGATAAGCCATTCCTGTTCCGGCCGGAATCAAACGACCCACGATTACATTTTCCTTCAAGCCGCGCAATTCATCACGCTTGCCCATAATCGCGGCTTCTGTCAGGACACGTGTGGTCTCCTGGAAGGAAGCAGCCGAGATGAACGAATCGGTAGACAGCGAAGCCTTGGTGATACCCAGCAGCATGAACTCAAATGTTGCCGGTGCTTTATTCGCGGCCATCATTTTTTCGTTTTCTTCCAGCAAATCAGCGCGTTCTACCTGCTCACCGACGATGAAACGGGTATCGCCCACTTCTCTGACCTGTACGCGGCGCAACATCTGACGCACGATAACTTCGATGTGCTTGTCATTGATCTTCACGCCTTGCAGACGGTAAACTTCCTGCACCTCATCGGTGATGTAACGCGCCAATTCGGCCACGCCCAACAAGCGCAAAATATCGTGAGGATCAGCCGGGCCGTCAACGATCATCTCGCCGCGCGCCACCATTTGACCATCATGTACCAGCACATGCTTTTCCTTGGGAATCAGAAATTCATTGGCAATTCCCTCAACATCGGTAATCACCAGACGCTGCTTACCTTTCGTTTCCTTACCGAAGGATACGATACCGGTACATTCGGCCAGCATGCCCGCATCCTTGGGGATACGCGCCTCGAACAATTCGGCAACACGCGGCAGACCACCGGTAATGTCACGCGTTTTGGACGATTCCTGCGGAATACGTGCCAACACATCACCTACACCGACTTGCTGACCATCTTCAACAGTAATGATACAACCCGTCTGGAAAGTCACGCTTACCGCAGTTTCGGTGCCTGTCAATTTAACTTCTTCGCCCTGCTCGTCGTACAGTCGCACCATAGGACGTACCATAGTCTTGCTTTGCGTGCCCGTACGCTGTTTGGGGTCGATGACTACCAATGTTGACAGACCGGTTACCTCGTCAATCTGCTTGGCAACCGTGGTGCCCTCTTCGACATTCTGGAAACTGACCTTACCCGCATATTCAGTGATGATAGGGCGTGTGTGCGGATCCCAGGTAGCCAGTACTTCGCCGGCACGCACCGTAATGTCCTGCTTGATGACCAGGGTCGCACCGTACGGAACCTTATGACGTTCACGTTCACGCCCATAATCGTCGGCGATGATGATTTCGGCACTACGTGCAACAACGATGGCTTCACCGCGCACCGTCGTTACCAGGCGCATATTCGGACTGTATTTCAGCACACCGTTAGACTTGCTTTCTATCTGGCTGGCAATCACGTTTCGTGAGGCCGCACCACCCACGTGGAAGGTACGCATAGTCAACTGAGTACCCGGCTCACCGATTGATTGCGCCGCAATCACACCGACCGCCTCACCCACGTTGACCATGGAACCACGGCCCAGGTCGCGACCGTAACACTTGGCACACAGGCCAAAACGCGTCTCGCACTTCAGTGGCGCACGAACCTCCACCTCATCCACGCCCAGCGCTTCAATACGCTCAACAGCCGTTTCATCCAGCAGTGTACCCGTTTCATACAGCGTTTCGCCTGACTCCGGATTGACCACGTCACGACTCAGAACACGACCCAGAATACGTTCACGCAAGGCTTCGATTACTTCACCACCCTCGACGATCGCCTTCATCATGGCGCCGTTTTCGGTTCCGCAATCCTCTTCAACGACAACCAGATCCTGAGTCACATCCACCAGACGACGCGTCAGATAACCGGAGTTCGCTGTCTTCAGCGCGGTATCAGCCAGACCTTTACGCGCACCGTGAGTAGAAATAAAGTATTGCAACATACTCAATCCCTCGCGGAAGTTCGCGGTAATCGGCGTTTCGATAATGGAACCATCCGGCTTGGCCATCAAACCACGCATACCTGACAACTGACGAATCTGGGCAGCAGAACCACGCGCACCGGAGTCAGCCATCATGTAGATGGAATTCAAGGACTCCTGCATCATCGGCTTGCCATTCACCATACGAGCTTCGCCCGTAATACGGTCAACCACCGGCTCGGAACTAAGCTGATCCATCATAGCCTTGGCCACCATGTCACCGGTGCGGCCCCAGATATCCACCACCTTGTTATAACGCTCGCCATCAGTCACCAGACCCGAGGTGTACTGAGTGTGTATTTCCATGACTTCTTTTTCGGCAGCTTCGATCAGCGCGCTCTTTTGCGGAGGCATCAACATGTCATCTACGCAGATCGAAATACCCGCACGTGTCGCATAGGTGAATCCGGTATACATCAGCTTATCGGCCATGATCACGGTATCACGCAGACCGCACTGGCGGAAACTTGCATTGATGAGCCTGGAAATTTCTTTCTTTTTCAAAGCCTTATTAATCAAACCAAAAGGCAGTCCGGCCGGCAATACTTCGGACAGCAATGCGCGTCCTACTGTCGTTTCATGACGCACCAGTTTTTCAACGAGTTCACCGTCAGCATCTTTTTGGAATTCCTTGAGGCGCACAATCACCTTGGCTTGCAAGTCAACCTCACGTGACTCATAAGCGCGGGACACTTCGGCGATATTGGCGAACATCGAACCCTCGCCTTTGACACCGATATTTTCGCGGGTCATGTAGTACAAGCCCAACACGATATCCTGTGAAGGAACGATGATAGGCTCACCGTTCGCAGGCGACAGCACGTTATTGGAAGCCAGCAGCAAGGTGCGGCACTCCATCTGCGCTTCCAGCGACAAGGGAACGTGTACAGCCATTTGGTCACCGTCAAAGTCGGCGTTGAATGCGGTACAGACCAATGGGTGCAGTTGTATTGCCTTACCTTCGATCAGGATAGGCTCAAATGCCTGAATACCCAGACGGTGCAAGGTCGGTGCGCGGTTCAACATGACCGGATGTTCGCGTATGACCTCTTCGAGTATATCCCACACGATCGGCTCTTCTGCCTCTACCATGCGCTTGGATGCCTTGATCGTGGTTGCCAGCCCCATCGCTTCCAGGCGGCTGAAGATGAATGGCTTGAACAACTCCAGCGCCATTTTCTTGGGCAAACCGCATTGATGCAATTTGAGCTGCGGACCCACTACGATAACCGAACGCCCCGAATAATCGACGCGCTTGCCCAGCAAGTTCTGACGGAAACGACCGCTCTTGCCTTTGATCATATCAGCCAGCGATTTCAACTGGCGCTTGTTTGCGCCTGTCATCGCCTTACCGCGCCGACCGTTATCCAGCAAGGAATCAACCGCTTCCTGCAACATACGCTTTTCGTTACGCACGATAATATCCGGCGCCTTGAGCTCCAGCAGGCGACGCAGACGATTGTTACGGTTAATCACGCGACGGTACAGATCGTTCAGATCGGAGGTCGCAAAACGACCACCGTCCAGCGGCACCAGCGGGCGCAATTCCGGCGGCAATACCGGCAGCACTTCGAGAACCATCCATTGAGGTCTGATACCGGATGCATTGAATGCTTCCAGAACCTTCAAACGCTTGGCATATTTCTTAATCTTGGTTTCTGAACCGGTTGCCAGCAAATCGGCACGCAGCGTTTCTATTTCGCTGGTTACGTCCAGACTGCTCAGCAATGCGCGCACACCCTCTGCGCCCATCATGGCGACGAATTCATCACCGTACTCTTCGGTCTTGGCGAGATAATCATCATCAGTCAACAATTGACCGCGATTCAACGGCGTCATGCCAGGCTCAGTCACTACATAGGCTTCGAAATACAACACGCGCTCGATGTCGCGCAAAGTCATGTCCAGAACCATACCCAGACGGGATGGCAGAGATTTCAGAAACCAGATATGCGCGACTGGCGAAGCTAATTCAATGTGGCCCATGCGTTCGCGACGCACCTTGGACAAGGTGACTTCAACGCCGCATTTTTCGCAGATCACGCCGCGATGCTTCAAACGCTTGTACTTACCGCACAAACACTCGTAATCCTTTACCGGGCCAAAAATTTTCGCGCAAAACAAGCCGTCGCGCTCAGGCTTAAAGGTACGGTAGTTAATGGTTTCAGGCTTTTTGACCTCACCATAAGACCAGGAACGAATTTTCTCAGGCGATGCGAGGCCGATCTTGATCGCATCGAATTCTTCTTTTTGTGTGACCTGCTTGAACAAATCTAACAATGACTTCATGTGTGACTCCTAAAACTGGTGACTGGTAGGTCGGGCTTTAGCCCGACACTGGCGCTTGGTCGGGCTAAAGCCCGACCTACTCCCTATAATCAGTTACGCTCCAAATCCATATCGATGGCCAAGGATCTGATTTCCTTGATGACCACATTGAAGGATTCCGGCATGCCGGCATCAATCTTGTGATCGCCCTTGACGATATTTTCGTAAACCTTGGTGCGTCCGGCCACATCGTCCGACTTGACGGTGAGCATTTCCTGCAAGGTATACGCCGCGCCATACGCTTCCAGTGCCCACACCTCCATCTCACCGAAGCGCTGACCACCGAATTGCGCTTTACCACCCAACGGCTGCTGTGTAACCAGACTGTATGGACCGGTAGAACGTGCGTGCATCTTGTCATCAACCAGGTGATGCAGTTTCAGCACATGCTTGTAACCCACGGTAACCGGACGATCAAACGCCTCACCGGTACGACCGTCATGCAAGGTGGTTTGTCCGGACAACGGCAAATCGGCCAGTGCCAGCATGTACTTGATTTCCTCTTCGCTTGCACCGTCAAATACCGGGGTCGCGAACGGCACACCCTTGCGCAGGTTGCGACACAACTCGATGATTTCATCATCGTTGAACGATTTGAAATCAACAGACTGACCGTTATTGTTGTTGTATATCTTGTCGAGGAATCCGCGCAACTCGGTGATCTTGGCATTGGTCTGCAACATCTGATCTATCTTCTTGCCCAAACCATTCGCCGCCCAACCCAGATGCGTCTCAAGAATCTGACCGATGTTCATCCGTGAAGGAACGCCCAGCGGATTCAACACGACGTCCACCGGCGTGCCATCCGCCATGTAAGGCATATCTTCAACAGGGACGATGCGTGAAATAACACCCTTGTTACCGTGACGCCCTGCCATCTTGTCACCGGGTTGCAGACGACGTTTCACCGCCACATACACTTTAACCATCTTCTGAACGCCGGCTTGCAGCTCATCGCCCTGAGTCATCTTCTTCTTCTTAAGCTCGAACGCGGCATCGAATTCGATACGCTTCTGTGCCAGACCGTCCTTGACCTGTTCCATTTGCGCGGCAACCTCATCGTCTGCTACGCGAATGTCAAACCACTGATGATGCTCGACACTGCTCAGGTAATCTTTACTCAGCGAACTGCCCTTGCTCAGTTTTTTCGGCCCACCGTTGGCAATCTTGTCGAGCAACAGCTTCTCCAGACGCATAAAGGCATCGCTTTCAACGATACGCATCTGATCCGCCAGATCTTTCTTATAGCGATTCAATTCATCATCAACGATTTGCTGAGCACGACGATCACGCTGCAAACCTTCACGAGTAAATACCTGAACATCAATCACCGTGCCGGAGCTGCCCGCAGAAACACGCAGGCTGGTGTCCTTAACGTCAGATGCTTTCTCACCGAAAATTGCACGCAGCAATTTCTCTTCTGGCGTCAGTTGCGTTTCACCCTTGGGGGTAACTTTACCCACCAGCACGTCGCCTACCGCAACTTCTGCGCCAATATGCACGATACCGCAATCATCCAGACGGCCTAACTGCACTTCTGACAGGTTAGGAATATCACGGGTGATTTCTTCTGTACCCAGCTTGGTATCGCGCGCAACCACGGTCAACTCTTCAATATGGATTGAAGTAAAGCGATCCTGAGCAATGATACGCTCTGAAATCAGGATCGACTCCTCGTAGTTGTAACCGTTCCACGGCATAATCGCGACCAGCACATTTTGCCCCAGCGCCAATTCACCCATATCGGTAGAAGCACCGTCGGCAACTACGTCACCGCGTGCGATTACATCGCCCACTTTGACCAGCGGACGTTGATTGATGTTGGTATTTTGATTGGAACGTGTGTACTTGATCAGGTTGTAGATATCGACCCCAACCTCACCCGCCGTGGTTTCCTCATCGTTGACACGTACCACGATGCGCGCCGCATCCACGTAATCAATGCGTCCACCGCGAACCGCCTGAACGGCCGTACCCGAATCGAGCGCAACCGTGCGCTCGATGCCCGTACCGACCAACGGTTTCTCAGCGCGCAGGCAAGGAACAGCCTGACGCGACATGTTGGCACCCATCAGCGCTCGGTTCGCATCGTCGTGTTCCAGGAATGGAATCAGACAGGCAGCAACCGACACGACCTGCGAAGGCGAAACGTCCATGTAATTGATGGTAGCCGGCTCGGCAAGCACAAACTCGTTGTGGCGACGTGCGGACACGATGTCATCGGTAAAATGACCTTTTTTATCCAGTGCTGCGTTTGCCTGCGCGATAGTAAAGTTACTCTCTTCAATCGCCGACAGATAATCCACGTCATTGGACACCTTGCCGTTAGTGACCTTACGATACGGGGTCTCAATAAAGCCGTATTCATTGGTACGTGCGTACAGTGCCAGCGAGTTGATCAGACCAATATTCGGGCCTTCCGGCGTCTCAATCGGACAAACGCGACCGTAATGAGTCGGATGTACGTCGCGCACTTCAAAACCAGCGCGCTCACGCGTCAGTCCGCCCGGTCCGAGAGCAGAAATGCGACGCTTGTGCGTGACTTCTGACAGCGGATTGGTTTGATCCATAAACTGCGACAACTGGCTGGAACCAAAGAACTCCTTGATCGCAGCAGAAATCGGCTTGGCGTTAATCAGATCATGCGGCATCAGATTATCTGCTTCGGCCTGACCCAGGCGCTCTTTTACAGCGCGCTCAACACGCGCCAGACCAACGCGGAACTGGTTCTCAGCCAACTCGCCCACTGCACGAACACGGCGATTACCCAAGTGATCGATGTCGTCGATTTCACCGCGACCATTGCGCAACTCAACCAGAATCTTCACCACAGCGACGATATCATCGTTGGAAAGAATAGGCGAACCGGTCAATTCTTCGCGGCCCACACGACGATTAAACTTCATGCGACCAACCACTGACAGATCGTAGCGCTCTTCGCTGAAGAACAAGCCATTGAACAAACCTTCAACCGATTCTTCGGTGGGCGGCTCACCAGGGCGCATCATGCGGTAAATCGCAACACGCGCAGTCCATTGATCAGTCGATTCATCAGTGCGCAATGTTTGTGAGATGTAAGCACCATGATCGAGATCGTTGGTGTACAAAGTATGCAGCTTGGTGATGTTTGCTTCCTGCAATTTATGCAGCAATTCTTCAGTAATGACATCATTGGCGTTAGCAATGATTTCGCCGCTATCTTTATCTACTATGGTGTTGGCAATCACGCGACCCAGCAAAAAGTCATCGGCTACCGCCAGCTTGTCTATACCGGCTTCCTGCATCTGACGGATATGACGCACGGTAATACGCTTGTCATTGGCAACAATAACCTTGCCAGATTTATCCAGAATATCAAATCGGGCGACTTCACCGCGCAAACGCTCGGCCACGACCTCAAACTGAATCCCGCCCTTCTTGCCCAACTGGAAGGTGTCAAATTCGTAGAACATCCCCAGCATGTCTTCATTGCTATAACCCAATGAACGCAACAGGATAGTAACCGGCATCTTGCGGCGGCGGTCGATACGGAAGTAAACGTAATCCTTGGCGTCGAATTCAAAATCCAGCCAGGAGCCGCGATAAGGAATGATGCGTGCAGAAAACAACAATTTACCGGATGAATGCGTTTTACCCCGGTCATGCTCAAAGAACACACCAGGGGAGCGATGCAACTGGGAAACGATAACGCGCTCGGTACCGTTGATGACAAACGAGCCGGTATTGGTCATCAAAGGCATTTCGCCCATGTAAACTTCCTGCTCCTTGACTTCCTTGACCGTGGGCTTGGACGCTTCCTTATCCATAATGGTCAAACGCACGCGCGCGCGCAACGGCGACGCATAAGTTAGACCACGCTGCTGACATTCCTTCACATCAAAGGCAGGCATGCCCAGCATGTAACTGACGAAATCAAGGCGCGCATTTTTGGAATGACTCTCTATCGGAAATATTCCGTTAAAAGCGGCTTGCAAGCCCTCATTTTTACGTTTTTCAACCGGCGTATCAGCCTGCAAAAAAGCCGCAAAGGCTTCCAACTGGGTGGATAACAGGAAAGGGACCGGCAATGCACCGATACGCTTGCCAAAACTTTTACGAATACGTTTTTTTTCGGTAAAAGAGTAGCTCATATAATCTCCACGACTAGGCAAAAAGACAGGGGTAAGGAAGCCATCTACATCACTTCCTGACCGCTAGCTTCTTTAAGCGTCAAAAGGCTGACGGTAAGCCGTCAGCCTTTTGACAACACGATAACTTACTTGACTTCAGCGCTGGCACCAGCCTCGATCAATTGCTTGGCAACTGCATCAGCATCAGCCTTGGACACGCCTTCTTTAACTGCTTTAGGTGTCGCATCAACCAGATCCTTGGCTTCTTTCAAACCCAGACCCGTGATAGCGCGTACAGCCTTGATCACGCTTACCTTGTTGTCGCCAATGGCGGTCAAGATCACGTCAAATTCGCTTTGCTCAGCAGCAGCTTCGCCAGCGGCAGCGGCAGGACCTGCAACTGCAACTGCAGCAGCGGATACGCCGAACTTTTCTTCCATCTGTTTAATCAGTTCAGACAGTTCCAGCACAGTCATGCCAGCAACTGCATCCATCAATTCAGCATTGGTTATAGCCATATTGTTCTCCTTGTTCAGTTATTTCAAAAATTAAACGGTTTCGGCAGCCGCTTCAGCTACAGGTTCAGCTTCAGCAGGAGCATCAACTACACCATTTGCATCGCGGATCGCAGCCAGAGTACGGACAAACTTCGCAGTTGTCGCATTCATGGTGGCCATCAAACGAGCAATCAACTCATCACGGCTAGGTGTGGCAGCCAGTACGGCGACTTGCTCCGCAGACAGCAGCGAGCCACTCATTGCACCCGCCTTGATCACCAGCTTGTTGTTGGTTTTAGCAAAATCGTACATCACTTTTGCCGCAGCGACAGCGTCCGCACTCATGCTATACACAAGAGGGCCGACCATACTTTCAGCGAGCGATTCAAATGAAGTACCTTGTACCGCGCGGCGCGCCAATGTGTTTTTCAACACATGCAGATACACACCAGATTTACGCGCATTGGCACGCAAAATAGTGATATCGGCAACTTTGATGCCACGGTACTCTGCCAAAACAATGGTTTGCGATTGCGCCACTTGTGCACTGACTTCCGCGACCACGGTTTGTTTTTCTTGCAGATTGAGACTCAAGTCTTCCTCCATATCCAGAATGCACTTAACATGCATTCCATCGTTTACAACAGCGACCTTGAGTCAGGAGAACAACCATTCCTGCTCGCGGGCACACCATCTGCGGGGGGTTCAGGCCAGATATCAGGTACAGGATGCTGGATCCAGCAAAACCTAAAACCAAATACCCTACCTTTAATTAAGCTGCCGAAATTCTGAATTCTGAATCCAGACAGCCCCACCGGTCTTTGATGCTGACCACCGCCAGCAGTGCAAAGATATTTAGCGGCAAGATGTGATCTTGCCGCTGAATTTTAAGACATTAAGCGGTGATGCTAGACTGATCAACCCGCACACCTGCACCCATGGTACTGGACAAAGAGACCTTCTTCATGAAGACACCCTTTGAAGTGGCCGGCTTGGCTTTGCTCAACGCATCGATCAAGGCCAGCAGATTTTCACGCAGCGCTTCAGGCGTGAATGAAGCACGGCCAATAGTGCAATGAATGATGCCGTTCTTATCGTTACGATATTGAACCTGACCCGCCTTGGCGTTGCGCACCGCACCTGCCACGTCAGCCGAAACTGTGCCGACCTTGGGATTAGGCATCAAACCACGCGGACCGAGAATCTGACCTAACTGACCGACCAGACGCATCGCGTCAGGACTGGCGATAACCACGTCGAAATCCATGTTGCCCGCTTTGATAGATTCGGCCAAATCGTCGTAACCGACGATATCTGCTCCGGCGGCCTTTGCTTCTTCAGCTTTGGCACCTTGCGCAAATACAGCTATACGCACTGTTTTACCCGTACCCTTGGGCAACACGACAGAGCCGCGCACCAACTGATCAGATTTACGCGCATCAATCCCCAGATTTACAGCTACATCGATAGACTCATCAAATTTTGCCACTGCATTTTCTTTAACCAGCGACAGCGCATCAGTCAAAGCATATTGTTTGTTACGATCGATTTTGGCTGCAATTGCTTTATAACGCTTAGACATTATTCGCCCTCCACAGTGATACCAATACTGCGCGCACTGCCCGCGATGGTGCGAACAGCCGCATCCATGTCTGCAGCGGTCAGATCAGGCATCTTGGTTGTTGCAATTTCTTCCGCTTGCTTGCGGGTCAAGTGACCAACCTTAGCGGTGTGCGGCGTCGCACTGCCCTTTTGAATTCCGGCGGCCTTCTTGATCAGAATAGTCGCAGGAGGGGTCTTCATGATGAAGGTGAAACTCTTGTCTGCAAACGCGGTGATGACCACCGGTATTGGCAAACCAGGTTCTACGCCTTGAGTCGCGGCGTTAAACGCCTTACAAAATTCCATGATGTTCAGACCACGCTGACCCAGTGCAGGACCAATCGGTGGGCTTGGATTTGCCTTACCTGCAGGCACTTGCAGCTTAATATAGCCAATGACTTTCTTTGCCATGTTACTCTCCTATCAAACGGGTAAACGAAACTTGCGTCTCTCCCCAATCACGAGAAACAACGAACGGGAAACCGCGCCTGTTTTTATCACAAGCTGCGTCTCCCCATACCTGCCTCTCCCGCTTCAGCCTTTTTCTACCTGACCAAAATCCAGTTCTACCGGTGTCGCGCGACCAAAAATAGTCACCGCCACACGTATTTTATTCTTGTCGTAATTGACATCCTCGACCATGCCGGTAAAGTCCGTAAACGGACCATCCTTAACACGCACAGCCTCACCCACCTCAAACAACACCTTGGGACGAGGTTTCTCAACCCCCGCCTGCATTTGCTGCATGATGGTCTGCACTTCCTTATCGCTAATCGGCGTAGGGCGCATGGCAGAACCGCCCAGGAAACCCGTCACTTTTGGTGTATTTTTCACCAAATGCCAGCTTTCGTCTGTCATTTCCATCTCAACCAAAACATAGCCAGGAAAGAACTTGCGCTCCGAAGTGACCTTTTGCCCAGCTTTAAGCTCAACAACTTCCTCAACCGGAACCAGGATCTGGCCGAATTTGTCTTGCATGCCCTCACGCTGAATACGCTCGGCCAATGCGCGTGATACGCTTTTCTCAAACTGAGAATACGTATGAACAACATACCAATTCATCGCCATTACTCAACCCGTCCCATCAGCTTGTTTACTATCATCATCAAACTAGCGTCAACCAGCCACAAAAACAAAGCCATGACTATGGCAAATAAAATCACCACACCTGTCGTTTGCATGGTTTCTTTACGAGTGGGCCAAACCACACGCCTGGCTTCAGCTACGGAATCCTTGCTGAACGCAATAAATTGTTTTCCGGATTCACTGGTAGATGCCACAGCCACTGCCAGCAACAAACCGACCAGAACTGAAAGCAACTTCAATACCGCGGGACTGTCATGCAGGTAATAGAAGCCCGCAATTCCTGCTGCAACCAACAGGAATGCAATTAGCAACTTAATTTTGTCCGACATGCGCGAAGGTTCCGATTAACGATTACTTACAATTTGGCAGGCCAGGAGGGTTTCGAACCCCCAACCCTCGGTTTTGGAGACCGATACTCTACCAATTGAGCTACTGGCCTAATATATGTGAAAGGTGAAACGTGAACTGTGAAACGCAAACAACATCGCTACGTTTCACATTTCACTTTTCACGTTTCAGATTTTTACTCGATTACTTTTGCAACCACGCCCGCACCAACGGTACG
>JAUSLX010000230.1 GCA_030645775.1 Gallionella sp. | reverse complement strand
GGCGGCCAAAACAGTTGGACGAACCACCCTGAGCGGTTCGTCATAGGTCGTAATATACAGATCCACGCTAGGCCAGAGCGCAGTGTCCTCGGGCATGGGTTCGGGTTTGCGCTTGAGCGGCCAGATAGTCTGCGCATAACCCAGCAACAGTACCAACCATGCGTATATTTCAGCCAACAGCAGAATGATGCCAAACGTACCATCCACCCAGTTATCCAGCACCAATGTTTCCGTCATCCGCCAATACAGATAACGACTGGACTGGTTGACCGAAAACACCACCAGAACAAGGGTAAACAGGGTGCCGGTGTAGCGGCGCAGAAATAGCGCAATACCGAGCAGCGTCGCGGCATAAACAGACTGAACTGCCAGACTCATCGGAACCGACATACTGAATACAAACAACACCAGCACCACCAGCATGACGGCAATACGCCAGTAGCGATGCTCCCAGCCATACCACTCAATCATTGCCGTCGTGTATTCGTTCAGCTTGCCGAACTTATAGCGATCAGGCATCCGAACACCGCTACGCCTGTCCTCCCGCAGTGTTTCAGCGGGATTAACAGGATTATTGTCAGGCAGCGCGCTGCTCACCTGGCAACCCGGGCCACTTTATTCTCCAGCCACACAGCCAGTTGCGCCATATCTTCGACCGCCTGACTGTGCGGTGCATAATCGCGGGCAGGCTGCTGAAAAGCCAGCGCTTCGCTCAGCGACTCGTCGCGGTGAATACTGTACGGAGCCATGCGTTCGCCCAGCGTATTTTGCATGACGTTTTTGATATCCCGATTGAGCGGATGTTCAGCATCAAACTGGTTCAACACGTAATAGGAACCGTAAAAATCGCTACGATGGGCACAGTAGTAATCAAGCAAACCCTCGATGGCGGGCAGCGTTGCATAGGAACCTGCATCCGGAATCATGACAACCAGCACCAGATTCGCAATGGACAGCACCTGTTGAATGTACACCGATGGCCCAGGTGGCGTGTCTATGATGGTTAGCCCGGCCGGGTCATGATCCAGTTCCGCGATATTGTCGCGCAGCCAGTTCGGCGTTTGCGCGAGATACGCTTCAAAGGTAATCCGCTCCACTTCTGACACCTTGCCATAAGGAATAAAGCTGACCCCGTAGGCACTGTCATATTCGGTGTAATACCAGCTGCTTTGCTGTAAGGTTTGGTGCACAAGTCCGTTGGCATCACCCGGGTCTGCCCCCAGATGCAGGCGCAGCGCATTTTGCGGATCCATGTCCACCAGCCTGACAACACGCCCGTTTTCCGCCAGGGCGCTGGCCAGATTAACGGCTACAGTTGTCTTCCCCACGCCACCTTTGGGCGAAATTACAGCTATTATCGTCATTATTTTTTCAAGAATCCCAGCATGTTGCGCAAGCCATTTTCCGGCATACTCGTATTGACTGGATTTTGCGGTTTTATCAGACGTGAAAATACGGAATTGAGCGGGTCATTGGCTGAGTGATGCACCTGAACCGGTTGATTGCGTACCGGTAGCGATCCACTTTTATCCTGCGAGCTCATTGAATTAACCGGAGAATTCAATGCACTCGCAAAAGCAGGTATGGATGCAGGGGCAGGCTTGGAAAACAAAGTACGCGCGGGTGCGGGTGCGGGTGCGGGTGCGGGTGCGGGTGCGGGTGCGGGTGCGGGTGCGGGTGCAGACTTGGGAAACAGAGAACGCGCCGGGGCAGGGGTAGATGCAGACTTGGAAAACAAAGAGCGCGCCGGGGCGGGTTCGGGCTTGGAAAACAAGGCGGACAAACTGCCGGTTTGCCTGGCTGGGCGTACTGCCTCTGCAACAGGCGCATGGTGCGTGACAACAAGTGGCGTATGTGCAACAGCAGGTCTTGAAACAGGCGCAGCACCCCCTTGTTGAGCGGCAGAGGCCCTGAGCGTTGGCGCTTTGGCACGCTCTTTCTCCATGGCTTCGACGATAGGCCAGCTTTGCGCCGCCTTGTCATCAACATATTCCTGCTGAATTTCCTGATAGCTTCCTGCATCACCGCCAAATCGGCGAAAGAGATTGCGAATATCAGCATCTGCCGGTTTTTTCATAATGGATTCATCCCCCCGTGTATTGGCAACACAGCTTATGCCGCTTGACCCAATCGAAAGACCAGCAAGAAGTCACTGGGCTGTTCAGGCTCAACCTGAGCGAGTTTCAATCGAGTGTCACCGCTGATAATGGAGAACCAATAGGCATAAATACCTTCCAGAATTGCAGGAGACCAGGACAGCGCGTCTACACCGAACGCGCATTGCAGCGGCGCCACATGATGTTCAATATACAGGCCGTCATTTTTCTCGGCCAGACTCACCCAGCCCCAATCCATGTCAAACCAGATGGAATTAATGGAGTCTTCCAGCTCCGTAATAGTGTCACCAGCAGGAGCTGGAATGCTTTGCGCCATCGACGTTCCAAGGCGCGCCATCAAGACGCGCAACTCGGCTACGGGAATTTGCTGCCCGAATTCGCTGGCAAAAGCGCTTAAAAATACCTGCCACTGAATTGAACACTGGTGCCGTGCGAAATACCCCAAATTTTCTTCAGTATCGTTCATTGTTATCCCCCCAAACTGTTATCGTACGCGACCGGCGCAAATTCTAGCATTTCAATCGGTATTAATGTTGACTGACATGCCCACAATCGCACTATTTAGCCGTTTTATATCACAATTCAACTCCAATAACGGCGCGTCGCCCAACAAAATTTACCAAACCCCTTGAAAACTGCAAATCCGGCCCAATTTAGGGCGAGTATAAATTTTGGAGAACACAATGGAACAGAACAACCCGAAAATTGACCAGCATGACAGCGTGGAATCTGACAGCACAACTGACGTTACACCTAACGATGTCATGCCCAGCACCGAAGAATTGCTGCAAGCAGCCGAGCGCAAGGCTCAGGAACACTATGACGCGTGGATGTACGCCAAGGCCGAGAGCGAGAACATCCGCCGCCGTGCGTCGGAAGATGTGAGCAAAGCGCAAAAATTTGCCGTGGAGCGTTTCTCCAATGAGGTGCTGGCGGTCAAGGACAGCCTGGAAGCCGGTCTGGCGGTAGAAACCGCGACCGTCGAAAGCTTCAAGAGCGGCATGGAACTGACGCTCAAGCAACTGTCCAGCGTGTTCGAAAAATTTAACATCACCGAGATCAATCCGGTTGGCGAAAAGCTCGACCCGCACAAACATCAGGCGATCAGCATGGTGCCGAGCGAGCAACCCGCCAACACCGTCGTCAGCGTGATGCAAAAAGGCTACACGCTGAATGACCGCGTACTGCGCCCGGCGCTGGTGCTGGTGTCACAGGGACAAGCGTGAAAGGTGAAAGGTGAAACAACTGCACGTTGTCGTTACGTTTCACCTAAGCCGCAACGCGGCGCGTCACATTTCACGTTTCACTCAACACCGCTCTTGAAATAAACAATACCCGCCCCATGTAGGGCGGCATCGTAATCAATAACTTTTGAAAGGAATAAGCATCATGGGAAAAATTATCGGTATTGACCTGGGCACCACGAATTCTTGCGTCGCCGTCATGGAAAATGGCAAGACCAAGGTAATCGAGAACGCCGAAGGCACGCGCACCACCCCGTCCATCATCGCCTACATGGAAGACGGCGAAGTGCTGGTCGGCGCTGCCGCCAAGCGCCAGGCGGTCACC
>JAUSLX010000218.1 GCA_030645775.1 Gallionella sp. | reverse complement strand
GTGACGTGTGGAATGGTTACCCAGTTGCGGTGCAGGTTGGCGCCGGAAATCTTCTGGATACGTGACAGCGGTTTGCTTTCAATCGCGCCATATTTGGCGAAATCAAACACCGGCATATCCAGCACCTGAAGGCCGTTGCCGCCTGCTGCCGCGCGCGGCTGCGCCAGTGCTGCCTTGATGAAACTCTGCACGTCCTCTTTCGTCACGCGGCCTTTTTCGCCGCTGCCTTTGACCTGAGCAATGTCCACACCCAATTCACGTGCGAAACGACGTATCGCCGGACTGGCGTGTGCAGAAATCCCCCCCGCCCCCCCTTTTTCAAAGGGGGGAGTTGCTGGGGCGGAAACGACAGGCGCAGTAGATGCCTGGGTTACGGCAGGGGCAGGCGACGCTGCGGGAATACTATCAGCCACCCCCCTTGTAAAAGGGGGGCTGGGGGGGATTTGTTCTGCGCACTCCAAAACGAGAATCAGCGAATCTCTGGATACCTTGTCACCGATTTCAACATGCAATTCCTTGACTACGCCGGAATAGGGCGAGGGTACATCCATCGCCGCCTTGTCGGTTTCCAGCGTCAACAGGGTGTCTTCTTCGCTGATCGTGTCGCCAACCTTGACCATCACTTCGATGACGCTGACACCTTTGTAGTCGCCGATGTCCGGCACTAATACCTGTTTTATTTCTGCCACGTGTCTCTCCTATAACGCCAAGCTGTAAACCATATCAGACCCTTGCGGTCTTAGACCGATACGGGATTGGGTTTGTCTGGATTGATATTGTAAAGTGCAATCGCACGGCTGACCTCGGAAGCATCGATTGTGCCTTCTTCAGCCAACGCCTTTAATGCGGCCACGGCGATGTAGCAACGATCCACTTCAAAGAACTGGCGCAGGTTCTTGCGCGTATCCGAACGACCGAAACCATCCGTGCCCAGTACTTTAAAGTTTTTAGGAAGGAAGCCGCGAATCTGGTCGGCGAATGAACGCATGTAATCCGTTGCGGCAATCACCGGGCCATCGCGGTCGGCCATGCATTGTTCAACATGGCTGAAGCGCGGCTGTTCTTCAGGATGCAGCATGTTCCAGCGCTCGCAATCGATCCCGTCGCGGCGCAATTCGGTAAAGCTGGTCACGCTCCAGATATCCGAAGTTACGCCGAAATCGTTCTCCAGCAGTTCACCCGCAGCGATGACTTCGCGCAATATCGTGCCGCTACCCATCAATTGAACCTTGGGTTTATCCTCTTCACCCTTCTCACTTCCCCCTTCGCTGAAGAGATACATGCCCTTGATGATGTTGGCTTCTGCGCCTTCCGGCATGGCAGGATGCGCGTAGTTCTCGTTCATCACGGTGAGGTAATTGAATACGTCTTCCTGATTGACATACATGCGGCGCATGCCGTCATGGATGATCACCGCCAGTTCGTAAGCGAAAGTCGGGTCGTAAGATACGCAATTCGGGATCATCGCCGACATCAGGTGGCTGTGGCCATCCTGATGTTGCAAACCTTCACCGTTCAGCGTGGTGCGACCCGCCGTTCCGCCCAGCATGAAGCCACGTGCGCGCATGTCGCCTGCCGCCCAGGCCAGATCGCCGATACGCTGGAAGCCGAACATCGAGTAGTAGATGTAGAACGGCAGCATCGCCTTGCCGTGGTTGGCATACGCCGTGGAGGCGGCGATCCAGGAGGACATCGCACCCGCTTCGTTGATGCCTTCCTGCAAAATCTGCCCGGTCTTGATTTCCTTGTAGAACATCAGCTGGTCCGCATCCTGCGGGGTATATAACTGACCCACCTGCGAGAAAATACCCAGTTGACGGAACATACCTTCCATACCGAAGGTGCGCGACTCATCCGGCACAATCGGCACTACCTGGTGACCGATATTCTTGTCCTTGACCAGTATGCCCAGCATGCGCACGAACGCCATGGTGGTCGAAATTTCGCGGCCTTCTGTGCTTTTCAGCAGAGAGTCGAATGCGTCCAGGTCGGGGATTTGCAGCGCCTCAGTGGCTGGCTTGCGTGCAGGCACCGAACCCATCTGTGCAGTGCGCTCCCTGAGGTATTTCATCTCCAGGCTGTCTTCAGGCGGACGATAAAAATTCAGGCTGGCCACTTCGGCATCGTTTAATGGGATGTTGAAACGGTCGCGGAACTTGAGCAGCACTTGTCCGGCCATCTTCTTTTGTTGATGGGTGATGTTCTGTGCTTCGCCCGCTTCGCCCATGCCGTAACCCTTGACGGTCTTCGCCAGAATGACCGTAGGCTGGCCGGTGTGGCGGGTGGCGGCCGCGTAAGCCGCAAATACTTTGTGCGGATCATGGCCGCCGCGATTCAG
>JAUSLX010000217.1 GCA_030645775.1 Gallionella sp. | reverse complement strand
GGTGCAGGTTGACAGCCATCAGGGACAAGTCAGATTTCCCCTGTTGTTGGCGGATCAATTGTCCGCATTGAGCGAAAATTATCGGGTCAGCGAGGCAGGCATCGAGAGAGTGGCGGGGTATGACACCCAGGTCGTACTGTTTCAGCCCAGAGATAACTTGCGTTACGCCCAGAAGATATGGGTGCATACCGATTCCGGCTTGCTGCTGAAGTCTGCGGTGCTGAACGATAAAATGAAAATTGTTGAGCAGTATGCCTTCACGCAACTAAAAATTGGCTCCGGGGTGGATCGTTCCTGGATCGCTTCCAGCGCTACAACGGGTTCTTTGGGCACGGGTAAGGCGAAGCCTGCCCGCAACAAGGTTGCTGCGTCAGTAAACAGCGGTTGGGTCGTGGATGCCTTGCCCAGCGGTTTCAAGAAAACAATGGAAGTGGTACGCCCGATGCAGGGAAAACATGCGCCTGTGACACAGTTGGTGTTCTCTGATGGCTTGAGTGCCATTTCTGTTTTTATCGAGCCCGCCGATGGGGACGAAGATGATGTCGAGGGTTTGTCCAGTCGTGGTGCAGTCAATCTTTATCACAAGGTAGTGGATAAGCATTTGTTTAATGTGGTGGGTGAAGTTCCGCCCAGAGCCGTGATGCAAGTGTTGAACTCAGTGCGTTATAACGGTAAATAACCATGCTGGAAACGCGAGCTGTTGTGGTGCAGACGGACAAGCGTTACACGCTGGTTGAGGCCAGCCAGGGGAATGGCTGCGGTCAGTGTAATGGTAAGGGTTGCGGGACAGGCAAGCTGTCCCAATTATTTTGCAGCAAGCCGCGCCAGTTCAAGGTGGAAAATCAGATCAATGCCAAAATGGGCGATGAAGTCATCGTGTCGGTTGCCGAGGGCGCGGTGTTGCGCGGAATAGGTCTGGTTTATCTGTTGCCGCTGGTGCTGTTGTTTGTCGGTGCAGCATGGGGCGGAAGTTGGGCCATGCAGGATGGGCAGCGTGATGGCTATGCGGCGATCGGTGCGTTATCGGGATTGGTAGTCGGATTTGTTTTTGCTAAATGGTTTTCATCGCGTCAGTCCAGCAGACAAAACCACCCATTTATTGCGCGCCTGTATCGAGAATAACGGGCATGGAAAAGTGACCACTCCTAATAATGAAACCCGTCATGCCCGTTCCCTCACCCCCGTTCCCCCTCTCCCAAAGGGCGAAGGGTACGGTTCGTCGCTGCGCGAGTTTCACGTTAACGACAGGATGAAAAATAAATTTTTTTACTATGAGGAGGTTAGCATGCTAAAAAAGCTTATTAACACGACAATATTGATTGTCGGTGTTCTGTGTGGATTTTCAGTCCATGCCTATGGGCTGCCTGATTTTACCGGCCTGGTGGAAAAACAGGGGCCGGCGGTGGTCAATATCAGCACCACACAAATCGTGCGCAATGCACAAGGATTTCCCAATTTCCCCGAAGGGGATCCCATCTTTGATTTTTTCCGGCGTTTTGCTCCGCCCATGCCGCGCGCGCAGGAATCGCAATCATTAGGTTCAGGTTTTATCATCAGTGCGGATGGCTACATCATGACCAATGCACATGTGGTCGATCATGCCAATAAGATTACCGTGCGCCTGACTGACAAGCGCGAGTTTGCGGCTCGTGTCATTGGCGTAGACAAGCGCACTGACGTGGCATTACTGAAAATAGAAGCCGATAATTTGCCGAAAGTGTTGCTGGGGGATCCCGAGAAGCTGAAGGTGGGTGAATGGGTAGTCGCTATTGGCTCGCCGTTTGGTTTCGACAGCAGCGTGACGGCCGGTATCGTCAGTGCCAAGGGGCGCTCATTGCCGCAGGACAATTTTGTGCCGTTTATTCAGACCGATGTGGCGATCAACCCCGGTAATTCCGGCGGGCCGTTGTTCAATATGAACGGCGAGGTGGTCGGCATCAATTCGCAAATCTATACCCGTTCCGGCGGCTCGATGGGGTTGTCATTTGCCATTCCGATTGATGTGGCAACGCAAGTGACGGAGCAATTGCGCACCAGCGGCATGGTGACGCGTGGACGTATCGGGGTAACGATACAGGAAATGACGCGCGAACTGGCTGAATCGTTCGGCTTGAGTCAACCCAACGGTGCGCTGATCAGCAGTATAGAAAAAGGCGGGCCAGCTGACAAGGCGGGCATAGAGGCCAGCGATGTGATCCTCAAGTTCAACGGCAAAGTGGTGACTAATTCCAGCGATTTGCCACGCATGGTCGCGGCGACCAGACCAGACAGCAAGGTGGCTGTCGAGTTGTGGCGCAAGAGTGCTTTGAAGCAATTGACCGTGGTAATCGCCAGAATGCCGGAAGAAGGCAAGCTGGCGCAGGCTGCCAAGGGCCTGGTCGATGAAGCCGGCAAGATGATTGCGCGCCTGGGCATTGCCGTGAGCGAGCTGACTCGTGAACAATTACTGGAATTGCAGAGCGGTTTACTGGTGGAGGATGTCAAGGGATCGGCTGCGCGCGCCGCCGGCCTGCAGCGGGGTGATGTGCTGCTGGCCATCGGCAATATACCGCTACGGTCGCTGAATCAGCTCGAAGGAGTTCTCAAGCAAGTTCCTCAGGGTCGCAATGTTGCCTTGCTGGTGCGCCGTGGCGATAGCGCTTCCTATGTGGCGATCAAACTGGATGAAAAATAATCACAGTCCTGCGTATTACGCCTAAATCAGATAGAATTCGCGCTTTGCGATCATGCCGCGCCTTATATCAATGCACTCTTGCACTGGTGAGAAGCTGACCGCTTCCACGCAGGTGAGCGTGCCACGATGAGAACCGGTGGTTTTTATTTGGAACTCCATGCAGCTAATCCGTAATTTTTCTATTATCGCCCACATCGATCACGGCAAGTCCACGCTGGCTGATCGCATTATTCATTTGTGCGGCGGTTTGTCCGATCGCGAGATGGATGCGCAAGTGCTTGATTCCATGGATATTGAACGCGAACGTGGGATCACCATCAAGGCGCAGACGGCCGCGCTCAGTTATAAGGCGCGCGACGGGCAGGTCTATAACCTGAATCTGATCGATACGCCGGGCCATGTGGATTTTTCCTACGAAGTCTCGCGTTCGTTGTCTGCCTGTGAAGGCGCGCTGTTGGTGGTCGATGCCTCGCAAGGGGTGGAGGCGCAGACGGTGGCCAACTGCTACACCGCACTGGATTTGGGCGTGGAAGTGGTGCCGGTACTGAACAAGATTGATTTGCCTTCTGCCGATCCGGACAACGCCATCGAAGAGATCGAAGAAGTGATCGGCATCGAAGCGCACGATGCGGTACGTTGCTCGGCCAAGACCGGGGTGGGCGTTGAAGATGTGCTGGAATCTCTGATCGTCAGGGTGCCGCCGCCAAAAGGCGATGTGACGGCGCCGTTGCAGGCGCTGATCGTCGATTCCTGGTTCGACAACTACGTCGGTGTGGTGATGCTGGTGCGGGTAATGAACGGCACACTCAAGCCCAAGGAGAAAATCCTGTTCATGGCCACCGGCGCGCAGCATCTGACCGAACATATCGGTGTGTTCACGCCCAAATCACAGCCGCGCGAGTCTTTGAGCGCCGGGCAGGTGGGTTTTGTCATCGCCGGCATCAAGGAACTCAAGTCCGCCCGGGTGGGCGATACCATCACGCATCAGGCAAAACCTGCCAAAGAGGCGTTGCCGGGCTTTAAGGAAGTTCAGTCGCAGGTGTTTTCAGGATTGTTCCCGGTGGAATCCAACCAGTACGAGGCGCTGCGCGATTCGCTGGAAAAACTCAAGTTAAACGATGCCGCGTTGCAGTACGAGCCGGAAGTGTCTCAGGCGTTAGGTTTTGGCTTCCGTTGCGGCTTCCTGGGGCTGCTGCACATGGAAATCGTGCAAGAGCGGCTGGAACGCGAGTTCGATATGGACTTGATCACCACTGCACCAACGGTGATTTACGAGGTGGTGTTGCGCGACGGTACGGTATTGACCGTGGATAACCCGTCCAAGATGCCCGATCCGTCGAAAATCGAGCAAATCCGCGAGCCTGTGGTGACGGTGAATCTGTACATGCCGAACGAGTATGTCGGTTCAGTCATTACCTTGTGTACGCATAAGCGCGGTCAGCAAATCAACATCAGCTATCACGGCAAGCAGGTAAAGTTGATTTACGAGATGCCGATGGCGGAAATCGTGATGGATTTCTTCGATAAGTTGAAATCGGTATCGCGTGGTTACGCGTCGATGGACTATGAGTTCAAAGAGTATCGTCCGGCGGATGTGGTCAAGGTGGACATGCTGATCAACGGCGAGAAGGTGGATGCGCTGGCGATTATCGTACACCGTGCCAACAGCCAGTATCGCGGGCGCGAAGTGGCGGCCAAGATGCGCGAACTGATCCCGCGCCAGATGTACGATGTGGCGATACAGGCGACCATAGGCTCGAACATCATCGCGCGCGAGAACGTCAAGGCGATGCGTAAAAACGTGCTGGCCAAGTGCTACGGCGGCGATATTTCCCGCAAGAAGAAGCTGTTGGAAAAACAAAAAGCCGGCAAGAAGCGCATGA
>JAUSLX010000189.1 GCA_030645775.1 Gallionella sp. | reverse complement strand
TCATACCCATGGACATCAGCACGCTGGCAACCACCATGTCTATGATAAGAAAGGGGATAAATACCACGAAACCAATCTGGAATGCCGTCTTCAGTTCGCTGGTCACATAGGCGGGGACGAGCAGGCGCAGCGGCACGTCTTCGGCACTTTGCAGCGCCTCGCTGTCTGATATTTTGACAAACAGGGCGAGATCGGCCTCACGGGTCTGGCGCAACATGAAGGTCTTGAGCGGAACCACACCTTTTTCCATGGCTTGTTGCAAATCGAGTTTGCTCTCGCTGTAAGGCAAATAGGCCTCGGTGTAAATTTTGTCGAAGACCGGTGACATGACAAAGAACGTCAGAAACAGGGAAAGACCAATCAGCACCTGATTCGGTGGTGAAGCCGGGGTGCCCAGCGCGGAACGCAGCAGGCTCAGTACGATGACGATGCGGGTGAAGGCGGTCATCATCAGCAAAATGGCGGGCAGGAAGCTCAGCGAGGTGAGGATCAGCAGAGTTTGCAGACTCAGGCTGTAAGTCTGTCCTCCGCCCGCTGCAGCACGGCTGGTGATGGCGGGAACGGCAACTTCAGCCCACGCACCGTGGCTGATTCCGAGCAGGGCGAGGGTCAGGAAAGTCAGCAGGCTACGCAACATTGTGATTCTCTTCGGCAGGGCGGCGTTTAAGCATGGTGGACAGCAGTCGGGCGAATTTGTTATCGGAAGTCGCAGAGCCAGAGGAATCGGACTGCCAGTCTGCGGTCTTTGTCATGGTGTGTAAGGTGCGTATCTGGCCGGGCCCCACGCCGACCAGCAGCCAGGTGTCATCGACTTCGACCAGTACCACGCGTTCGCGTTGTCCGATGGCTACACTGCCGATGACCTTGAGCAAATTTCCTGTTCCCTGTTGCGCAAGATTCATGCGCTTGAGCAGCCAGGCTACGGCCAGGATAGCGACCAGCACCAGCAGCAAACTGCTGATGACCTGCACAATATTCCCCGAGCTGACCGCAGCGGGAGGCGGGGTGAGGGCAGGGCGGCCTGCTTCAATGGCTATCGCAGCGGATGAAGCGCACAGCGTTGCGGACGCGGCGAGAGTACGGAGGACTGACATGTCAGCGGTTCAGGCGGCGCAGGCGTTCGGAGGGCGTAATGACATCGGTCAGACGTATGCCGAGTTTGTCGTTTACCACCACAACCTCGCCCTGTGCAATCAGGAAGCCGTTAATCATCACATCCAGCGGTTCACCGGCCATGCCGGCCAGCTCGACCACTGACCCTTGCGCCAGTTGCAGTAAATTTTTGATCGGCATTTTGGTGCGCCCCAGCTCAACGGTCAGTTGCACCGGGATGTCCAGAATCATGTCGAGATCATTGTGTGTAGTGCCCCCGCCCGGTGTGCCGAATTTTTCGAACACATGCGGCTTGCTTGCAGCGTCAGCCTGGCCGGGCGCGGTCTCCTGTTCGGCCATCGCGGCTGCCCAGTCATCGGTACCCGCAGCTGTCTGTTCTGACATGGCTGCACCCCAGTCATCTGCAGTGATGGCAGCTTCATCAGACATTGCTTTCTCCTTCGGTGGTCGTGAGCATTTTTGCTATCCTGAGTGCGTATTGATTGTTGAACACACCATATTTACATTCCATGATCGGCACGCCATCCACGGATGCCGTGATATTTTCTTCTACTTCCAGCGGGATAATATCGCCGTTGCGCATCTTTAATACTTTTTCCAGCGTGATGTTGGCCAATCCCAGTGTGGCGCGCAGTTCGACATCGGCGCATTGCACCTGCTTGGAAAGCAGTTGCAGCCAGCGTTTATCCACCGTCATGTGTTCACCCTGCATGTTGCTGTAGAGCAGGTCTTTAACCGGTTCCAGCATCGAGTAGGGCATGCACACATGGAATGCACCGCCATTGCCGGCCAGTTCAATATCGAAGGTGGTGACGATGACCACTTCGTTGGGGGTGGCAATATTGGCGAACTGGGGATTCATTTCAGAGCGCACAAATTCAAATTCGAGCGGGTAAACGGATTCCCATGATTTACCGTAAGCTTCAAATGCGACAGCCAGCATTTTTTGAATAATGCGTTGTTCAGTCTGTGTGAATTCCCGACCTTCCACACGGGTGTGAAAGCGGCCATCGCCGCCAAACATGTTGTCCACCGCCAGGAAAACCAGATTCGGATCGAAAATGAACAGTCCGTTGCCGCGTAACGGTTTGGCCTGAACGATGTTCAAATTGGTGGGGACAGCCAGATTGCGCACAAATTCACCGAACTTCAATACGCGTACCGGCCCCACCGAAATTTCCGGGGTGCGACGAATAAAGTTGAACAGTCCGATGCGGAACAAACGTGCAAAACGCTCGTTGATGATTTCCATGGTGGGCATACGCCCACGCACGATGCGTTCCTGTGAAGCCAGATTGTATGAGCGAACTTCACCGGCAGCGGGCTCGGGATTATCTTTGACGTCATCCGTTTCGCCGTGCACTCCCTTGAGCAGGGAATCAACTTCGTCTTGTGAGAGAAATTCGCTCATTTTTTTATTGAATAATGAATGAAGTGAACAGCACTTCCGCTATGCCCTTCTTGCTGTGTGCTTCTGGCGCCTCTGCATGTTCGCTTTGCACTTCTTCACCTTCCGCAGCCGGTTGTGTCGTGCGCACGACGGGAGCTGTCTTGCGCAGGCCCATGACATATTCGACCTGTGCCTTGATGTCATTTGCCAGCTTTTCCTTACCGGCTACGGTGGACAGCTCGGATGGGCGCTTGCTTTGCAGCAGCATATTGATTCTATGCAATACCTCAGGGTTGCTCGCCTTGAGCTTTTCTTCCAGCTCCGGCTTGCTGAGTTTGAGCGAGATGGCGACCTGCAAATAGCGATCCCCTTCTTCTTGAACCAGATTGGCGGTAAATGTACCTATTTCAACAAATTTGGGTGGCACCGCTTCATGAGGCGCTTCTTCTTCGTCATGCTCCCCGGCTGCGACTTCTTCGCCTTCAGCGGCCTGATCCTGTTTCACCGGATGGGAAGGTTTCATCATAAAGAAAGCGGCAGCACCCCCGCCAGCCAGTAGCACCACCACGGCAATAATGATGATGAGCATTTTTTTGCTTTTGGGTGGCTGATCACCGGTTGCGGCTGGTTTTGCTGGTTTTGACATTCTGCGATTCCTTATTGATGGTTGAATTATGAGATTAAACGAAGCGAATGATGGCACAAATAACGCTGGTTTCACCCGCTAAATTAACCTTTATGTGGAATTTTTCAGGCGAAAGTGTCAACCATGCCCTTATGTTGGCGTGCCGTCATCAGCGGCAAGCTGGCCAGTACGGACTCTGCCGGTGCCGTGTCGTCTGCCTTTGTGCGGGTATGGGCGCGCTGATTCATGAAACTGGCGCTACTGTTGTCACGCGGCGTCTGGTCGCTGACTGTGGTCTGTCCTAGCGTAATACCGTTTTCGGCCAGGCTTTCGCGAAGTTTAGGCATGGCGTTTTCAATGGCATCACGAACTGCACTGTGGGGTGAGGTGAACAGGGCTGTGGCCTGATTATCCGAAATTTTCAGGACAATGTTGATAGGCCCCAAATCAGGCGGATTCAGATGGAGTTCGGCGACCTGGTTTTTTTGCGTGCTGATCCAGCTGACTTTCTGCGAGAATTCGGCTGGCCATGCACTGTGGCCTAGCGGTGTCGTGAGGGTGGTGCTGTTGGCACCCGGTGTTGCGTTGGGTTGCAGAGCGGGTGCCGTGCCGGCCTGGGCCGGCATCTGTGGTGCTTGCATGGCACTGTTGCTCAATTCAGTTGCTTTGAGGGGCTCACTGCGCAACCCCGGTTGCGCAGAAATGTCCGCATTCGTCTTGGCGGAGGTGATTGTGGCGTCAGAGTTTTCGCGTGCCGGGCCAGTGCGCATATTGGTCGCACGGGTCGGGGCCTCGGCGCTGTTCGCCGACAATGCCGGCGTGCCAATAGCGGATTTATTGACACTTAATATCGCTTTGTCATTGAGTTC
>JAUSLX010000181.1 GCA_030645775.1 Gallionella sp. | reverse complement strand
AAACTGGAGCGGGTGAAGGGAATCGAACCCTCGTCGTAAGTTTGGAAAACTTCTGCTCTACCATTGAGCTACACCCGCAAGCATTCCTATCAAACAACGTCGCCAAATCTGAAACAAATGGCAGATTTAGACTAATTCTGGTGGAGGGGGAAGGATTCGAACCTTCGTACTCTGAGAGGGCAGATTTACAGTCTGCTGCCTTTAACCACTCGGCCACCCCTCCAAAACTGGAGCGGCATTCTGCCAACCTCAGTCCGGCTTGTCAATATAAATTTAACTTATTCTGTTCTATACAGCGCGGATTGTGCATGAGCCTGCAAACCTTCCCCCAAAGCCAGGGTGGCGGCGATGGCTCCCAATGTCTGAGCGCCTTGCCTGGACACCTGGATCAGGCTGCTGCGTTTCTGAAAGTCATACACACCCAGGGGTGAGGAAAAACGTGCCGTACCCGACGTAGGCAGAACGTGATTCGGCCCGGCGCAATAATCACCCAGCGATTCAGAGGTATAGCGCCCCATGAAGATGGCCCCTGCATGCTTTAGCTTAGGCAACCATGATTCCGCGTCTGCGACCGACATCTCCAGATGCTCAGGGGCGATGCGGTTGCTGATCTCACACGCCTCATCCAGACTCGCCACGTGTATCAGTGCACCGCGACTTTCCAGGGCCGTTTTGATAATTTCACGGCGGGGCATTTGCTCCAACAGGCGGTCAGCGCTTGCCGCGACCGCCTTGATAAATTCCAAATCGGGTGAAATCAAAATAGCCTGGGCCAACTCGTCATGTTCAGCCTGCGAGAACAAGTCCATCGCAATCCAGTCCGGGTTGGTCAGGCCATCGCATATCACCAATATTTCTGACGGGCCTGCAATCATATCGATGCCGCAGATACCAAAGACACGACGTTTCGCTGCAGCCACGTAGGCATTGCCCGGGCCGACAATCTTGTCCACCTTGGGAATAGTCGCGGTACCGTAAGCCAGCGCGCCGACTGCCTGCGCACCACCGATGGTAAACACGCGATCTACGCCTGCCAGATAGGCCGCAGCCAGCACCAGCTGATTCTTTACTCCGTCAGGGGTCGGCACCACCATGATCAACTCAGCCACCCCCGCCACCTTGGCAGGCAAGGCATTCATCAACACCGACGACGGATAGGCCGCCTTGCCGCCCGGCACATACAAACCCACCCTGTCCAGCGGCGTGACCTGCTGCCCCAACAGAGTGCCGTCGGCATCGGTATAGCTCCACGAAGACTGAACCTGCTTTTGATGGTATTCAGTCACACGCGCGGCAGCCGCTTCAAGCGCCAGACGCTGTTCTGCCGGCAATCCCTCGAATGCAGCACGCAATTCTGCCCTTGGCAACTCCATCTCTTCTGCATTTGCCAGCGCCAGACGGTCAAACTTAGCGGTATATTCCAGCACCGCCGCATCGCCGCGCAGACGAACTTCATTAAGGATAGCAGCGACTGTTGCTTCCAGCTTTTCATCCGCTGTCGCCTCATAAGCCAGCAAAGCGGTCAGTTCTGCGGTGAAATTCTCGTTGCTGCTCGATAATTGTCTGATTTTCATTTTATGAAACTCTCTCTATACAAGTGCATGAGAAAACGCATCCAGCATGGGCTGGATGGCATCACGCTTTAGCTTGAGCGCGGCCTGATTCACCACCAGACGCGACGACACATCGCTGATATGCTCGACCGCTTTGAGATGATTGGCCTTCAAGGTACTACCGCTGCTCACCAGATCCACGATCACATCGGACAATCCAACCAGGGGGGCCAGCTCCATCGAACCATACAACTTGATCAGGTCGATATGCACGCCTTTCGCCGCGAAATGTTCACGTGCCGCCTTGACGTACTTGGTTGCCACGCGCAAGCGGGCACCTTGCTTTACCGCAGATTCGTAATCAAAGTCGTTGTGTACCGCCACCATCATCCGGCAGCGCGCAATATTCAAATCCAGCGGCTGATACAAACCCGCACCACCGTGCTCATTCAACACATCCTTACCCGCCACACCGATGTCCGCCGCACCGTATTGCACATAAGTGGGCACATCGGAAGCGCGCACGATAATCAAACGCACATCTGCACGATTGGTATCCAATATCAGCTTGCGTGACGTTTCAGGATCTTCCAGTGCAGTGATGCCTGCCGCTGCCAGCAAAGGCAGGGTTTCTTCAAAAATGCGGCCTTTGGATAAAGCGATTGTAATCATGGTGTGTTACTCACAGTCAATTTGGCAGGTAAGAAATGTGAAACGTGAAGTAAATGCTGTGAAAGGTGAAACGAAGAAACAACATTTCACTTTTCCCCTTTCACTTTTCACTGAATCCGGCGTATCTTTGCACCCAGTGCGGAGAGTTTTGCTTCAATATGTTCGTAACCACGATCAAGATGGTAAATGCGATCCACGATGGTTTCACCCTGCGCCACCATTCCGGCAATCACCAGCGATGCAGAAGCACGCAAGTCGGTGGCCATGACAGTCGCACCTTCCAAGCGCTCGCACCCCTGAATCACCGCCGTATTACCTTCGATCTCGATCTGCGCACCCAAACGCTGCAATTCCTGCACATGCATGAAGCGATTCTCGAATATCGTTTCCACCACGATGGAGTTGCCTTCAGAAATGGTGTTCAGCGCCATGAATTGCGCCTGCATGTCAGTCGGGAAAGCCGGGTAAGGTGCCGTCCGCAAGTTGACGGCACGGGGACGCGTGTTCATTTCCAGGCTGATTCGATCGCCGGACACCCTCACAAGCGTCCCCGCTTCGCGCAGCTTGTCCAGCACACTATCGAGAATATCCGCGCGTGCCCCGGTCAATGTAATGTGTCCGCCCGTTGCGGCAGCTGCCACCAGAAAGGTTCCGCTCTCGATGCGATCAGGCATCACGGCATGGCTGGCACCGTGCAACACTCTCACACCGACGATGGTGATCTTGTCGCTGCCCGCACCTTCTATCTTCGCGCCCATCGCGATCAGGCAATTAGCCAGATCCACCACTTCAGGTTCACGCGCGGCATTTTCAAGTACCGTGATGCCCTCTGCCAATACCGCCGCCATCATCAAGTTTTCCGTACCGGTCACACTGATCAGATCGAAACAGATATGCGCGCCATGCAGGCGTTTGGCAGTCGCATGGATATAACCATGTTCGATGTGAATTTCCGCACCCATCGCGATCAGGCCCTTGATATGCAAGTCCACCGGACGAGAACCAATCGCACAACCGCCAGGCA
This sequence comes from Gallionella sp., assembly GCA_030645775.1. GTDB lineage: Bacteria > Pseudomonadota > Gammaproteobacteria > Burkholderiales > Gallionellaceae > Gallionella. Next base: position 11,316 of record JAUSLX010000181.1, on the reverse strand, counting down.
GCGACACGCGCGCCTCGCCAAATCGCGTCAGCAATGGACCCAGCACCAAAATTGCCGCACGCATGGTTTTCACCATATCGTAAGGCGCTTCCAATTTATCAACCTGCGACGCACTAAAAGTCGCCGCCTGCACGCTCGCATCAACCTGCACGCCCATTTGCTGCAACAATTTAACCATCGTGGTCACGTCGTGCATGTCGGGCAAATTACTCAAATGCAAGTGATCTGCCGTCAACAAACTGGCACACATAATGGGCAAAGCCGCATTTTTTGCGCCGGAAATCCGCACTTCACCATTGAGGCGGTAACCGCCTTGAATTGCTAGTTTTTGCATAACGTTATAGTGAGTGGTGAGTGGTGAGTGGCAAGTGGTTTTTCTGCTTACCACTTACCACTTACCACTTACTACTTACCGTTTTTCTCCCATTCGTCTGATGTGTAGGTTTTCATGGACAGCGCATGAATTTCGCCCCGCATCCGCTCGCCCAGCGTCTGATAAACAATCTGATGACGGGCAATACGGTTTTTGCCCGCAAATTCCTCGCTTACCACGATCGCCTCGAAATGCTGACCATCTCCAGTTACACTTAGATGCACAGTCTTCATGCCTTGCGCGATGCCGAGTTGAATACTTTCCGGTGTGACCATTGCTATCGTTACCCTGGGCTGATTAAAAAACAATTTGCCGGAAGAAACGCTTTCCGGCAACAAGGTACGCATAATACTAAAAACTTTCAGGCGATGCGCGCATCGCCTGAGGAAACTATACGCAAAAAACCACTGCTCATTGCGGAAGCATCTCAGCCACACCATAAAGATGCGCCAGACTCAACAAATCAGCCGGCAAACCTGTCACGCGCAAGTTGCGCTGCCTGTCTTGCGCCGCTCTTGACCAACCCAGCAACATGCTGATCGCAGCCGAATCAACCGCTTCAACTTTTGACAAATCCACCAAAAAATCTTCCTTTGCCAGATGCTGCAAGCCAATCTCGTACAGCGCCGGAACAGTGGACATGGTCAACCGACCACTCACCATCAACCGTTCGCCTTCACGGGTAATCACTTCGCTCCCGCCTTATGCAGCACAACATCAGCAGCACCGGCATTCATGTCGGATAAAGTCTTGATTAACGCATCAATCCCTTGCGCGACATTGCCAGTTTGTTCAATCCGGGTAGCGAACGTACCACGATAACTGGTGACCATACTCACGCCTTCGATAGCAACGTCAAACACTTTCCATCCGTCAGCCGCTTTTTTCATCTGATAATCCACTGCGGTCGGCTGCGCCCCCGATTTGATGACGCGGGTTTTAACGGTAACTTCCGTATCACCAGCCGCCATTTTTATGGGCTTCACCTCTATCGACTGATCGCGATACAAAGTAAACGCCTTGGTATAAGTACGCACCAGCATGTTACGAAATTCACTTACCAAAGCCTGCTTTTGCTCTGACGTAGCACGCCTCCAATATTTACCCATAGCCAACTGGGTCATGCGTACAAAATCAAAATTAGGCAAGACTCTGGCATCCACCAGCGCCAGAATTTTTTTCTGGTTGCCCGCCTTGAATTCCGGATCCTGTTTAACGATTGCGATGACTTCTTGCGCAGTATCCCTTATCAACGTATCCGGAGCGACCACTTCAGCCTGTGCAACAGCTATCGCACAGACCAGACCTAAAACCACTTTCAACAGCATTTTTAACATCACCACTCCTATTTAGCGGGCTCTGCAGCCTTGCTATACATAAACTTGCCTATCAAATCTTCCAGCACCATAGCAGATTGCGTTTGCTTCATCTGCTCGCCATTTTTCAGCATCGCTTCATCGCCGCCCGGCATCAGACCGATATACTGTTCTCCCAACAAACCGGAGGTCAAAATATTGGCGAAAGTATCCGTGGGGAATTGATAACGATTATCCAGACTCATCACCACTTTGGCTTCGTAACGTTCCGTATCCAGAGTAATTTCCGTCACACGACCCACCACCACACCCGCACTTCTGATCGATGCCTGCGCCTTCAAACCGCCGATATTACTGAAATAGGCATGCACCTGGTACGCCTCGGACACGTTATATGTCCCCAGGTTCCCTACTTTCATCGCCAACATCACCAACGCGGCCATACCCGCCACCACAAACATGCCCACCCATAAATCCAATGTAGTGCGTTCCATAACTCAAGCCCCTCTAAACATGATTGCAGTCAATACAAAATCCAACATCAAAATCGCCAGCGACGAAGTGACTACCGTGCGCGTGGTTGCGCCCGACACGCCTTCTGCGGTGGGCGGCGCATCAAAGCCTTCGAACAACGCAATCAGCGTCACCACCGTACCGAACACCAGGCTCTTGATGATGCCGTTCATGATGTCTTCACGAAAATCCACTGCGGCCTGCATCTGCGACCAGAACGAACCTTCATCTACGCCGATCTGCACCACGCCGACCAGATAACCGCCAAATATACCCACCGCACTGAACATAGCGGCCAGGAACGGCATGGAGATCACCCCTGCCCAGAAACGCGGCGCAACGATACGCGCAATCGGATTCACCGCCATCATCTCCATTGCCGAGATTTGTTCGGTCGCTTTCATCAGGCCGATTTCCGCCGTCATCGCCGAACCGGCACGACTGGCGAACAGCAAGGCAGCCACCACGGGACCCATCTCGCGCACCAGACTCAGCGCCACCATCACGCCTAATGCTGATTCCGAACCATAACGCTTAAGCGTCTCATAGCCCTGCAAGCCCAGCACCATGCCGACAAACAGCCCCGCCACGATAATAATAATCAACGACATCACGCCGGTAGAAAACAACTCTTTGATGATCAGATGAAAACGCCGGAAACAGCTTCCCGAATAGATCAGAGTGAGGAAAAAGAAACGCGTCACCACGCCGATATGCCAGACCGCGTCAACGACACGACGTCCGATGGTTCTCAGAATATTAGTTACTGGCATAGTGTCAGGCTCGCAAATTTAAATCCTGGCGGTAATCAACGCCGGGGTAATGAAAGGGCACCGGACCATCCATCTCGCCATGCACAAACTGACGCACGAAATCTTTGTCGGAAGCACGAAGCTCGTCCGGTGTGCCTTCCGCGACAATCACGCCGTTGGCCATAAAATAGACGTAATCCACAATTTTCAGGGACTCTTGTATATCGTGCGTAACGATGATTGAGGTCGCGCCCAGCGCATCATTCAAACGACGAATCAAATCGCCGATTACCGTCAGCGAAATCGGATCGAGGCCGGCAAATGGCTCATCATACATAATCAACATGGGATCGAGCGCCACGGTACGGGCCAGCGCCACTCGCCGCGCCATGCCGCCGGACAACTCGGATGGCATCATATGCTGCGCGCCGCGCAAGCCTACCGCGTGTAGTTTCATGATCACCAGATCGTGGATAATTTCTTCGGGCAACTCAGTGTGCTCACGCATTTGAAATGCCACGTTGTCATACACCGACATATCGGTGAACAACGCGCCAAACTGGAACAACATCCCCATCTTGCGACGCATCGCATACAAGCCATCCTGATCCAGCTCGTGCATCACCTGCCCGTCCATCTGGACATAGCCTCTGGTAGGCTTGAGTGCGCCGCCGATATGGCGCAGCAGCGTAGTTTTTCCGCAACCGCTCAGTCCCATGATAGCAACCAGCTTCCCCTTGGGGAAAGTCATGTTGATCCCCTGCAAAACAGGGCGTTTATCATAGGTAAAGTTAAGATCGCGAATTTCAACCAAAGGGTTCAAAGACAAAATTGATATCCGGAAAACAAGTTGCGCATTCTAAACGATTGCATAGCCTGCCCTCAACTATTACCTTTTCCTGATGAACTATCGAACAATTTCTGCAAGGTCACATCCGCATTTTTATCAAGCTGTGCCGAACACGTTATCAGCCATTGTTTCAATGTGTCGTCATGCTGCCCATCCAGCAGACTGCTGCGATCCAGTACAAACAAATGCAGCAATTCCACCGCGTTGATATGACTGGCATTGCGCGTCATCAACCACCCCCGCCCCTCTGCTTTGTGTACGATAGCTACACTGGCCAGACGCTCCAGTATCAACTCCAGCGAGAAAAAATCCAAGCGCAGCATCTTCGACAAAGCAGGAATCGTCATTATTTTCCCCTGCCGCATGCCGGCCGACATGATTTTCAGTACTCTCAAGGCATCCAGCATTTTCTCTACCGCCGGCAAATGCTGTGCTTCCGGCGTGCGCCAGTGCGGCAGCGAAGCGGTGACTACCGCACCCAGCAGAATGATCAACCAGGACATATAGATCCACATCAAAAAGATCGGCACACTGGCGAATGCGCCATAGACCAACTTGTAGGTGGGAAAATGACTGATGTAATAGCCGAATATGCGATTCATTGTTTCAAACAGCACTGCTGCCACGATGCCGCCTATCAATGCGTGCGTACGCGGCACATAACGATTGGGTATGAGGCGGAACATCATTGCGAACGCCAGCGTAGTAAACAACACCGGCAATATTTTCAACACGCCTACACCAAAAATTGGGATGTGTTTGGCATAGCCCAGCGACAGTCCAACCAGCCATGAGGTCAGCGACAAACTGGCGCCCACCAGAAGAGGCGCAAGAGTAAGCACCGCCCAATAAGCAACAAACAGTTTAAGCATCGGGCGCGGCCTGTGCACGCGCCAGATCGTGTTGAAAGCCTGACTGATGGTCAGCATCATCAGCATCGCCGTCACAGCCAAAAACACGACTCCCACGGCACTTAACCGTCCTGCGCTCTCGGCGAACTGCTCCATATAGTGTGTGATAACTTTGCCTGCCGTATTCGGCATCAGATTATTCAGCAGATAACTCTTGATCTGGATAGAAAAATCATCGAATACCGGGAATGCCGAGAATAGCGTTAGCGCAATGGTTACCAGCGGAACCAGCGACAATAACGTAGTGAAAGCAAGACTCGCCGCAATCTGCGCACAGCGATCCTGCACAAAACGCCCCACAACAAAGCGCATAAAAACCTGTAAGTCCTGCCAATTCTTTTGCATGCCTGGGCTGATTCTCTTAAACGGTAGCAACAAAAATGCCGCCCTCAATAATGAAAAAGCGCCCCCCTTCCCAACCTTCCCCCGTACACAAGGGAAGGGGCAAACGAAACGCTGCGCGAGTTTCTCGTTATAATCCTGCGCATGATAACCGACAAAGAAATTCTGGTGCTGTATTACAGCCAGCACGGCGCGACACGGCAAATGGCTCAACTCATCGCGCGCGGCGTGGAAACCATACCCGGAGTGCGTGCAAGGCTGCGCACCGTGGCGAAGATTTCCAGCACCTGCGAAGCGACCGAACCAGGCATACCCGACAGCGGCGCACCCTATGCTGAATTGCGCGATCTCGAGGAATGCATCGCTCTGGCGCTGGGCAGTCCGACCCGCTTTGGCAATATGTCTGCCGCGATGAAATATTTCTGGGACGGCACTGGCGGGCTATGGATGAAGCACGCGCTGGCCGGAAAACCTGCCGCGCTGTTTACCTCCAGCAGCAGCATGCACGGTGGCCAGGAAAGCACGCTGCTGTCGATGATGTTACCGCTGCTGCATCACGGCATGCTCATCGTTGGCCTGCCCTACTCCGAACCTGAACTGGCCAGCACACAGAGCGGCGGTACACCCTATGGCGCCAGCCATGTTGCCGGTCTGACCAGCGATCAACCCATTTCCGAAGCAGAAAAGAAACTGTGCATGGCACTGGGTCGTCGCCTGGCCGTTACCGCACTAAAACTTTCGGCATGAACAACGCAACCGAAGCACGCCGCCTGTTGCGCGCCCATCGCTATGGCGCACTGAGTACGCTGTCGAAAAAACTGGATGGCGCACCTTTTGGCTCCATCACACCTTATCTGGTGGATCACGATGGCAGCCTGTTGCTGCTGGTCAGCGGCCTTGCCGAGCATACCAAAAATATCCGGCACGACCCGCGCGTCAGCCTGATCACGCACAACCAACAAGACCCGAACATCCAGATGCAAGGCCGCGTCACGCTGATCGGCAATGCGCACCTGCTGGAAGACCGCGATACATACAGCAACCATTACCTGCGCCACTTTCCTGAGGCGGAGATCAACCTCTCGCTGCCCGACTTCCGTTTTTGCCGCATCACGCCGGTCGCCATACGCTATATCGGCGGGGTAGGCCGCATCCACTGGATCAGGATGGAAGATTATGCCGTACCGCAGGCAGCCGCATTTGCTGAACACGAAGCAGCCTTATTGCCGCAAATCAACGCTCAGCAACAGGACACTTTGCACCACCTGCTAAAGCAAAACCACAATGTGTCGGTTACCGATGCGCAAGCCATCGCACTGGACTGCGACGGACTGGGTGTGAGGAGCGGCGAACAAGCCTGGCGACTGGATTTTGCGGACGTGTTGGCCGATCCGGCCAAGGGCAGGCAACTGTCCGCCCTGCATTACCATTTACCCTGATCTCATTGCTCGTCATTCTGAGGCAGCAGCGCATAAATATTTGCGCGCACCCCCCTTTATATGGATAATGCCCGGCCTAGCCTACAACCCGTATGCGCACACCCGCCGCATCAAATCACCCGCAAGGAAGAAAAATGAAAGCAAATATTCACCCTGATTACCATGAAATTACCGTGACGTGCAGTTGCGGCAACAGCTTCAAGACCCGTTCTGCTATGGCAAAAACCACGCTGAACGTTGAAGTTTGTTCTGAATGCCACCCGTTTTACACCGGCACACAGAAAATTGTTGATACCGCTGGCCGTATTGACAAGTTCCGTCAGAAATACGGAACCAAGGCTGCCGCGTAGTTAAAACGGCAATGCGGGGGAACGCTTCGCACAGTACCCCATCAAAGGGCAGCATTTGCTGCCCTTTGTCATTTATCATCGGGTTAACGCAAACCCTCTCCAATCTTCGTCAAATAGGAAATATCATGCGTTTTCTGATACTCAGCTTACTGATCACACTACTCTCGGGCTGCGCGCAAAACCCCGTCACGGGTTCGACTGATTTCGTGATGATGTCAGAAAGCCAGGAAATCGCCATCGGTCGCCAATCCGACGAACAGGTCAAAAAACAATACCAGGTTTACGGCTCCCGGTCTTTGCAGAACTACGTGAACAAGGTAGGCCAGCGCATCGCCAAACAAAGCCATCGCCCGGATTTGCAATATCACTTCACCGTACTGGATACGCCGGACATCAACGCCTTCGCGCTGCCCGGCGGTTACGTCTACATCACGCGCGGCATTCTGGCCTATCTGAATACAGAAGCCGAACTGGCCGCCGTATTAGGGCATGAAATCGGTCACGTCACGGCGCGTCACGGTGTGCGGCAACAAAGCGCCGCACAAGCCGCCAATATCGGCCTGACCATCGCCTCCATCTTTGTGCCGGAAATCAACACACTGGGCGGAAGCAATCTGGCCAATATCGTCGGCGGTGCCTTGCTTTCCGGTTACGGACGCGATCATGAACTGGAGGCTGATCGCCTGGGCGCCGAATACCTGACACGCACGGATTATGACCCGCAAGCCATCATTACCGTCATTGGCGTGCTCAAGAATCAGGAGTTGAAGGATGCTGAGCTGGCCAAACAGGAAGGCCGCGAGCCCCGCCGCTATCACGGCTTGTTTGCCAGCCACCCGGATAATGACACCCGCTTGCATCAGGCGGTTGGCGAAGCGGAAAAGAACGGCGCTGCCCATGCGCACTTTGAAGGCCGTCGTGAATTCCTCACCGCCACGGATGGCATGGTGTTCAACGACAACAGCGAGCAAGGCATCGTGCGCAACAACGCCTTCTATCACGACGAACTCGGTATTGCCGTGCAGTTCCCGAAAAATTGGCAGGTACACAATCTGCCGACATCGCTGGTGGCCGTCAGCCCGCAGGGTGAAGTGCAACTGCAAATGAAACTGGACGAATCGCCCAGAGGCACACCGGGCGAATACGCTCGCCGCCTGGTCGGTTCCGGCACACAGGTCAGATCGTTGGACATCAATGGTCTGCCCGCCGCGCTGTTCGATTTACCCAACACGGCGGGCGGTGTTATTTTTCATAACAAACGCGCTTTCGTCCTGCAAGCCCAGGGCAAGACCCGCAACAACCTGACTTCATATCGCGATGACATCATCAGTACGGTGCGCAGCTTCCATGCGCTCAGCGATGAGGAACGCCAACGTGTTAAACCGCTTACCCTGCATGTCATCACCGCACGATCCGGCGACACCTTTGCCAATTTGTCGCATAACTCGCCTCTTGGACTATCGGCAGAAAGCTATTTGCGCCTGATTAACGCCCGCTACCCAAGCGGAGAACCCCAAGCCGGGCAATTGATCAAGGTCGTCAGATAAGCCACGACGGCCACTTACCCCTGACCACTTACCATGTATTATCTCAAGCCCACCGACCCGCACCCCATCACGCCCGCCAAAGCCATGATGCTCGGCCTGCTTTGTCTGGCCTGGGTCGGCATGGGCCTGGTCGGGCATGATCCGTGGAAACCGGATGATGCCTACAGCTTTGGCATCGTTTATTCCATGCTGCAGGATGGAAATTGGCTGATCCCCACCCTTGCAGGCGAGCCGTTCATGGCCAATCCGCCCTTGTTTTACTGGACGTCAGCCTTATTCGCCAAGCTGTTTGCGCCGCTGTTGCCACTGCATGATGGCGCGCGTCTCGCCAGCGGTTTTTACAGCGGATTAACCCTGCTTTTTCTCGGCCTCGCCGGACGCAAGTTATATGGCGAAAATCGCGGCTGGGCCGCTGCCATCATCCTGATCGGCTGCCTCGGCATGCTGGTGCGCGCGCACCAGATCATCACCGACCTGGCGCTGCTCGCCGGATGCGCGATGATGCTCTATGGCTTTGCACACAGTCAGGAACGCATACTGCGTGCCGGCATCTGGATCGGCACCGGAATCGGCATCGGCTTCATGGCGAAAGGCTTCATCGCGCCGATATTGTTCCTGCTGATCGCCATGTTATTGCCCGTGTTATTCCAGAACTGGCGCAAACGCCAGTACGCCTTCAGCCTCGGTATCGCCACACTTTGTGCCCTGCCCTGGCTCACCGTCTGGCCACTCATGCTGCACCAGCATGCACCGGCCTTATTCTCAGACTGGATGTGGTCGCACAACCTCGGCAACTGGCTGAATCATGCGAAAGCCGGACCTGGCAAAGATGCCCTCTACTACCTGAAAAATCTCCCCTGGCTGGCATGGCCCGCCCTGCCGCTGGCAGCCTGGGCGGTGTGGCGCGAACGTAAACGCCTCGCGCAACGCGACGATTTGCAGTTGCCGCTGGTCAGCTTCACTGTGATGCTCATGACTCTCAGTATGGCACCCAACATCAAGGAGGTGTTCGCCCTGCCCATGCTGCTGCCCGTCGCACTGCTGGCTACCGCCGCGTTGTCCATGCTCAAACGCGGCGCCGCCAACGCACTGGACTGGTTCGGTTTGATGACCTTCGCGTTACTTGCCATCCTGATGTGGTGGGGATGGGCAGGACTGTTGCTGGACAACCACGCCAAGATCACGCTATGGCTGAAAGATTATCAACCCGGTTTCGAACCGGTTTTCCAAACCGCGCCCTTCGCCATCGCTGTCATCGCCAGCACGCTATGGCTGGTAGTGGTATGGCGCGTAGGCCGCTCGATGCGCCGTGCGGTCGTGAACTGGGCTTCAGGCATCACGCTGATCTGGATACTCGCGATGACATTGTGGTTGCCCTGGCTGGACAGCGGAAAAAGCTACCGCGGCATGGTGGTCTCACTCAAGCACTCCATGCCGGCCGAATACAACTGCGTGGCGCGCAATGCCGGCCTGGGGGACAGCCAGCGCGCCATGCTGCACTACTTCGGCAACATCATCACCCGTCGTGACCCCGCGCGTCGCTGCGAATTACGTTTGATCCAGGGGGATAAAATATCCGGACCGCTGATGAATCAGGCGCGCTATGAAAAAATATGGGAAGGCAGCCGCAAAACCGACAAAACCGAACAATATCGGCTGTATCAGGAAATAAAAAAACAGTGAAGGGAGAAGGGATAGTGCTGAGTGCTGAGTGCTGAGTGCTGAGTGCTGAGTTTATCAATGCTGCCCTGCCTCAGCCGCACGGCGATACCACAGCCACACACCGGCACCGATAATCAGCAGCCAACCCGTTATCCGCACCAGACCGGCAATGCCCGCATCCCAGTCCAGCACACCCCAGCGACTGAAGATTTCCGTCCAGTCATGCTCGCCGTTACCCGCCAGCGGCAAAACCTGAACACGAGCATCAGCCATATAAACAGCGATGTTGAACAGATTTTCTCCCAGCCACAGCACGGCAAAGGCACAAGAGAAGGTGGCGCGCTGGCGATAGAACGAATACAGCACCAGCAGCGGAAACATCAACTGCGCCAGCGTGCCGCCATAAACGGTGAGTCGTTCGCTCAACAGGCCGAACAAGGGATGACCCGCCTCGTGAAACGCCAGATTGGCGCTGTCCAGCAGAAACACCCAACGTTCGCCGCTATGCGACAGCCACAGGATCAGCAGCGCGCAAAGCAAATATCCGCCCAGCCCCCAGCCAGTGACAGGCGTCCATTCATCATCAACTTTAGCTTGTGTTAAAAATTCCATAGTGTGAAAAATTAGTCGGTTGCCGCCGGATTTTGTTGGCTCGGTTGAGTATAGCGAAGCAACATCAACACCGCCGGGGATAGCCCGGCAGCTAGTTTCTTTCTTTTGCGTCGCCAAAAGAAAGAAACCAAAGAAAAGGCGACCCTGCCGTATCGCCCTTCGGGTTCCCTCGGTCGGACAATAAAATCGGGCGGCTGCGCAACTCGCACGATCCGCTACGCGGCCACGTGCTCAAACAGTGCTCGCCTTCTCCCCGATTTTATCGCCCGCCCTCAGCGATACAGAAGGGAAGGTCAGTCAAAACCTTAAACCCAAAACCTGCGAGGAGGGCGCGCCCTCCTCGCACCAAACCCAAAGCACATGCGCGCAGCGCAACATTTCAATCATTGGCGGGCAATCGCCCGCCAATGATTGACCGTTCTGTATTTCCCTCCCCTGTGCGCCGCCGAGTAGCGCAGGCTGGTCAGGGGATTTCGGCGAGGACTGTCTGAGCGCGTAGCGCGAGTTCCGCAGCCGCCTGACCAGTCGAGCAACGCAGGGAATCCCCGAAGGGGACGGCAAACCGGGGGCGATTTCTTTTGGTTACTTTTCTTGGCAAGACAAGAAAAGTGACTAGCTGCCGGGCTACCCCTGGCGGTTTTCGCATTTA
>JAUSLX010000180.1 GCA_030645775.1 Gallionella sp. | reverse complement strand
GCGCGCGTTTCCTGGCTTTGCTGCCCTATACTGATTTGCACTAGGAGTATCGGACATGCAAATAATTTTGATGGAAAAAGTCATCAACCTGGGTTCATTGGGTGATGTGGTTAATGTCAAGAATGGTTACGCACGTAACTTCCTGATCCCGCAAGGTAAAGCAAAACGCGCTACGACAGCCAATATGGCTGAGTTTGAAGCGCGTCGCGCGGAAATCGAAGCGTCTGACAAGGCAAAGCTGGCTGATGCGCAAGCACGCGGCGAGAAGCTGGCCGGTCTGACATTGCAGATTTCACAAAAATCCGGTGTGGACGGCAAGCTGTTCGGTTCCGTGACCAATGCAGACATCGCAGCCGCGCTGGTTGAGCAGGGTTTTGCGGTAGAGAAGGCGCAAGTGCGTATTGCTGATGGTCATCTCAAGACCGTGGGCGATCATGCAGTCAGCGTTGCGCTGCACACTGATGTTGTGGTGGATATCACTGTTTCGGTACTCGGCGAGCACTAAAATAGTTTTCTGCAACACGGCAACACAAAAAAGGACTGGAAACAGTCCTTTTTTATTTTCTGAATTTACCTCGCGGCAAGGTAAAATGCGGTTCGTTTTTTAGCGAGCCATCGGTTCCAGTCATGCAAAATTTTTCAAATTCAGATGCGCAAATTGATCAGATCAAACTGCCGCCCCATTCGGTAGAAGCCGAACAGTCGGTGTTGGGCGGGTTGATGCTGGAATCCAGTGCGCTGGATAAAATCGCCGACTTGATTTCCGAGGGCGATTTCTATCGTCGTGAACATCGGCTGATTTATCGTCATATCGTGCGCATGAGCGAGCAAGCCAAGCCGGTGGACGTGATTACCGTGGCGGAAGCGCTGGAAAACAGCAATGAGCTGGACAAGGCGGGTGGCTTGTCCTATCTGGGGAGTCTGGTGCAGAACGTACCCTCCGCTGCCAATATTCGTCGTTATGGCGAAATCGTGCGCGAGCGTTCCATCATGCGCAAACTGGTGGAAGTGGGTACGGATATCGCCAGCAGTGCTTACAATCCTACCGGTCGCGATGCCGCGCAATTGCTGGATGAAGCCGAAGGCAAGGTGTTCGAGATTGCCGAAGCGGGATCAAAGGGCAAGCAAGGTTTCATGTCTATGCCGCCGTTGCTCACGCAGGTGGTCGAGCGTATCGAGACGCTGTATGGACGCGACAATGCCAGCGATGTGACGGGCACGCCGACCGGCTTTGCCGATCTGGATAAAATGACTTCGGGATTGCAGGCCGGTGATCTGGTGATCGTGGCGGGTCGTCCGAGTATGGGTAAGACGGCTTTCTCGATCAATATTGCCGAAAATATCGCGCTGGACAGTAAGTTGCCGGTGGCTATTTTCAGTATGGAAATGGGCGCGGCGCAACTGGCGATGCGTATGCTGGGCTCGGTGGGTAAACTGAATCAGCATGATTTGCGCTCGGGGCGTTTGCAGGACGATGACTGGGGGCGGTTGACTCATGCGCTGGGCAGGCTTAATGATGCGCCGATGTTTATCGACGAATCCGCCGCCTTGTCATCACTGGATTTGCGTGCGCGGGCGCGCCGTCTGCATCGCCAGCACGGGCAGCTGGGATTGATCGTGGTGGATTACTTGCAACTGATGAGTTCCAATGCGGGTAAAGCCAGCGAAAACCGCGCTACCGAAATCTCGGAAATCTCACGCGGGTTGAAGAGTCTGGCAAAGGAATTGCAGTGTCCGGTGATGGCGCTCTCCCAGCTCAACCGCTCGCTGGAACAGCGCCCCAACAAACGCCCGGTGATGTCCGACTTGCGCGAATCGGGCGCGATCGAACAGGATGCCGACCTGATATTATTTATTTATCGCGATGAAGTTTACAATTCCGACTCGGCAGACAAGGGCAAGGCCGAAATCATCATCGGCAAGCAGCGTAACGGCCCGATCGGCACGGTGGCGCTGGCTTTTCGGGGCGAATACACGCGCTTTGATAATCTGGCTTCGAGCGGTTATTAAAATCTGCCTCCCGACGTTATGAATAACTGGCTAAAAAAACTGCATCCCGGATACAGTCTGCGCGCACAAATCAGTCTGGCAACGGGCGCCATGGTCCTGCTGCTCTCTGTCGCCATCGGCTATTATGCGGCAGATATCAGCCGGAATCAGATCGAGCACACCGAAGGCGAGGCGTTTGCGCTGCGCGCAAAAAATGCACTGGATGTACTGGATCGCGGCATGTTCGAGCGCAGTCGCGAGATTCAGAATGCGGCGATACTCGATGAAATCCGCGACCCGCGGGTCTCGCTGGCGCACAAGCGCGAGATTCTCGAGCGGCTGCAAACCACCTTTAATGCTTACGCGTGGATCGGCATTTGCGATGCACAAGGCCGTGGTATGGTCGGCACGGGTCGTTATCTCGAAGGTAAAGACCTGGGCAAACGCCCGTGGTGTGACAAGGGGCGTGAGGGCAGCTACTTTGGCGACGTGCATGATGCGCTGCTGCTGGCCAAACTATTGCCCAATCCGAGCGGAGAATCTTTCTATCTGGTGGATGTGGCCGCGCCGGTCAAGGATAGCCAGGGTGTGTTGCAGGGCGTGTTGTGCGGACACATCTACTGGCGCTGGGCGGAGGAAGTGCTCGATAGCAAGCAGACGCCCGGTAAGGACATCTTTCTGGTGAGCAAAGGAGGCCTGATGTTGTCCGGCCCGGCTGCGCCGCAGAGCAAATTGTCGGAGCTGTCGCCTGAGACCATGCAAGCTATCGGCGACAACACGAATAGCAGCGGCTATCAACTGGCCAGGTGGAATGATGGCAAGACCTATCTGGTCGGTTTTGCCAAGTCTTCCGGTTATCGTGAGTATCCCGGGATGGGCTGGGTGAGTCTGGTGCGTCAGGAAGTGGGTGCGGCTTTTGCGCCTGCGCGCCATCTGCAGCAGCATATACTGCAGGTGGGTGCTGCGCTGGGATTGTTGTTCGCCTGGCTGGGCTGGCTGATGGCGGGGCGTATCGCCCGTCCGATTTCACGTATCAGCATTGCAGCCGACAGGATAGCCGCAGGTGATCTTGTTTGCGATGTGCCGGTTCATCAGGGTGAGGGCGAAGTGGCGCACCTGTCTGCGGCGATACACCACATGGTGACGAATCTGACCCGTGAAATCAGGCAGCGCAAACAGGCGGAACAGGGTTTGCGTTTGTCTGCGAAGGTATTCGAGAGCAACACCGAAGCCATCATGATTACCGATGTTGATCAGAATATCGTGATGATCAATCAGGCGTTTACCGAAATTACCGGTTATCAGCCTGAAGAGGTGCTGGGGCGGACTCCGAAAATGCTTGCATCTGGCCAGCATAGTCATGAGTTCTACAATGGATTCTGGCAATCGCTTAATAGTCAGGATATGTGGCGAGGCGAAATCTGGAATAAGCGCAAGAATGGCGAAGTGTTCCCCGAATGGGTCACTATCAGCGTGCTGCGCGACGAACAGTCGCGGATTAGCCACTATGTCGCGGTCTATCTCGACATTACCGAGCGCAAGCAGGAAGAGGAACGCATCAACTACCTGGCCAATTACGATGTGCTGACCGGTTTGCCCAATCGTTACCTGCTGTCAGACCGTCTTGAACAGGCACTTTCATCCGCCCAGCGCAATCAGGCCAGGATTGCGGTGATGTTCATCGATCTGGATCACTTCAAGAATATCAATGACTCCCTGGGGCACGATGTCGGTGATGCCTTGCTCAAGCAGGTTGCCGAGCGGTTCAAGGTCTGTTTGCGTCGCAGTGACACCATCGCCCGACAGGGAGGTGATGAATTTGTGGCGGTGTTGACGGAATTCAATTCGGCAGATGAAGTGATTTTTGTAGCGGAGAAGATGATCGCGTCGTTGCAGGAAAAATTCACACTGAGTGAATATCAGCTATCCATTACGCCCAGTATCGGAATTAGCATCTATCCCGAGGATGGTACAACAACAGTCGAGTTGTTGCGCAATGCGGATTTGGCGATGTACCGTGCCAAGGAGAGTGGCCGCAACAGCTTTCAGTTTTATGCGCCTGAAATGAATGTCAAGGCAGTGGAACGGCTCAAATTGGAGACGGGTTTGCGCGTAGCCATTGCACAGCACCAGCTGATGGTTTATTACCAGCCCAAGGTGAATTTGCTGAGCGGAGAAATGGTAGGCATGGAAGCCTTGTTACGCTGGCAACATCCTGAAATGGGTTTTATTTCTCCAACATTATTCATACCGGTCGCGGAAGAAAGCGGTCTGATCAGCGAGATAGGCGACTGGGTGCTGCGTCAAACATGCTTGCAGGCACGTCTGTGGCAGGCGCAGGGATACAATATCGTGCCGATTGCGGTCAATCTTTCTGCGCGCCAACTTAAACAGGGTAATTTCCCGGAGCGCGTCATGACGATATTGCGTGATGCGGGTCTGGAGGCGCGTTATCTGGAACTGGAAATCACCGAAAGCATGCTGATGGACATGGGGCAGGCGGGTCTGGCGGTGATGGAGCAGCTGCACGATGCAGGCATCACCCTGGCGCTGGATGATTTCGGTACGGGCTATTCGTCGTTGAGTCGCCTGAAAAATTTGCCTCTGGACAGGTTGAAAATAGACCAATCCTTCGTGCGCGACATCGTGACCGATCCCGATGACGCGAGCATAGTCAGTGCCACGGCAGTGCTGGCCCACGCCCTGGGCTTGCTGGTGACGGCGGAGGGGGTAGAGACACAAGCTCAGCTGGATTTCATCAAATCCTTGCAGTGCGAAGAGTATCAAGGCTATTTGTTCAGCCGCCCCGTGCCCGCCAATGAGGTGTCGAGATTTTTTCGGCGCGATATAGTTTGAAGCAGGGCAAGGTTTCGGCTACAATGCGCGCTCTTCAAAAGGAGCGTAGCTCAGTTGGTTAGAGCACTTGGTCGACATCCAAGGGGTCAGCAGTTCGAGTCTGCTCGTTCCTACCAAAATTTGTTATATAAATCAAGGACTTACAGTTTATTGCTGTGAGTCCTTTTTGTTTTCTTGATGTCAGAATGTAAACAAATAGGTAAACAAATATCTAAACGAATAGGTAAACAAATAAATTTATAGTGACGGAACACATCAATTTATTTCGCCAAAAGTAGGTGTTAGAGCATTTTACTTATGCCGCTACTGGCACTTCAAAGCAGGTCAATGCCTAGGAACAAAAATCGCCTAATCTCATGATAGATTCTGATTAATTACTGGTTGTGGATTAATTGCGTATTCTGGTGAAACCCGCCAGCCATAATGCTCGCGAACCCGCCGCCTATAATGACAAGGTGCAGGTCTGTGAATATGGTGTAAAAGCGCCACTTGCCGTCCGAGCGAGTGTAAAATCTAAACAACGGTTTTTTGCCGTGCAATAACGATGGACAATGGGCAGGTTTATGCCATATGCAGAACTTCAAGTGACACACAAAATTTTAGATAGACTATCCTTCCGCTGCGCACCAGAGCAAGTTACGTTACGGCTTAACTGGAACTGTTGAGGCCGACCGAAAAGTGACCCAGTTATAGGGGTTGTGCCGACCCAAAATTGACCCAGGTGTTCTACTTGTCC
>JAUSLX010000164.1 GCA_030645775.1 Gallionella sp. | reverse complement strand
CGACGTGTACGCGCCGGTAAGTGGTGAAGTCATCGCCGTGAACAGCGATCTGGACAGTAGTCCCGAGGCCATCAACGAAGATCCCTACGCCGCGTGGATGTTCAAGATGAAACCGGACAACGCAGCCGATGTGGACGCCCTGATGGACGCCGGCGCTTATCAGGCGATGGTGGACAGCGAAGCGCACTAAACATCCTGTGAAAAGTGAAACGGGAAAGGTGAAACGCCACCTCTCCCCACTTTTCACGTTGCACTTTTCACGTTTCACCTTTCACGAGCCTTACCCTATGAATCCCGACCAATTTGTAAACCGCCACAACGGCCCCTCTGAACAGGACGTTCAGGACATGCTGCAGAAGATCGACGCACCTACACTGGATGCACTGATAGCACAGACCATCCCTGCCGCCATCCGCCTGAAACAGCCACTGAACCTGCCGGAAGGACTGTCGGAACACGCTTACTTGCAGCATCTGCGCGGCATTGCGGCGAAAAATAAGTTGTACAAGAGTTACATCGGGCTGGGTTACTACGACACGATTCTGCCGCCGGTCATTCAGCGCAACGTGCTGGAAAACCCGGGCTGGTACACTGCCTATACCCCGTATCAGGCCGAGATCGCACAGGGTCGTCTGGAAGCGCTGCTCAATTTCCAGACCATGATCGTCGATCTGACCGGCATGGAAATCGCCAACGCGTCCTTGCTGGATGAGGCCACCGCCGCCGCCGAGGCGATGACCATGATGCACGGTCTGCGCTCCCGTGAAGCTGCCGCAGCAGGCAAGAACAGCTTCTTCGTGTCACACGAATGCTTTCCGCAAACCATCGAGCTGCTCAAGACCCGCGCCAAGCCGTTAGGGATTGAGCTGGTGATCGGCGACTTCAAGACGGTCACGCTCAACGACAAGCTGTACGGCGCGCTGCTGCAATATCCTGCTGCCAACGGCGTGGTGCATGACTATGCCGACTTCGTCACGCGCGCCAAGGAACACGGCATGACCATCGCGGTGGCAGCCGACATCCTGAGCCTGGTGTTGCTGACACCGCCGGGCGAGTGGGGCGCAGACATCGTGCTGGGTTCGACGCAACGCTTCGGCGTGCCTATGGGTTACGGCGGCCCTCATGCAGCCTATTTCGCCTGTCGCGATGCCTACAAGCGTGCGATGCCGGGCCGTATCATCGGCGTTTCGGTGGATGCCGACGGCAATCCCGCACTGCGCATGGCGCTGCAAACCCGCGAACAACATATCCGTCGCGAAAAGGCCACCTCGAACATCTGCACCGCACAGGCGCTGCTGGCGATCATGGCCAGCATGTATGCGGTTTATCACGGCGCGCAAGGATTGCGCGGCATCGCACGTCAGGTTCATTTATCCGCTGTCGCGCTGGCCAGTGAACTCAAAAAGCTGGGTTATACGATTGCGCATGACTGCTTTTTCGACACGCTGAAACTGACGCATACCGACAACGTGAAGATCCGTACGCTGGCCGAATCCGCCAGAATCAATTTCCGCTACAGCGGCGAAGGACTGGGCATTGCGCTGGATCAAACCACCTCGGTTGCCGACCTGAACGCGATCCTCGCGGTGTTCGCGCAGGCAGCGGGCAAACCGGCGGTCACACTGACCCAAGCGCAAGTATCGGCTCAAACGATGCAAATCGAGGCACGCGTATCGGCCGTCCTGAGCCACCCGGTATTCAACACCCACCATTCCGAAACCGAGATGATGCGTTACATCAAGCGACTGGAGAACAAGGACCTGTCGCTGACCCACTCGATGATCGCACTGGGTTCATGCACCATGAAACTCAACGCCGCGTCCGAGCTGCTGGCGCTGACCTGGCCGGAATTCGCCAACCTGCACCCCTTCGTGCCGGTGGAACAGGCAGAAGGCTATCAGGAACTGATCGCGGGTCTGGATGCAGCATTGTCCGAGATCACCGGCTTCGCGCAGATGAGCTTCCAGCCCAACAGCGGCGC
>JAUSLX010000155.1 GCA_030645775.1 Gallionella sp. | reverse complement strand
GCGCGTGATGCGTTTTTCGATCAGTTGTATGCCAAGGCTAGCCGCCAGCGTGATGATGGAGTCGCGCGTGATGCCTTCCAGACAGGAAGTCAGGTCGGGCGTATAGAGTTTGCCTTTTTTGACGATGAAGATGTTCTCGCCCGCGCCTTCGGCCACGTAGCCATCGACGTCCAGCAGCAGCGCTTCGTCGTAGTTGTCGTTGGCGACTTCCTGATGCGCCAGAATAGAATTCGCGTAAGTCGTCACCGACTTGGCGCGGCACATGTTCACATTGACATGGTGACGGGTAAAACTGGAGGTCTTGACGCGGATGCCTTTTTGCATGCCCTCGTCGCCCAGATACGCGCCCCACGGCCAGGCGGCAATCGCCACATGAGTGGACAGCGTGGTCGCGGCAATACCCATCGCCTCGGAACCGTAGAAGCAGATCGGACGGATATAGCAGGATTCCAGCTTATTGGCACGCACCACTTCACGATGCGCCTCGTTGATGGTTTCCTTGTCATAGGGCATCTTCAACTGGAAGATATGTGCGGAATTGAACAGGCGGTTGGTGTGGTCTTCAAGACGGAAAATCGCAGTTCCTTCGGCGGCCTTGTAGGCACGTACCCCTTCAAATACGCCCATGCCATAGTGCAAAGTGTGCGTCAGCACATGGGTAGTAGCATCGCGCCAGGGCACTAGTTTGCCGTCGTACCAGATAAAACCGTCGCGGTCGGACATGGACATATTCGAATTCCTTTGAAGGGTCAGTTGCAAAGCGTGGATTCTAGCAGCCTGCCGGACTTTTTGCATGAGTGAGACAGGCTGCGTGTTGATAGGCGGGTTTATGAAGCACAAGCACGGTAAATTTATCAGCGCATCACTCATGCAACTGCAAAAACAATCTTTCCCCGCGGTACAATCCGGTTCTGCCACACACCCGCAATGCAACGCCAACCCACCGCACAGGAAAGCATCGAAATGTTTGAAGTCATCGTTTTAGCCATCGCACTGAGCATGGACGCATTCGCCGTTTCCATCGGTCTGGGCTCCAAAGGCAACACCCGTGGACTGGGATTGAAGGCAGGGCTTTTCTTTGGTGTTTTTCAGGCATTGATGCCCTTCATCGGTTATCTGGGCGGACGCGGCATACTGGGCTGGGTCGATACCTATGCCCACTGGATAGCCTTCGGATTATTGGCGCTGATCGGCGCGAAAATGATTTATGAAGGCCTGCAAGAAGGGGTAGAAGAAGACATCACGGCGATCACCAACAAGATGATGCTGATACTGGCCATCGCGACCAG
This sequence comes from Gallionella sp., assembly GCA_030645775.1. Classification (GTDB taxonomy): domain Bacteria; phylum Pseudomonadota; class Gammaproteobacteria; order Burkholderiales; family Gallionellaceae; genus Gallionella. The sequence goes on along the minus strand of JAUSLX010000155.1, from coordinate 25,033 downwards.
CATAGATGCAATGGCCGCAGGCTTCAGCCTTACTCTGCTGGAAGTCAATGCCTATCTGGCCTGCCTGATCATCGGCGTGACGACATTCGCATTCAGTTGGCTGGGAGTAGAGATCGGCAAACGCAGCGGCACCTGGCTGGAGAGCCGTGCGGAGATATTTGGCGGGGTGGTGCTGATACTGATCGGGATCAAAATACTGGTGTTTTAACAAGAGCAACTGTCGGCAGACAGTTGAGGGCCACTACAGCCAGCCCGAACGCCTGAACCGGTAGTACAAGCCCCCGCAAGTCGCCGCGATCACCAGCAACGCCAGCGGATAGCCGTATTTCCACCCCAGCTCCGGCATGTGCTGAAAATTCATGCCCCAAATACCGACAAAAGCGGTAGCCACGGCGAAGATGCCGGCCCAGGCAGCCAGCCGCTTATTAACCTCATTCTGCTCCATGGACACGGCGGACTGGCAAACCATGATGGCTGTGCTTATGGTTTCACGCATGCTATCTATCGTGGCGTTGATGCGCGTCAGGTGATCATAGACATCACGGAAATATTCCTGAGTGGTGGCACAAACCGGCGGAACACGTCCGCCGTGCAGCTTTCCGGTCGCTTCCATCAGCGGCATGGCCGCATGTTTAAGCACGGCGAGTTTGCGCTTGAGCCCGTAGAGTTGCGCGATGTTGTCCAGCGCGGCGCCCTTGTCGAAGAGATGCTCCTCAATGGATTCCAGTTGCGACTCCAGCTCGTCGATCACCGGAAAATAGCGATCCACCACAGCGTCCATCAGCGCATAGAGTACGAACCCCGAACCCAGCCGCAGCAACTGCGGTTCGCGTTCGCAGCGTTCGCGCACTCCGATAAAAGTTTGTTTATTGCGATTGCGAATGGAAAGAAGGAAATTGACCCCGGCGAAGACACTGACCTCGCCCACCTCTGCTTCGGCGTCATCCACCAGATGCATCGCGACAAACAAGGTATCACCATATTCCTCGACCTTGGGGCGCTGATGACCATGCCGCGCATCCTCGATCGCCAGGTCATGCAGGCCGAATTCCTCCTGCATTTTTTCGAGTTCGTCCTCAGTCGTGTCGCTGAGCGCCACCCAGACGAAACAATCCCGGCGTTCAAGATAATCGCTGATCGCCTCGACAGAAATGTCGGCCAGCTTAATCCCGTCCTGATAGGCGGCGCAATTAATCAGCATGCAAGCTCATGGGCGCGCTGAAAATCAGCATAACGATTATTTCAGCTCCAGCACATCCTGCATGTCGTACATCCCCGCAGGGTGGGCAGCAAGGTAGCGTGCGGCGCGCAGCGCTCCCAGCGCGAAGGTGGCGCGGCTGCTGGCTTTATGGGTGATTTCGATGCGTTCGCCTATCCCCGCATACAGCACGGTATGGTCGCCGACGATGTCGCCGCCGCGCACGGTGGCAAAGCCGATGGTGGACGGATCGCGTTCGCCGGTCACGCCTTCACGACCATACACGGCACATGCCGCCAGATCGCGCCCCAGCGTGCGTGCGACCACTTCGCCCAACCCCAGCGCCGTGCCGGAAGGAGCATCCACCTTATGGCGATGATGCGCTTCGATGATCTCGATGTCGTAGCCTTCGGACAACACGCGTGAGGCGGTTTCCAGCAACTTGAACACCAGATTCACCCCTACGCTCATGTTGGGGGCGAACACGATGCCGATATCCTGCGCCCCCGCACCCAGTTGCGCCTTTTGCTGCGCGTTGAACCCAGTCGTACCGATCACCATATTCACACCCAGCCTGCGGCAGATTTCCAGATGATGCAGCGTCCCTTCCGGCCGGGTGAAGTCGATCAACACATCTGCCCCCTGCAAGGCGGCTTCCACATCGGCGCTGATCTTCACACCGCAAGGCGCACCGGACAATTCCCCGGCATCGCGCCCCAGCATCGCGCTGCCGCTGTGTTCCAGCGCGGCATGCAACGCCAGGTCATCGGCCTGTGCGACGCTTTCCAACAAAATCCTGCCCATGCGTCCGCTGCTGCCGGCGATAGCGATTTTAATTTTGCTCATTTATTTAATCCTGAAAAAACATTTGTCCGCAAAAATCATTTCGTGGACCAAATGTTATTTGGTTTCAGCCGCTACCGGCGGCACAGTCAGGCCGCTGTCGTCGATGCGCGCCAGATTGTCGCCGTCGAAATACAACGTCAGGCGTTGCTGCTCGACTAACTTGCCATGCTGCTCAAAACGGTAAACATAATCCCAGCGATTAGCGTGAAACGCATCGCTGATCATCGGCATACCCAGCACATAGCGCACCTGGGCGCGTGACATGCCGATTTTCAGCTTGTCGCGCATCTCTGCAGTCACAAAATTCCCCTGGCGGATATCCATTTTGTACGGCGAGGGCAAGGACAATGAAAAATTGCCGCATGAGGCCAGCGTCAGGGAAAGTAAAATTATTTTAAAGCGCATGGTCTATAGTCTCGTAATTTCCAAAAGCCGCTGCATAATACCTCAAGCGGCTACGCCCAGCATCTCCGCCGCATGTTTGCGCGTGGTTTCGGTGATCGTTACCCCGCCCAGCATGCGTGCTATTTCTTCGATACGCTGCTCGTCGCCCAGCACCTCGATACGGCTCAGGGTAACGCCGTCTTCCACTGCCTTGCTGACCTGCCACTGCCCGTCCGCCATCGCCGCCACTTGCGGCAGATGGGTGACACATAGCACCTGACAATCCCGGCCCAGTTGTTTGAGCAGCAGGCCGACGATCTCGGCCACACGTCCGCCGATCCCGCTGTCCACCTCATCGAAAATCAGCGTCGGCACACTGGCAAGCTGACTGGTGGCGACCTGTATCGCCAGGCTGATGCGCGACAGTTCGCCGCCCGATGCGACACGCGCCATGCTGCGCGCCGGCACGCCCGGGTTGGCGGCGACCTGAAATTCTATCGTCTCCAGGCCATAGGCATTGCCTTCGGTCAGCGGCAGCAAGGCCACGGCAAAGCTGCCGCCCTGCATCGCCAGTTTCTGCATCGCGTCGGTAATTTCCCGTGATAATTTTGCAGCAGCCAGTTGGCGCGCGTGACTCAGCAGCTGTGCGCTATCCCGATAGCGTTGCTGCGCGGCTTTTTCCTGTTGCGCCACGGTCGCAATATCGGCTTCGTCACCCAACTCCGCCATACGCATGACGATCTGTTGCAACACTTCATCCAGGCGTTCCGGTATGACGCGATACTTGCGCGCAATATCAGTAACATATTGAATACGCTGCTCTTTTTCCTTTATTTGCTGCGGATCGGTGTCCAGATGCTGCTGATAATGGCGCAAACCATACACCGCCTCCTGCAATTCCGCCTGAGCACTTTCCAGCAGCTTCAGCGTTTCACCCAGAGCGGCGTCGTGCTCCATGCCGTCACGCAAACGCGCCATCAGCGCGTTCAACTGTGTAAGACAGGCGGTATCCGCCTCGCTCAATGTCTCGATGCCAAACGCGGCGGTTTCCAGCAAACTTGCCGCGTGCGCCAGACGCGCATAGTCGGCCTGCAACTCCTCCCATTCCGCTGCGTTGAAGGCCAGACCTTCCAGTTCGTTACGCTGAAATAGCAGCAACTCGCGTTCAGCCGCCATTGCCGAGCGATTTTCGCTCAAGGCGATTCGACGGCTTTGCAAGGTCTGCCAGTCGCGATAACGAACCGCCACCTCTGCGGCGCGCTCCTGTAAACCGGCATAACCATCCAGCAGAGCGCGCTGCGCTTCCGGTCGCAACAGCGATTGATGTGCATGCTGACCGTGAATATTCAACAGCAACTCACCCGCTTCACGCATCTGCTGCAAGGTCGCACTGCGTCCGTTAATGAAGCCGCGCGAACGTCCGCCCGCATCCAGCAAACGCCGCATCAGACAGCCTCCTTCATCCCCTTCCAGTTCCTGCGCCTTCAGCCAGAGTTGCACCTCCGGCAAGGCGCGCACGTCAAATTCTGCGGTAATTTCGGCGCGCTCACACCCGTTGCGCACCATGGTCGCGTCGCCGCGCTCGCCCAGCGCCAGCGACAAGGCATCTATCAGTATGGATTTTCCCGCGCCCGTCTCACCGGTCAGCGCGGTAAAACCGGCACTGAATTCCAACTCCAGTTTCGATACGATGACAAAGTCACGCAGACTTAAAAATTTCAGCATTTTTGTGATTCGGACATTAGAGCGCCTGGTTCCAGAGCAGTTTTTCGCGCAGCGTAGTGTAGTAACTATGCCCCAGCGGATGCAGCAGACAGGCGCGATCGGGGTGACTGGTCACAATAATCTTATCGTGTAACTGCATATCAAAGCTGTCGTGACTATCCAGACGTACGCGAATATCGTCGGTGCGATGCATCAAAATCTCCAGCACTGACAGGCTATTCACCACAATCGGGCGATTGCTCAGGGTATGCGGACAGATGGGCACCAGCTCCAGCACCTCAAGTCCGGGATGCAAAATCGGGCCGCCGGCCGACATTGCGTAAGCGGTTGAACCCGTCGGCGTGGCGACTATCAGCCCATCGGCGCGCTGGTTATACAGATACTGGCCGTCGATGCGCACTTCGAATTCCACCATGCTGCTGATATTACTGCGATGCACCACCACTTCGTTGAAGGCCAGACCGCTGAATACTTCGACTTCGCCGCGCAACACGCGCGCCGACAACAACAACCGCTGCTCGGTGACAAACCGCCCGTCCAGCATGGCCGCGATGCTGTCCAGCATATTTTCCGGGGTAAGGTCCGTCAGGAAACCCAGCCTACCCTGATTCACGCCGATCAACGGCACCTGATACGGCGAAAAGGTGCGCGCAATATTCAACATCGTGCCGTCCCCCCCCATCACGATCGCCAGGTCCGTCACAGCCGCCATTTCCGCCAGCGCCATCGCCGGATAGGGATTGTCTGTGAGCTGCTCGGCGGTCAGCTCATCCACCACCACACTCAAGCCCCTGGCAGACAAAAAACCCGCCAGACGCAGCAAGTGCACAGCGACTTCGGGCGACTTATGCTTACCGATCAGCGCAACGTTTTCAAAGGGAAATTTCATGGGCGCGATTAGACCACATTGCACCGACAATGACAAAGCACGGATTAAGGATTTAAAATCCAGTGTCGAAGAATGGAAAGTGACCGTTTTTTCTCATTACCTGAATCCCGACTCCTGAATTCTTTATCCTGCCTCTTTCACATGAAATACAAGCACGCAGTGCGACAATATTTCATGGAGAATGCCCTTGCGGCATCACTCCTCCAGTGCCATTTCCAGTTCCAGCCAGCCTTCTTCGAGTTCATCGACTCTGCTCTGCACGATTTCGCGCCGTGCATTCAGGTTGGCGATGAAATCATTGCTGCAACTGGCATAGGTAGCCGGATCGCCCAACTGCCCGTTGATTTCGGTCAGTTCGCCTTGCGCTTTGTTGAGCTCAAGCTCCAGCTTGGTGCGCCTGGTTTGCAGCGCCTTCTTGTTCGGCTTGGCCACTGCGACCTGGGCTGGCTTGGCAGCTTTGGCCTGAACCGCCTCGCGTGGACGGCGCGCTTCTATCCAGCTCTTGTAATCGTCCAAATCACCGTCAAACAAGCTGGCCTCGCCATCGGCCACCAGCCACAATTCATCGGCCACGGCGCGAATCAGACTGCGGTCGTGTGAGACGATCACCACCGCACCCGTGTATTCTTCAAGCGCGATAGTAAGCGCATCGCGCATATCCAGATCAAGGTGATTAGTCGGTTCATCGAGCAGCAGCAGATGGGGCTTTTGCCAGGCCAGCAGCGCCAGTGCCAGACGGCTTTTTTCACCCCCGGAAAAGCTCGCCACCGGTCTGTCCTCAGCATTGCCGGCCAGACCAAAACGCCCGAGGAAGGTGCGCAATGCCAGCGTGGTTTCCTTGGGCGCGATACGTTCCATGTGCTGTAACGGCGTGGCCGCGCTGTCGAGATTTTCCAGCTGATGCTGGGCAAAATAGCCGATGCGAATGTCGGGCGTGATATCCAGCCTGCCCGAAGTGGGTTGCAGCTCACCCACCAGCAGCTTGATCAGCGTGGATTTGCCGGCACCGTTCGGGCCCAACAGGGCAATGCGCGCACCGGCACGCAGCACCATGTTCATATTCTGAAATAGTTTCTTCTCGCCATAGGCAAAGCCCATGTTATCCAGACGCATCAGCAAATCTGGACTGCGCTCAGGCGCTTCAATCTCCAGCTCGAAATGCCCGTCGGTAATATGGGCGGGAGCGATGCGCGTGAGCCGCTCCAGCGCCTTGACGCGGCTTTGCGCCTGCTTAGCCTTGGTTGCCTGCGCCCGGACGCGCCGCACGAAGTCTTCCAGATGCGCGATTTTCAGCTGCTGCGTCTGAAACGCCTGATTCTGCTGGGCCATTTTTTCGGCACGGGCGCGCTCGAAGTCATCGTAATCCCCCGCATAGCAGTCGATCACGCCATCATGTACGTGGGCAATGCGATTGACGGTGGCATTGAGGAATTCCCTGTCATGCGACACCAGCAGTATGCTACCCGGGTAGCGGGACAGATACTGCTCCAGCCAGAGGATGGCTTCCAGATCGAGGTGATTGGTCGGCTCGTCCAGCAGCAGCAAATCCGCCCTGTGCATCAGCGCACGCGCCAGATTCAGGCGCATGCGCCAGCCACCGGAAAAACTGCTCACCGGGCGCGCCAGACTATCCGTAGCAAAGCCCAGGCCGTTGAGCAACTGCGCGGCACGAGCCGGAGCGCCGTAACCGTCGATCGCCTCGAAATGCTGCTGTGCTTCAAACCACGCCGTGTCGTGCTGTTCCTTGATGAGAATCTTTTCCAGCTGGCGCAACTGCACATCACCATCGAGCACGAATTCAAGTGCTGCCTGATCGGAGTTTTCTATTTCCTGTTCGACATAGGCCAGCGTCTTGCCGCTTTGCAGCGAGACTTCGCCGCTTTCAGGATTGATTTCACCGCGTATCAGGCGAAACAGAGTGGATTTTCCGCAACCGTTCTTCCCGACCAGCCCGATGCGCTGGTTGGCGTACACCTGCAAATTCGCCTGCTGGAGCAGGGGGACGCCGCCCTGCAGATAAGTCATGTTTAGTATATTGAGCATGGCAATATGATAGCAGAGAGACTCTTAATCCCGAACGCGGCGTCGTGCCGCCGCACTCCAAATCACTCGGCGCGCGCAGCGGCCCAGGCGCGTTGCCGACTTTCGCCCTGAAAAGTCCAGGCCACGAAGCGGCTCTTTTTCTGCCCTTGCGCCATCGCTATCGTCCTGCTGTCCGTCACCCCCGCCTTCTTCAGCGCACGATAAACAGCAGGCAAGGTGGCTGATTTCGAAATCAGCGTGGTGAACCAGAGGCAGCAATCAGCAAACAGCACGCTCTCTTCTATCATGCGGCGCACAAATGCCGCTTCACCCCCCTCGCACCACAATTCCGCGCCCTGCCCGCCAAAATTCAGCAGCGGTTTTCCGGCGTTCTGTTTGCCGAGATTCCTCCATTTGCGCTGCGTGCCCGCATTGGCTTCAACAAGCGAAGCATGAAAAGGCGGATTGCACAGGGTAAGATCAAAGCGCTCACCCGGCTGAACGATGCCTTTGAAAACTGCGCCGGGTAACGCCTGCAGACGCAATTCGATGGCCTTGTTCAAACCGCTGTTTGCATCGAGGATGCGTTGCGCATTGGCCAGTGCGACCTGATCAATGTCTGCACCGACAAACTGCCAGCCGTAAGCGCCGTGACCGATCAGCGGATAGATAACGTTCGCACCCGTGCCGATGTCGAGCACCCGTATCGCCGGACCGACAGGCACAACGCCGCCGTCGGCCAGCAGATCGGCAAGGTAATGCAGATAATCCGCCCTGCCCGGAATCGGCGGACAAAGATACTGCGCAGGAATATCCCATCCCGTAATGGCGTACTCCTGCTTCAGCAAGGCGCGATTGAGTACTTTCACCGCAAGCGGATCAGTGAAGTCTATCGACTCGTCACCATACGCATTGGGTGACACGAATTCCGCCAGTTCCGGACTGGCTGCAATGAGCTGCCGGAAGTCATAACGCCCCCGGTGCGGATTGCGCGGATGCAATTTATCGACCGGTGCGGCGCGACCTTTTTCGACATCAACGGGCTTGTTTTTCATGCGGCATTATCCCATGCCACGCCGTTCAATGACCGGTTTGTGTCCTGACTCACAAGAGGCGAGACTTGGAGGTGATACTCACTTCAACAAAATGTTCAAAACCGTCATCAAGCAGCAGAATCAACGCTTGCGGTCGGACGCACCCTGATTGCTCGGTTGGCTGCACGACGCCTCCATCCACAATCACCCCAATGCCTGGCTCCGACGTGCCTTCATTGCGTTTGACGCTAATGTGATACACCGAACGATGATGGCGGTAATGCACCTGGTAGCTGTCCCAATGTGCCGGCATGCACGGTGCAATGCGCAGTTGGTTCACTTCCCGCTGGATGCCCAGCAAGGTTTCCAAAGTCAGTCGATACATCCAGCCCGCTGCGCCGGTATACCAGGTCCAACCACCGCGACCGCTATGGGGCGCCGCGCCGTAAATATCGGCGCACATCACATACGGTTCGACCTTGTAGCGTTCAATCTCGGCTGCCGTGCGGCCATGATTGACGGGATTCAACATGGCAAATAATTCCCAGGCGCGCTCGCTGTCGCCCATCATGGCAAAAGCCATGGTGACCCAGATGGCGGCGTGGGTGTATTGGCCGCCGTTTTCACGCACGCCGGGCACGTAGCCCTTGATATAGCCGGGCTCCAGGGTGGATTGATCGAACGGCGGATCGAGCAGTTTAATGATTTGTGTGTCGCGACTAACCAGGCGCTGGTTCACTGCGGCCATGGCTTGTTTGGCGCGCGCGGGGTCGCCGCCTTTGGAAATGACGGCCCAACTCTGGCTGATTGAGTCTATTTGGCATTCGTCATTGTCGGCTGAACCCAGGGGGGTACCATCATCAAAATAAGCACGCCGATACCAGCCGCCATCCCAGGCATTGGCTTCGATGTTTTTGCGCAATTGCCAGCCTTGCCCGGTACACAGGTCGGCGAAATCCAGCTCGTTGCGGTCGCGCGCCAAGCTGGCAAACAGTTGCAGATTCTCATACAAAAACCACGCCAACCAAACGCTTTCACCGCGCCCTTCGCGCCCGACCCGGTTCATGCCGTCATTCCAATCGCCGCAGCCCATTAACGGTAATTGATGCGCACCAAAGCGTAAGCCGTGTTTGATGGCGCGCGCGCAATGTTCGTACAGACTGGCCGCTTCCGCCGAACGCTGCGGCTGGTCGTAATACGCTTCTTCTTCCGGGTTGAGTTTGCGTCCTTCGAGAAAGTGAATTTGTTCATCGAGTACGCCGGTATCACCCGTCGCCAACACATAGCGGCTGGTGGCGTAGGGCAACCATAAATAGTCATCGGAGAAATGGGTGCGTACGCCCTGGCCTTTGGGCGGATGCCACCAGTGTTGCACGTCACCCTGCAAAAACTGGTGTTCGGCGCAGCGGATCAGCTGCTCGCGCGCCAGCCACGGCGTGGCATGGATCAACGCCAGCGTGTCCTGTAATTGGTCGCGAAAACCATAGGCGCCGCCACTTTGATAATAGCCGCTGCGTCCCCACAGCCGGCAGGACAGCGTTTGATAAACCAGCCAACCGTTGGTCAATACGTTGAGTGCCGGGTCTGGTGTTTCAACCTGTACCGCACCCAGCGTTGTGTTCCAATATTCCCACACGGCTTCCAGGGCCTGACGCGCGCGGATGGGTCCGCAGAAGCGCTCGATCAAATGGCGTGCGTCATCTTCGTTGCCCGCTGCGCCAAAGACGAACACGATTTCGCGTTCTTGTCCTGCTGCCAAGTCAAGCTGGGTTTGTATCGCGAGGCAAGGGTCGAGTGCCGCACCGGTTTTGCCCGATAAACGCTTGCGCCGCATTGCCGCAGGGCTGGCCAGTGTTCCGTTGCGACCGATGAATTCTGCCCGGTTGCCACTGACAGAGCGCCCCGTTTCGTTGAAGTGATCGTTGCTGACCTGGGCAAATACCACGCGATTGCCACTGTCGCGCCCGTAGGCATTGCGGGCAAACAGCGCGCCACTGTGCGTATCAATAGCGGTGACAATCTGCATCAAGTTGGTATGTCGCCATTCGCCCAGCACTAACTCCCAATAACCGGTCAAGGATAATTTTCTGGCGCGTTTTGATAGATTGCGCAGTTTGACTACCAGGAATTTTACCGGGGCATCCATTGCCACGTAAGTGAACAATTCCGAGGCGATTTCTGCATGCTGATGTTCGAAGACGCTGTAGCCAAAACCATGACGGCAGACATAACCTGAGCGCCCCAGGTTCAGCGCGGGTGCGGGTAACGCTGTCGGTGACCAGAATGCTCCGGTTTCCTCGTCACGGATATATAGCGCCTCACCGCTGCTGTCACTGATCGGATCGTTGTGCCATGGGGTCAGGCGGAATTCATGGGCGTTTTCTACCCAGGTATAGGCACTGCCGCTTTCGCTCACCACGGTGCCAATGTGCGGGCTGGCGATGACATTGACCCAGGGGGCGGGGGTGTGCTGTCCGGGTTCCAGGGAAATGATGTATTCGTGTCCGTCGGGGGTAAATCCCCCCAGGCCATTATTGAAAATGAGGTTGAGGGCGGGCAGTGGCCGCGTGAGTTCAATCGTGGCTTGTCGGGAAGGTTCGAATAGATCCGACAGGCGTTCGGGCGAGACACGGCGTTCCACTTGCTCAATCAGGGTATCGGTGCTGTCGGTGAAGACAATCCGGGCAACCGATTGGAACAGGACGCGGTCGTCTTCCGAAATATCCTCGGCGCGCAACACGAAGATGCCACCCGGTTTTCCCAACAAGGTTGCTTCAGCCCCCGCATTAATCAAGCCCATGATCTGGTCCTGCAGCAGGGCGCGATATCCGGAAAAATCCTCATTCACAATGACGACTTCGCTGGCCAGCCCTTTCATGCGCCAATAGGCGTGAGCTTGCAAGACGTGCTTTAGTAGATTGATGCGGCGTAACTCACCCAGGCGAATCAGGATAATCGGCAGGTCACCCGATACGGCAAAACGCCACAGACCAGACTGTCCCAGCTTGTTGCGCGTGATGACACTGGCTGAGGTGCGGCGCAAGGCATTGCCGTAGATGACCGAATTGGCCAGCCGACCGAAAATTTGCGCATCGGCTTCGGTGACATTGAGGTGACGCAACACTTCCTGACTTTGAAACCAGGCCATTTCGAACGCCCGTTCGACAAAGTGACGGTCACAATATTTTTCCAGCAAGGCAATGGCGGCTGCACGCGTGTCCGCGACACCGGAAATGATTTGCACGCTGGCCGATTCGTCCGGCGATAAAGTCAGCGCACGTCGAATTGCCACGATAGGATCGAGGACAGAACCCTCGCTATTGGACAAGGTGTGCGCCTGGCTATCCAGCGCGAGCGGATTTTCCGTGGTGCGCCCGCGTCCGATAAATTGGGCACGATCAGTTTCAAAGGAAGGTTCGTCGGCTTGCGCGCCGGGGGCCGCCAGCAGGTGAAACATCCACGGCACCTTTTCATCCGGCGTGCGTGCGCGCCGGGTACACAGGATGGCTTGGCGATTGTGTAGTATTTCAGTTTGCACAAACAGGTTGCTGAATGCGCGATGGGCCAGGTCGGCATTCAATGGCGCCAACACCACTTCAGCATAACTGGTCACTTCGATATGGCGCGTGCGTGACGATTGGTTGGTCAACGTGACACGGCGAATCTCGACATCGTCTTCCGCTGAAACGCTGATTTCGGTATGAGCTTCAATGGCCAGATCGCGCCGCCGATATTCGGCGCGCGCCTGCACAAAAATGGCTTCGTAATGGTCGGCGCGCCGGAGGGTGGGTTGATACGCGGTTGACCAATAATCACCACTGTCTCGATCGCGCAAATAGATAAAAGTCCCCCAGCAATCGGCTGTGGCATCTTCGCGCCAACGGGTTACCGCCATATCGTGCCAACGACTGTAGCCGCCGCCGGAGTGGCTTGCCATCACATGATATTTGCCGTTAGACAGTAAATGAACTTCAGGGAGCGGCATATTCGGATCGGTGTACACGCGCATGATGGCGTCTTCGGCGGCGGGTGGGTACGCCGAGGCGTTTACTTCGGCGCTGTGTGGATGCAAGGTGGAAACCAGCTTGGGTACGCGCTCTTGCAATAAGAGTTCTGCCGCTTTGACCAGAGGCGAAGCCATGAAGCGGCGCTGCATCGGTGCGTCGAGCAACACCTGCGCAAAAGCCACCAGGCTCATGCCCTGATGATGCGCCATAAACGTCCGCACGATGGCAAAATCCTGGCCGCGTGGCACGCGCGCCGGCGTGTAATCAATCGCCTCGTAAAAACCATATGCGCCAAGAAAACCCTTGGCTGCCAGCGTTTGCAAGTTGCGGCACGCTTCCATCGGCAGCACCGTGAGTGCCAGCGCACTGGCGTACGGCGCAATGACCAGATCGTCGCCCAGCCCGCGTTTGAAACCCAGGCCGGGCACGCCAAAGGCGCGATATTGATACACCTGATTCAGGTCGGTGGTGTTGTAGCACGACTCGGAAATTCCCCACGGCACCCCGCGCTGGTGGCCGTATTCAATTTGCCGCGACACCGCAGCCAAACAGGTTTGTGCCAGTAAGGTGCCTCCATAACAGGGCATCATCAGCTGCGGCATCAGGTACTCAAACATCGAGCCGCTCCAGGAAAGGAGGCTGATGTGGCCGCTATGACTGGTCAGCAGGCGACCGAGAGCGAACCAATGTTTTTGCGGAACCTGGCCTTGTGCAATCAGCAGGAAGCTGGCGAGGCGCGCCTCGGAAGCCAGCAAGTCGTAGCAGGATGGATCACGACGACGTTCGCTCACGTCGTAACCGATACTGAGCAAGCCGCGCGCGCTGTCGTAGAGAAATTCAAAATCCATCGCAGCCAGTTCGCGGCAACGTTCAATCAACGCATCGATGAGCGTCAACCGCTCGGCGGCATTGCCTGACTGCGCACGCGCAAGATCGGCCAGCAAGGGCATGCCGCTGAAGTCAGCTGTTTTTTCACAGAGAAACTCAAGATCAGCCCGTTGAGCCTGACATTGCTGCTGGAATGCCTGTAGCCAGTAAGTCAGCTCGTCATCACTCTCTGCCGTCAGGCCAGCCCGCAAGTCCGTCACAGCAAGTTGCAGCTGAGCCAGCGTTTGCAGCGCGTTTGGCAAAGTGTGTTGGGTGGTGGCCGAATTTTGCAGAATATTTTGCAAGCCATTGATCTTGTCTAAAACTTCAGGTGTGGTCGGCGAGGGCAGGTGTTCGATCAATAGCTGCAAGGTATCGAGTAACCCTGCAAAGGCTAGTGCTGCCAGCACCGGTTGAGTTTTCAATTCGGCCAGTCCCGCCTGCAAGGTAAGCAGGCTGCCCACCAGATTCCCGCTGTCCACGGACGATACATAGTTAGGATGTAAGGTACACAAGGTGCGCGTGTCGTACCAATTGAAAAAATGACCGTGATAGCGTTCCAATTTTTCCATAGTGGTCAGCGTGTTTTCAGTCAGGCGCAATAAGTCTCCGGCACTGAGGTAACCAAAATCATAGGCCGTCAGATTGGCCAGCAGTGCCATGCCGATATTGGTGGGCGAGGTGCGAGTGGCGATGGCGGCGGCAGGATATTCCTGAAAATTGTCTGGTGGCAGCCAGTTGTCATTGATGCTGACAAAGTCCGCAAAATAGCGCCAGGTTTTGCGCGCCGCCAAACGTAGAAACGTGCGCTGATCCCTGTTTAATGCTAAAGCGGGACAGGTAATCGGTTTGCTGATCCACCAGCCTGCAACAGGCGAAAGCAGCCAGAGTAATAATACCGGCATGCACCACAGCAACTCGGTCGGACGCGTAAAGGCGAGCGTCAAGCCGACGAGAAGGGCGAGAACCGGGGCAATCCACATCTCCCTGAAAAAGTCGCCCAGGCTGCGACGCGCATTACGGTTGACATAGGATTGCAAATGCCACAGCAATAAACCGCGTCGCGTGAATAGCATACGCACGCCGGAATAAGCGATGGCATCCAGACAAATCAGCGCGTCATAAGGCAATAGGATCAGCGTAAGCAATGCCAGCACAATCGGGCGATTGGCGGCACTGCTGCTCATTTTCCATTGTGCGCGCCAATCACGCCCTTCCGGTTTGCGTATAAATTCGATTACGCTGGAAAGCAAGCCGGGTAACAATAAGACACTGCCAACCAGTGCAATCGCAATCCACGCAGGCGACGTAGTCAATAACCAGCTTCCCAGCAATAGCGCCAACAGCGAAGGCGCGACCAGACTGCGGCGCAGATTGTCGAAAATTTTCCACAGCAACAGCATTGACAGCGGATTGCGTTGCCGCTTTTCGTTGGTTTGCCCCGGTACGCGCGGCAACAGCCATCCCGCCAGTTGCCAATCACCCCGCATCCAGCGGTGACGGCGACTGATGTCGATGACGTAGCTGACGGGATGTTCTTCGATCAAATCCACATCGGTGACCAGAGCCGAGCGCGCATAGCCGCTCTCCAGTAAATCATGACTGAGAATTAAATTTTCGGGAAAGCGCCCGTCGACGGCGAGCCGGAAGGCATCCACATCGTAAATGCCTTTGCCGACGAAAGAGCCTTCGCCGAAAATATCCTGATAAACATCGGAGACTTCGCGCGTGTAAGGATCAATGCCGGATTCCCCGGAAAATAATTTGCTAAACCAGGACTGGCAGGCGCTGCCCAGACTGATGGACGTGCGCGGTTGCAGAATGGCGTAGCCCTCTATTACGCGTTGTTTTTGGCTATCGAACAGCGGACGATTCAGTGGGTGAGCGAGGTTACCGATCAGCGTGCGGGCAGCGTCGCGCGGCAGTTGCGTGTCAGTATCCAGCGTGATGACATATTGAATTGACGGCAACAAGGAGAGATCGCCCACCCGTTCGCAGAAAGCACTGGGCGCACCGCCGCGCAACAGTGCATTGAACTGCTCCAGCTTGCCACGTTTGCGTTCGTAACCCATCCAGACTTGCTCATGCGGATTCCACAAGCGCGGGCGATGCAGCAAATAGAAGATGCACGGGCGGTCGTCACGGTAGCGGTCGTTGAGTGTCTGAACGGCTGCGCGCGCATAGGCCAACAGCTTGTCGTCGTCGGCTAAAGTGCATTGTGGCGCATCGCGAAAATCCGTCAACAAGGCGAAAAACAGATTGGCATCGCGATTGCCGAGATAGCGTATCTCCATTGCGGCGAGCAGTTCATCAATCTCATGCGGCTGACTTAATAATGTGGGTACCACCACCATCGTGCGGTGAATGTCGGGTATACCCCGGGAAAAATCCAGGCGTGGCAGCACATGCGGGGGCAAAATTAAAGTAGCGAACAAATTCACCAATGCAACGGCCAGCGCCGAAGCTCCAATACTGCCGCTGAGTGCAAAAAACCACAGGCGCCAGTCGGATAGCACGAGTGGTTTTAGCGGGACCAGGACGACAGCGGTCGCTAACAGGGTGAGTCCTAAAATCGGCGCGAGGTAAAAAAACAGGCAGTGCTGATGGATGAAGCGTCTGAGTTTTTCCAGCGCTGACGCGCGGTAGCCGACGGTGCTTTCCAATAGTAGCCGGCCGTGGTCGATCAGGTAGTAGCCGACATGGGCACGACGGTCATTCTGGCCCAGACGTTCAACAGCTTCTTGTGCCAGTGCAATGGCGGCGCGCGCGACGAATAACTCATTCTGCGGACTCTTGCGCGCGACATCCTCGATGACATGGCGATAACGGTCACGACTGGGGAAATCCTGATGGGCGTACATGGCCAGCGTATCTTCGCGCAAGGTGTGTTCGACAACACTGAGCGATTCAACATACTCGCGCCAGTCCATGGCACCGATAAAGCGCAGACTGCCGATGCTGTTGGCGATGGAAATTTGATTGGCGGCGGCGGTTCGACCGGCAGCCTCGGACAGTTGTGTTGCGGTCATGCCTTGCTCAGATAACCTTTGTTCAACCCACGTTTGCACAAAGGCCATGACGGAGCCATGTGCTTGCAGTCGTGCGTAAAACTCCTCCACAAACGGCGCTGTCAGCGGCACATCAGCGTTGGCAAAGTCGGCCAGCAGACGGATAAGTTGCTTGGGTTCACGCTCGGCCGTTGCCAGCATACGGTCGGCCCATTCAATGGCTGTGTCGCGCTCCTCGCGCCGCCTGGCAATGCGCACCCCTATCCGCCGCAAGTTTTCCAGCAAGGCCAGTTGCAGCATGATCGGGAAGGCCCACAATTCGCCCAGCTTAAGGGGCTCGATCGTCTGGTAAGCCGCGATAAATTGAGTCGCATTGTCGCTGTCGATACGACCATCCATGTGCGAGATCAGCTCAATTGCCAAATCATAAATACGCGGAAACCCATCTGAAAGGCCATCCGCCAATCGTGGCAGTTGTCGGCTGTAGCCACGCGGCAGATGCCGGCGCGCTAAAACAATTTGTTGTTCGATCAGGTAAAAATTATCGAGCAACCAGGTTTCCGCCGGAATCAGTCGTTGCCCTGGCGTGACAGCCTCAGAAACGACACGATAGGATGCCAGCAAAACGGCTTCATTGTCAGCCAGACGGGGCAATAATTGATCGGGCCCCGGTTTTAAATTGATTCGATGCTGCCCGGCAAGGATGACGGCATGCCGCTTAAGTT
Source organism: Gallionella sp. (assembly GCA_030645775.1). Classification (GTDB taxonomy): domain Bacteria; phylum Pseudomonadota; class Gammaproteobacteria; order Burkholderiales; family Gallionellaceae; genus Gallionella. The sequence continues at coordinate 8,328 of JAUSLX010000155.1, read as the reverse complement.
GCTCAATACTGAATAGTTCAGCGCGGAGCAATTCACTATCACTATCTTTGGGGAGGCTGTTTCGGGCAAGAATGGAAAATTTTAGTTTGTTGATGGCAATTCTCCCCGAACGAAGGCACTTTAACGTGAAACTCGCGCAGCGATTCGTTTACCCTTTCCCTCGCTTGCGGGGGAAAGTTGAAAAGGGGGAACGGGCATGGCGAGTTTCATTATCATGGGTGGCTACTCGCCATGCCCGTTAGTATAGGGAAGGACGAATTGGCTGCCTATTGTGAGTGCTCTTTAAATTAGTAAATCAAAGAAAGTGGCAGTACGTTATAAGCAACGTTAATAAATTGATCGAATCCTATCGATTGACCCAGGCGTCAAGTTATTTTGCTGGTGAACCAGATCGGCGGAACACGGGAGATGCGGCGAATGTTTTTGCCCCAATGCCCCAAAGATCAGGGGCCAATAGTCTGTTTTTTTGGAAGGTGTTGTATGTACGTTAGGACACAGATTGTTTTTCGATCACATCGAAAAGGCTCGATATTTCGTCTTCCAAAGGGAGGTGTTTATGCAGTTGCTCCCTCTGCTGGGCAATGAGCCAGTCAGTGGAGTTCTATGTTGAATGCGCAAGCGGGGAATCCCGTGTTCACAAGACGCCCCGGGTTCCCGCCACCGCCCACACCCTCCCGCCGACGGGAGAGTGGATTACTCCTCCCTGACCCTGAACCACGCCGCATACAGCGCGGGCAGGAACAAACAAGTGAGCAGGGTGGCGACCACCAGGCCGCCCATGATGGTGACCGCCATCGGCCCCCAGAACACCTGACGGGTGAGCGGAATCATCGCCAGGATCGCAGCGGCGGCAGTCAAGGTGATCGGGCGGAAGCGGCGCACGGTGGAACTGATGATGGCTTCCCAGCGGGATTTACCGTCTTCCTCGTCCTGGCGGATTTGATCCACCAGGATGACCGAGTTGCGCATGATCATTCCAGCCAGCGCGATGAAGCCGAGATTGGCAACGAAGCCGAACGGCACCTGAAAAATCAGTAGGGCTGCGGTCACGCCGATCAAGCCCAGCGGGGCGGTGAGCAGCACGATGAGGGTACGGCTGATGCTTTGCAGTTGTATCATCAGCAGGGTAATCACGCCGACCAGCATCATAGGCACCACCGCCTTGATCGCCGTCTCGCCCTTGGCAGACTCCTCGATACTGCCGCCCATTTCGATACGATAGCCTGCGGGCAGACTGGCGCGCAGCGTTTCCAGTTGCGCATTCAATTGCATGGCTACCGTTGCGGGCTGGGTCTTGTCACTCATATCGGCCAGCACAGTCATGGTCGGCACGCGCTGGCGCCGCCAGATGATGCCCTCTTCCAGCACCGGAACCAGACGGGCGAGTTGCGCCAGCGGCACGTGAGCGCCATTTGCCAGCGGAATATCCATATCAGGCAGGCGATCCAGCGAACGCTGCACCTCGCCCGATGTCCGCTCGCCTCTGAACACCACGTCGATCAACTGGTCGCCCTCGCGATACTGGGTGAGCGCCACGCCGTTCATCCAGCCTTGCAAGGCCTGTGCGATATCGTGACTGGAGGTGCCGAGAATACGCGCCTTGTCCTGATCCACGACGATGCGCACGCTCTTCACCTTTTCATTCCAGTCGAAGCTGACATCCTGCAAATGCGGGTTGGCGCGCATCAGGGTGGACACCTGATCAGCAATACTGCGCACCTGTTCGACATCGTTACCGCTGACGCGGAACTGCACCGGATAGCCGACCGGTGGGCCGTTTTCCAGCCTCAGCACATGCGGATGGATATGGGTAAAGCCGCCCGTGGCAGAAGTAAATATTTGCTCCAGCCTGTGCTTGAGTTCCTCGCGTGCCGCGATGTCTTTGGTCAGAATCACGCACTGGGCATAGTTATCGCTGAACAATTTGACATCCAGTGACAGGAAGAAGCGCGGCGCACTGTTACCGACGTAGCACGAGTAGGAAGCCACGGCAGAATCGCGCTTGAATAATTGTTCGATGCGCGTGACTTCATGCTCAGTGGCCTTGAGCGATGCGCCTTGCGGCAGCCACACATCCACCATCAATTCCAGGCGACTGGAAGAGGGGAAAAACTGCTTCTGCACCCCCTTGCCAAAGGCCACGATAGACAGCACAAACAATAACAATGTCGCTGCTATCACCTTCCAGCGATTGCGCAGACACCATTCCACCAGTGCGCGAAAGCGACGATAAAAGGGCGTATCGTAAATATCTTCGCCATGTTTCTGGGCTTTTGCGATGAGTTTTTTCGGGTCCAGCAATTTATAGCCGAGATAGGGCGTGAACAGCACCGCAACCACCCAGGACACCAGCAATGCAATGGTCACTACGGCAAAAATCGAAAAGGTATATTCGCTGGCCGCCGACTTGGAAAAACCCACCGGCGTAAAGGCGGCTGCGGTAATCAGAGTGCCGGTCAGCATCGGAAAAGCCGTCGAGGTATAGGCAAAGGTGGCCGCCTTGACGCGATCCCAGCCCTGCTCCATTTTCACCACCATCATTTCCACGGCGATGATGGCATCGTCCACCAGCAAACCAAGGGCGATCACCAGCGCGCCCAGCGAGATGCGCTGCAAATCAATGCCGAACAGCTTCATCATAAAAAAGGTGATCGCCAGCACCAGCGGGATGGACAGCGCCACCACCGTGCCGGTGCGCCAGCCCAGGCTGATGAAGGATACCGCCAGCACGATCAGAATCGCCTCCGCCAGCGAAGTCTGGAACAACGAAATCGAGCCTTTGACCACTTCGGGCTGGTTAGCCACCACATGCACATCCACACCCGCAGGCAGATTGGCCGAAATAGTTTTCATCGCGGCATCCAGGTTTTCGCCCAGCTTGACGACATTGCCGCCCTTATCCATGACGATGCCGATACCGATGGCGGGTTGTCCGCCGACCCTCATCGTCGGACGCGGTGGATCGCTCAGGCCGCGCGACACCTTGACGATATCGCCCAGACGCAAATGCTGCCCGTTCACCAGTAAATCGGTATTGCGTATCTGCGCTACACTGTCGTAGCCACCGGTCACGCGCAACCAGATGCGATCGCTGCCGGTATCGACAAAACCACCGGGCGCCACCCTGTTCTGCTGTTGCAATGCCGCACCTATCTGCGCGGGCGTGACACCGAGATTCGCCAGGCGGGCGGGATTCGCATCCAGATAAATCTTTTCATCCTGCACACCGATCAACTCGACGCGCCTGACATCCGGGACGCGCGTCAAATCAAGCGCCATCCTGTCCGCATAACGGCGCAATTCCGCCAGATCAAAGCCGTCACCGGTCAGCGCGAAGATGTTGATTTGCACATCACCAAATTCTTCATTGGGAAACGGCCCCTGCACGCCGGACGGCAGGGTATGACGAATGTCATCCAGTTTCTTGCGCACTTGCCGCCAGGCTTCCGGTACTTCTTTCTTCGGGGTGTAATCCTTCAGCATCACGAACACCATGGACTCACCCGGCTTGGAAGCGGAGCGCAGCACATCCACCCACGGCGTTTCCTGCAACTTCTTCTCTATCCGTTCCGTCAGTTCGCGTTCAACCTCCAGCGCTGTTGCGCCCGGCCACAAGGTGCGCACCGCCATCACCTTGAAGGTAAAGTCCGGGTCTTCGGCACGACCCAGATTGAAATAGGAAATTACCCCCGCCGCCGTGAGTACGATGATCAGATACAGCATCATCTGCTGGTGATTCAGCGCCCAGGCAGAGAGGTTGGGCCCTTTCATGGCGCGCTGCCGGCGTCGATCAGGCGAATTTTTTCACCGGCAGTCAACCTGTGCACCCCTGCACTGACGATGCGTTCACCGGCCACCAGTCCGCCGACAATCACGGCGCCTCCATCGCGGTAAGCTGCGATTTTCACCTGCCGCAAACTGACGCTACGGTCCTTGCCCACGACCCATACCGCAGTCTGATTGCCCTGCTGATAAATGGCCGAGTGTGGAATCAGCCAGTCGCTTGTCGTCTGTTTTTGACCGGCGAAACGCACGCGTGCGGTCATGCCCAGCGCCGCCTGTCCCGGCGCAACACTGAACGACACGCGCGCCGGATACGTTCGACTGGCAGGGTCGGCAACCGCAGACAGTTCCCGCAGGCGTCCGGTCAGAGGCACACCATCACCCGCCAGCAACACGACTTCCGCCGCTTCCCCCACTTTGCGCTGCGCGAACTGCGCTTCCGGTATCGCAATCGCCACCTCAAGTGCGCCGTCCTGCGCCAAACGCAGCACCGGCTGTCCGGCATTGACCACCTGCCCCGCTTCCGCCAGGGTCGCGGCAATCACCCCGGCCTGTTCGGCGCGCAAGGTGGTATAGGCAGACTGATTACGCGCCAGTCCTGCCTGGGCTGCAGCAGCCTGGAGCGCGGCTTCCTTGGCATCCAACGTAGACTGACTGACAAAACCCTTGCTGCGCAATTCGCGGTAGCGCACGGCTTCGGACTCGGCCAACTGGTATTGCGCCTGCGCCGCACCCGTCTGCAAAACCGCATCGGTCGGATCCAGACGCGCCAGCACTTGCCCGGCCTTTACCTGCGTACCCGCCTCCACCCTGCGCTCGACTATTTTGCCACTCAAACGGAAGCCCAGCGTGACTTCATGGCGCGCACGTATTTCACCGCTATACCAATTACCACCCGCCTCTGCCAGCGCGCCCACCACTTGGGTCAGCGCGGGCCGCTCAACCTTGACGGGCGGTGCTGTTTCCTCGCTGCAAGCGGTGAGGGTAGCGGCGAGTGCAATCAACAAGAATATGGAATTCATCATGTATCAGGTTTTGCTTAATGAGTTGTGCAATGTAGTTTTCAAACGACTGTTTGTCAAAGTTAATTCAAGTTGATTTTTTTGCTTGCGCGCACCCTGAGAGCAACTGTCTCGCATGCAAACAGCGTTATCACGGGGTAGAATCAGCTGTGCCTGTGTAATTTCAGCCCATAACGGACAACATCACATTCTATCCGTGCAATAAAACATTACCGAGCCAAGCATCCGATGGCAGTACGGCGTATGGAACGGCGCCGGAAAAACGAAAACGAAACCTGAGGAGAACAACGTGCAGCCATCCCTTATCACGGCCCTGATGCGGCAGTGTGAAAAACAGCCCGACGCGCCTGCCCTGATAGGCGAACAGCATATTCTCAGCTATCAGGATCTGGGCGACGCAATCGAACAGATCGGCGCACTGCTGCGCACCATCCCGGCCAGAACATTAGGGCTGGCGGTCGATAATTCGCCGTTGTGGGTTGTACTCGACCTGGCCGGACTCGCCAGCGGAAAAGTCATCATTCCCTTGCCGTTTTTTTTCTCAGACGAACAAATCGCGCACAGCGTTCGTGACGCGGGCATCACCTGCATCCTCACCGACCAGCCCGATCAGTACCAGAAAATTCTGGCCGACTGCGGTATTGAAGTGGATACTTCTTTCACACACATCATCAGCGGCCAGGAACTCACCGAGATTCGCCTGGGCAACATCCCCGTGAAAGCACTACCTGCCGGCACGGTAAAAGTCACCTATGCCTCCGGCACCACCGGACACCCCAAAGGCGTTTGCCTCTCCGCAGAAGCACTGTATCAAGTCGCAAGCTCTCTGCTGACCGCGACGCGGGGCCAGCCGGCAGACCGTCATGTCAGCCTGCTGCCGCTCTCCACGTTGTTGGAAAATCTGGCCGGCGTGTATGTGCCGCTGCTGACGGGCGCAAGCTGTCATTTGCTGCCACAGGCTACCGTGGGATTGAGCGGCTCCAGCGGACTGAATGCACAGAAGATGCTGGATACCCTGATCAGCTATCAGGCCACAACCACGATACTGACCCCGCAATTGCTGCACGCAGCTGTAGCAGCGGTTGAAGCGGGTCATGCCCAACCTGCGCAGTTACGCTTTGTTGCGATTGGCGGCGCGAGCGTTTCGGAGCGTTTGCTGCAACGCGCACAGGCACTCGGCATCCCGGTATTTGAAGGCTATGGCCTGTCCGAATGCGCGTCGGCGGTTACATTTAATACGGAATCTGATCGCCTGATCGGCAGCGTGGGGAAACCCTTGCCACACGTCAGACTAAAAATTGCCGGCGATGGCGAAATTCTCGTTGCGGGTGCGACGCTGCTGAGCTATACCGACGGCGAACCCGTTCCTGAATTCTGGCCGACTGGCGACATCGGGCATCTGGATCACGACGGGTTTTTGCACCTTGGCGGGCGCAAGAAAAACATCTTCATCACTTCATACGGGCGCAAGGTATCGCCGGAATGGGTGGAACGCGAACTGACCCTGCACCCGGCCATTGCCCAGGCAGCGGTTTTCGGCGAAGCACGCCCGTGGAATGTGGCCGTGATCGTGCCGCGCGGCAACTCACCCGAAGTCGTCGCGGCGGTCAATCAGGCCATAGCAGACGCCAACCATGTGCTGCCGGACTACGCTCAGGTAAAATGCTGGCTGCCAGCCCTTACGCCATTTCTGCCGCAGAACGGCCAGCTGACCGCCAATGGCCGCTTAAAGCGCGAAGCGATCTGGGCACAATATCAAACGGCTATCGAGCAGCTTAAATAGCTAAGGAGATGCTGATTTATTCGTCATCCCCGCGTAGATATATTTTTTATAATCACGTTCAATAACAAATATGACCTATCAGACTGAACCCGCTTACACCCACGGCACAACGCAAAATACCGGCATTCTGCTGGTTAATCTGGGCACACCGGACGCACCCACCGCACAGGCCGTGCGCCCTTACCTCAAGCAATTCCTGGGCGACCCGCGTGTGGTTGAAATCCCGAAAGCGATCTGGTGGCTGATACTCAACGCCCTCATCCTCAACCTGCGCCCGAAGAAATCCGCCGAAAAGTATGCCAGCGTCTGGCTGAAAGAGGGCTCGCCACTGCGCGTCTATACCGAGAAACAGGCCAAGCTGTTACAAGGCTATCTGGGCGAAAAAACCCGTGCGCCTTTCGTGGTGGATTTCGCCATGACTTACGGCAATCCTTCCATTCCCGACGCGCTACGCCGACTCAGGGAACAGAATTGCCAGCGCATCCTGATTCTGCCCTTGTTTCCGCAATACGCCGCCAGTTCTACCGCGCCGGTGTTTGACCAGGTGTTCAGCACCCTGCAACAGATGCGCAACCAGCCCGCCATTCGTACCATTAAGCATTTCCACGATCACCCGGCGTATATTCAGGCACTCGCGGCCAATATCAACGATTACTGGGTGCAGCATGGCCGCCCTGAAAAACTGCTGATGAGCTTCCACGGCGTGCCGCAATACACGCTGGACAAGGGCGACCCTTACCACTGCGAATGCCACAAGACCGGACGCCTGCTGGCCGAAGCGCTGGGCTTAACGAAAGATCAGTACACAGTAAGTTTCCAGTCGCGTTTCGGCAAGGCCGAATGGATCAAGCCCTACACCACCGCCACCTTGCTGGAATTAGGCAAACAAAAGATGCGCCGTGTGGATGTAGTCTGCCCCGGCTTTGTCGCGGACTGCCTGGAAACGCTGGAAGAAATCGCCATGGAAGGGAAAGAAGATTTCCAACATGCCGGTGGCGGCGAATACCACTACATCCCCTGCCTGAATGACCGGAACGACTGGATACACGCGCTGACGGATATGGTGACGGACAACCTGCAAGGCTGGCTGGAAATACCTGATACCGGCGAACTGGAGCAAAGCCGATTGCGCGCACGGGCGATGGGTGCGCAGCAGTAACCCCCCTGGCCCGCTATCCCACACAGCCTCGCAACTCGTGATTTACCTCGACCAGCCTGTTTACCGATCCAGTGGACTCACCACACCACGCCCGCCTTTATTGAGCACATGGGTATAGATCATCGTGGTGGAAACATCCGAGTGACCGAGCAATTCCTGCACCGTGCGGATGTCATAGCCGCTCTCCAGCAAGCAGCCCGCGTAGGGCGGAACGCTTGCGGTTCCGCCGAATAGGTTTGTAGGTTTGATCGTGGCGGAACGCCCCAATGGGGCTTCCGTCCTACCCATTGGCAACACACATCAATAGCGTCACGTGCGTCACGCGGGGTCAGGTCTTGCATTAACGTATCCTCCTATCATCAAACCCATGGCTATAATACTGGAGTTGCATAAGTTCGCAATTTATAAGGATTTAGATTGGCAGACGGATATTTGTTAGTTTTAAGTCTTGATGCCTTGATGAAGGGGAATGAAGTGGAGAGAGTAAAGACGTAATAATAGAATAATAGGGGACAGACCACGGTTTTTCAATAATAGCAATAATAGGGGACAGACCACGGTTTTTTAAACTCTGCTAGACT
>JAUSLX010000146.1 GCA_030645775.1 Gallionella sp. | reverse complement strand
GCATAGGCTGGCCGCGTTTCTTCGAAAAGACCGGTTTGCCGTTCACTAAGTATTTGATCGACGATTGGCGTGGTTCACGGGCTAATCTGAATGCTTCGACACATATCCGCTTCTAAACGGAGGGCAAGAGATGAAGTTTGGAATAGTTGTCAATGAAGGGCCTTATCAGCATCAGGCCAGTGACTCGGCCTACCTGTTTACCAAGGCCGCCATCGAAAATGGCCATGAAGTGTGGCGTGTGTTTTTCTATCATGATGGCGTTAATAACGCGTCCAGGTTGACAGAGCCGCCACAGGATGACCGCCATATTGTGAATCGCTGGAGCAAGCTGGCCGAGGAGCATAAGGTCGATCTGGTGGTTTGTGTTGCAGCCGCTTTGCGCCGGGGTATCAAGGAGGAAAACCTAGCGCAGGGTTTCCGTATTTCGGGGTTGGGACAGTTGGTAGAAGCAGGCATCAAGTGTGATCGCCTGGTTACCTTCGGCGATTGAGGAGAGACGAAATGAGTGAAGTCAAGAAGTTCATGTTCGTCAACCGCAAAGCACCTTACGGCACCATCTATGCGTTGGAGTCGTTGGAAGTAGTGCTTATTACGGCGGCTTTCGATCAGGATGTATCGCTGATGTTTTTGGACGACGGCGTGTATCAGTTGAAGAAGGGGCAGCAGACGAAAGGTATCGAGACCAAGAATTTCTCGCCGGCCTATCGTGCGCTGGAAGATTATGACGTCGAAAAGCTCTATGTCGAAAAGGAATCCATGCAAGCGCGCGGTCTTACCGAGGAAGACTTGCTGGTGAGCGTTACTGTGCTCAGTCGTGCAGAAATGGGCGCGCTGATGGATGAACAAGACGTGGTCTTGAGTTATTAAGGGGCAAGCATGTTACATATCGTCAATAAATCACCTCTGACCAGCAATACGCTGGATAGTTGTTTGAGTACCGCAACGGGTGGGGATATTCTGCTCATTGAGGATGGTGTCTATGCGGTGACGCGTGGCAATGCAGTAGAAGCAAAGTTGCGTGCAGCGATGGGGCAGTTCAGAGTGCATGTGCTGATGCCCGATCTGGAGGCGCGCGGTCTGGGCGACCGACTCGTTGAAGGAGTTTTGCCGGTCGATTATGCTGGTTTTGTCGAACTGGCAGCCAGCAACAAAACTTGCCAATCGTGGCTTTAAGTAGTTCTACATAGAAGGAGAATCAGTATGTCAAGTATCGAAGTCGGCGGTAAAAGTTACGAAACAGACGAAGAAGGTTATTTGCTTAATTTGTCCGAGTGGAATGCAGAAGTTGCGGATTACATTGCAAAGACTGAAAACATCGATATGACCGACCAGCACTGGGAAGTCGTCAATTTCCTGCGTGAATATTTTGAAGAATATCAGATCGCTCCTGCAGTGCGCGTATTGACCAAGTCCATCGGCAAGAAGCTGGGTGCGGAAAAGGGTAATAGCGAATACCTGTATGGTTTATTCCCCTATGGTCCGGGTAAACAGGCGTGCAAAATCGCCGGTCTGCCTAAGCCAACCGGTTGCGTTTGATCCACTAAGGATTAGGGCCCTACGATGAATGCACTGCTTGCGATTCTTTTTTATCTTGCGACTCTACTGTTCGTCGTCGGGCTGTTTCACCGCATCCGTACTTATGCTGTTACACCTGCGCCGCTGAAAATACCCACTACGCCCGCACCGACTACAACCGGTGGCGTGGTGTTGCGTATGACCCGCGAGGTGGTGTTGTTTGAAAGTCTGTTCAAGGCCAATTTATGGACCTGGGGCCTGGGCTGGTTGTTTCACGCCAGCATGGCACTGGTGGTGTTGCGACACCTGCGTTATTTCATCGAGCCGGTCTGGGCTTGGGTCGTGTTTATCCAGCCGTTCGGTATCTATGCAGGGATCGCCATGTTGCTCGGTCTGTGTGGTTTGTGGGCCAGACGTTTGTTTGTTGAGCGTATCCGCTACATCTCCACGCCGTCCGATCATCTGATGTTGTTGTTGTTTATTGCTATTGCCGTGTCCGGGCTGATGATGAAGTTCGTCGCGCATACCGATGTGATCGCGGTAAAGATATTTTTTCAAGGTCTGATGCATTTTAGTATTCAGCCCTTGCCGGCAGATACGATACTTGTACTGCATTTGTTTTCGGTTGTGATACTCCTGGTGATCTTCCCCTACAGTAAATTGTTACATGCACCAGGAGTATTTTTTTCGCCGACCCGCAATCAGGTTGATAACCCAAGAGAAAAGCGCCATATCTCTGCATGGGCCGCCAAAATGGAATCGGAGAAATAGCATGGCTGATATTACGCCACCGGCTTATCGTAGTTTTCCCATCATTCCCAAATTGATACCGGGTGCGATGGAAGGGAAGGGCCCCTTTGTAGCCAGCGACAAAATTAACGAGGCAATCGGATTTCCCGGTCATCTCGTGGATGACTGGCATGATAAGGCAATCGCCAAAATGGGTGATTTGCTTTCCAAATATCGTTCGCTCAAGGTGTACATGGATGCCTGTGTGCATTGTGGCGCCTGTTCGGACAAGTGTCACTATTTCATCGGCACACAAGATCCGAAAAATATGCCCGTTGCCCGGCAGGATCTGATGCGCAGTATTTATCGCCGTTACTTCACGCTGCCGGGTAAATTATTCCCGAAACTGGTCGGCGCACGCGATTTGACGCGCGAAGTGCTGGACGAATGGCATAACTATTTTCACCAGTGTTCTGAATGTCGCCGTTGTTCGGTATTTTGTCCTTATGGTATTGATACGGCTGAAGTTACCATGGCGGCACGCGAGATCCTTGATTCCGTGGGTTATGGTCAAAAATATTCGATCGAGATCATCGGTAAAGTGCATCGCATCGGCAATAACCTCGGGCTGCCGGCTCCTGCGCTGATTGATACGCTGGAGGGATTGGAAGAGGACGTTAAAGAGGCTACCGGCATTGACGTACGCTTTCCCATCGATGTTAAAGGCGCAGAGGTGCTGTTGATTACGCCTTCGGCAGACTTTTTTGCCGAACCGCATATAGATAGCCTGATCGGTTATGCCAAGGTTTTTCATGCGACCGGCACCAGTTGGACGCTGTCGTCGATGTCCTCCGAAGCGGGTAATTTCGGTATGTTCATCGGCAATTATGACCAGTTACGCAAGATTGCGTTGCGTATCCGCGAAGCCGCACTTGAGTTGGGTGTGAAGCGCATCGTGGTGGGTGAATGCGGCCATGCCTGGCGGGTCGCTTATAGCTTCTGGAACACCTTGAGCGGTGTGGGTGACGGTGCAGACCCCAATGATCGTTTTGCACAAATGTTGCAGAAGCAGCTCGATCACCGTTACAGGCAACCTACGCATATATGCGAATTTACCTGGGACATGATTCAGGATGAACGTCTGGAATTCGACAAGTCAGCCAACGACAACCTCATCATCACGTTTCATGATTCCTGCAACGTGGCACGTGGTTCGAGCATGGGCGGCTATCCGGGTGGTCAGTTCGACATTCCGCGCAATATCATCAGAGCGGTTGCCAATAATTATGTCGATATGGACCCCAGCACGACACATGAGCGCACGTTTTGTTGCGGCGGCGGCGGCGGCTTGCTGACTGATGATTTGATCGATGTTCGCGTCAAGGGTGCGTTGCCAAGAATGGAAGTATTGCAGCAGGTTACGGATATGCATAAGGTAAATTTCATGGCTTGTATTTGCGCGATATGCAAGGCGCAATTTACCAAGATCATGCCTATTTACGGGTTTGATAGAAGAATGGTAGGCGGTGTACATCAATTGGTCAGCAATGCAATTGTGCTAGGCAAAAATAAATAGGAGATAGGCAATGTCAGTAGTTAGCGAAACGCCACAAAAAATCACTTTCCGCCGTTATAAAGACGGAGATAGCAAAGTGCGTAACTGGAGTGATCAAATTTTCCAGGCCAGTTACACACACAAGTGTCCAACCTACATTCAGTCTACGCCTCCCTGTCAGGGAAGTTGTCCGGCAGGCGAGGATATTCGCGGCTATCTGTCCATCGTGCGTGGCACAGAAAAGCCTCCGGTCGGCAAAGATGGTAAACCTGCCATGTCCTGGCAGGAATATGCATGGCGTCGTTTGACGACAGCCAACCCGTTCCCATCGGTGATGGGTCGTGTATGCCCTGCACCGTGTGAGACCGGTTGTAATCGTAACGCGCTCGAAGATCACGTCGGTATCAATTCAGTCGAGCATTTCCTCGGTGAATATGCGATTGCCAACAATTTGGGCTACAGCACCGATGCAGCACCTACCGGTAAAAAAGTTGCCGTAATCGGCGGCGGTCCTGCCAGTTTGTCATGCGCTTATCAGCTCACCCTGAAGGGGCATGAAGTCACTGTATTTGACGATCACGAGCATCTGGGCGGCATGATGCGCTACGGCATTCCCGGCTTCCGTACTCCGCGTGATGTACTCGATGCAGAAATCAAGCGCATCATTGATCTGGGTGTCAAGACCCGCATGAATTGCCGTGTGGGCACAGATATCACGCTGGAGCAACTGCGCAGTGAATTTGATGCGGTTTTCCTGGGTATGGGCGCACAAGCCGGTCGTGCTTTGCCGCTGGAAGATAGTGCAGCACCAAACGTGGTAACCGCGACGGCTTTCCTCAAGGCATTTAATGACGGCCGTTTGCAACACGTCGGCAAGCGCGTGGTGGTGGTCGGTGGTGGTGATACCTCTATCGACGTTGCGACCGTTGCGCGCCGTCTGGGTCATCTGGAAGAATCCAAGCCAACTGATTTTGAGCAGGCTATTTCGGGTCAAATGGCGCACGATGTGGCTGAAATTTCGGTCAAACAAGGCGCTGAAGTGACGCTGACGTCGATTTTCAACATCGACAAGATGCAGGCCAACAAGCACGAGATCGAGCAGGCGCTGGCTGAAGGCATACACATACGCGGCTCACTGGTGCCTATCGGCATCGTGCGCGGTGCGGATGGACGTGCCACGGCATTGCGCGTATGTGAGTGCGAAGCAAAGATGGTCGGCGGCAGGCTGGAAGTCAAAAATATCGAAGGTACGGAACAGGATATCGCTGCTGATCTGATCGTTTCTGCGATTGGCCAGGCGGTGGACTTTACCGGTCTGGAAGAATTCAACAATGGTAAGGGCGCCGTCACTA
>JAUSLX010000140.1 GCA_030645775.1 Gallionella sp. | reverse complement strand
ACCACTTCGCCGATGAAATACAGACCCGGAACATCATTGCATTCCATGGTCTTGGAGGACAACGCCTGGGTGTCGATACCACCGCAGGTCACTTCGGCCTTGGTATAGCCCTGAGTGCCAGATGGCGTCACCTGCCAGTCGTGCAACTGCGCCGCAATGACTTTACGTTGTTTATCATTATATTGATTCAATGGCTTGTTTTCAAAAGCCTTATTCTCTTCGCACCACACATCTGAAAAGTTCTTCGGAAACCATTGCGTCAGGAAATTGGCGAGCTGTTTCTTGCTGGTCTTGTGCTCATCGAGCACGCTCTCCATATCCAGATCGGGCAACAAATTGATATGCAAGGCCTCACCCGGTTGCCAATAGGAAGAGGCCTGCAATATCACCGGGCCGCTTAAGCCGCGATGCGTGACCAGCAAGTCTTCACGAAATGATTGCTTGCCGGTGGTGACGATGGCCGGGAATGAAACGCCGGTCAGATCGGCATAAGGCTTCCATTCCTCCGGCGCGAAAGTCAGCGGTACCAGCCCTGCACGCAGCTTGGTGATTGGCACGCCGAACTGTTCCGCGACATGGTAGCCGTAAGGTGTCGCACCTGTCTTCGGGATGGACAGACCGCCGGTGGCGATCACCAGCGATATCGCCTCGAATTCGCCGCGCGAGGTAGAAACATAAAACTTCGCCTTTTTGCCGATACCCGCATCCGCCGCGTAGGGCGTGTGTTTGATTTCCTCGATATCACAGCTCATGAAGCGCTTCACCCCTGCCGCATCGCATTCGCTGCGCAGCATGGCGATAATCACTTCGGACTCGTCATCGCAGAACAATTGACCCAGCGTTTTTTCATGGAAGCCGATATTGTGCTTTTGCAGCAGCGCAATAAAATCGTTCGGCGTGTAACGTGCCAATGCCGAGCGACAAAAATGCGGATTTGCGGAAATAAAGTTTTCCGGCCGGGTATTGATATTGGTGAAGTTGCAATGCCCGCCGCCGGAGATGCGTATCTTCTCCGCAAGTTTTTTGGCATGGTCGAGCAGTACCACGGAACGCCCGCGCTGCCCGGCTTGCAAGGCACACATCAGGCCCGCCGCGC
>JAUSLX010000130.1 GCA_030645775.1 Gallionella sp. | reverse complement strand
AGTTCATCGTTGCCCAGTTCATGCATGACCTTGCCCAACACCTTGACACTGCCACGTGAGGGTTTGAGCTGGCCGCCAAAATGGTGCAGCAAGGTGCTCTTGCCGCATCCGCTGACACCCAGAATCGCAACCACTTTGCCGCGCGGTATCGTGAGATTGATGCCCTTGAGCACCTTTGTTGTTCCATAAGAAAAATGAAGGTCGCTGACTTCAACCAGATTTTCTGCTGTTTGCTTCAATATCTTCTCCTCTTTCCTTCGGTCGCTGGTTATCCCGCAAGCGGGGGATCGCAGCGAGGGGGCGAAGCCAGGCCAATGAATCGCTGTGCGAACGCCACCTTAAATGACGGGCGGATGTTATCATTTTTCACCTCGCACAACCCATCTCCCTGTAACTACTTTAAGCATCCATGACATCCCCCCCGGAAACATCAAACGCCGCAAAAATTCTCCATGACGTTTTCGGCTACGCCACGTTTCGCGGCGAGCAGCAAGCCATCGTCGAACAGATAACTGCAGGCGGTGACGCACTGGTATTGATGCCGACAGGCGGCGGGAAATCATTGTGCTATCAGATTCCTGCCTTGCTCAGGCCGGGCGTTGCTATCGTGGTCTCGCCGCTGATCGCGCTGATGCAGGACCAGGTCGATGCCTTGCGTCAGCTCGGCGTGCGTGCCGCCTACCTGAATTCCAGTCTGTCCGCCGATGCCGCCCGCGAGGTTCAAGCTCAGTTGCGGCGCGGCGAACTTGATTTGCTGTACGTCGCGCCCGAACGTCTGCTTAACGGTCATTTTCTCGCGCTGCTGGAGCAGATGCAGCTGGAAAAGGGTCTGGCGCTGTTCGCCATCGACGAGGCGCACTGTGTCTCGCAATGGGGGCATGACTTCCGTCCGGAATACCGCGAGCTGACCATATTGCAGCAGCGTTTCCCCGCTGTGCCGCGCGTAGCACTCACCGCCACGGCGGACGCACCGACGCGGCGCGAGATCGTGGAACGGCTGTCGCTGGAGCAGGCGCGCCAGTTCGTATCCAGTTTCGACCGTCCGAACATTCGTTATCGCGTCACTCTAAAATCAAATGCACTCAATCAGTTGCAGGACTTTCTTGACAAAGAACATCCGAACGATGCGGGCATCGTATATTGTTTGTCACGCAAGCGCGTAGATGAAACAGCGGCCAAACTGGTAGCGCTAGGCTGGGATGCACTACCCTACCATGCGGGTCTGGATGCCGCCACGCGCGCCCGTCATCAAAGCCGCTTCCTGCGCGAGGAAGGCGTGATCATGGTGGCGACGGTAGCGTTCGGCATGGGCATAGACAAACCCAACGTGCGCTTCGTCGCTCACCTGGATTTACCCAAGAGCATGGAGGGCTATTATCAGGAAACCGGGCGGGCGGGGCGCGACGGACTGCCCGCCGATGCCTGGATGGCTTACGGTCTGGGCGATGTGGTTTCCATGCGGCAGATGCTGCTGTCCGGCGACGCGCCTGAAGCGCGCAAGCGCGTGGAACTGCAAAAACTCGATGCACTGCTGGGTTTCTGCGAATCGACCGCCTGCCGCCACCAGACCCTGCTGCGTTATTTTGGCGAACAGCATGCGGGCGACTGTGGCGAGTGCGATAACTGCCTGACTCCGGTGCAAACGTGGGAAGCCACGCGTGCCGCGCAAATGGCCTTGTCCTGCGTATATCGCACCGGGCAACGCTTCGGAGTCGGTCATCTGATTGATGTGCTGCTGGGCAAACAAACCGAGCGCGTTGAGAAATTCAGCCATCAGCAACTCTCCACCTACGGCATCGGAGTGGATCACACGGTACAACAATGGAGCAGCGTGTATCGTCAGTTGATTGCGGGCGGTTTTCTGGAAGCGGATATCGAGGCTTATGGCGGACTGCGTTTGACTGAAGCCGCCCGTCCGGTGCTCAAAGGCGAACAGCCAGTCTCATTGCGCCGCGATGCCGAACCCAGTAAGCGCAAATCCGCACGCACTGCGCGAGACGGCAAGTCGCGCGAGCCGTTTGCAGGTGCCGATGAGGATCGTCTGTGGCTGGCGCTCAAGGCCAAGCGCATGGTGCTGGCGCGTGAACAGGGCGTGCCACCCTATGTGATTTTTCACGACAGCACACTGCTGGAAATGCGCGACCAGCGTCCCGGCAGCTTGACAGAAATGGGCCGTATCAGCGGCGTCGGCCAAGGCAAACTGGCGCGCTATGGCGATGATTTTCTGAAAGTCATCGAGGACGAGGCGAACCGCTGATGTTCTCAACGGCAAGCCAGTTGCTCATTTTTTCCAGAAAGCGCGCTGTTTATCCAGGTTCCGAATAGATTTGTGTAATGCTTTGATTTTTTTTGGAAAATCGTTATCCACACTGTCTCTGGCCGATGCGATACTCGCTTGATGCGCAGACAGTTGTGGGTTTTTCGCCAACTCATCCAGCAGGCGGTGGGCTGCCGCGACATCGTTGATTTCCCCCAGTATTTCCTGAACTTCAGCCAGCGCGCTCAGATAGTTTCCAGTTTCTTTTTTACCGTACAGCGAGGCGTAGCACTCTGCGCTGTAGCGCAGTTTTTTGGCCAGGATGCGTAAGGCGTGCAACTGCGCTGAATCTGTGGCATCCAGTTGCAGCTTCCTTTGCTTATAGCGTTTTTCCAGTCGCTGCAAATAGTGCATCGCAAACACTTGCGTTTGCGTGGCACCCTCCTCCGCCTGTTGCCAATAGGGACCGTTCATCCAGATGGCCAGGCGCAGCATCAATCGCTGTAATTGACGTCGCTGTGCGGTGCCGCGCAGGAGTGCGTAACTGTCGGCGCGTTGCCGTTCACTGATGGTCAGTACTGTCTGTAAACCGTCATCTCCGGCATGCGTCGCGCTAAGCGGCTGCGCCACCCCGGCGATGAATACATCCCATTCGCGTATTTTTCCCAGCGTGGTTCCCAATATGGCGAATTCATCACGCAATGCAGCCAATTGCGCGTCGTATCGAAACTTTTCGGCCATGCGCAGCACGACGCGCAATCGCCGCAACGCTACCCGCATCTGGTGCAAATACTCGGCATCGCTGGAATTCATCGCACCCAGCAAATTGTCTTGCAAATGCAGCAGGCAAGTCCAGATCAGCGTTTGCAATGCCTCGTTCAGGCTGTCTTTTTTCCCGAGTTTTGCCACTTTAGCTTTCGTCGGCTGCTCAATATATCCGGACAACAGCCGGAATCCCTGTTCCGCCTTGCTTACCGTTTCCAGTTCGAGTGGAGCGATCTCCAGCAACGCCAGCGCGAGCTCGTACAATTGCAGCGCTGCGCCGGATTTCAGTTCCAGTTCCACCTCGCATATCTGCGTACTGTGCCCGGCAGTCTTTGCTACACCGTGATCCATGCACACTTCAATCTGTGCGCCCCGCCATTCCAGCAGACGACTGGTGCGGTAAAAATCTGTCACAAATACTGATTCCAGTTTATTGCGCAGACGCAGCGGCAGATAGGCTTTCAGAACGGATGCCTGCAGCACGGAAAAATCCAGCCTGGCCAGAGCGACAGGTGCTTCCCACTCGTTACGCTGATGCAACCCCGCCCTGACTGATCCGCCTCCCTTCAGCGTTTGCAGCCAGCGCCCGCCCACGCGGCGCAGTCGCAAAGCCATTTCCTTCTTGTGCAAGTCCAGTTTCGGGGTGTCGTAGTAAATGTTGTGCAGGTGGCGCGTGACAGGCGCGCTAATCTGGTGCGTCCTGAACAGCGCATGTCGCCTCAGGCGGGCGAGATGCTCGGGTGTGATGCGTAATTTAAGTTCGGTTTCAATGGACATGGTTGTGCAAGCGAAACGAATAGACATGCACTATAACAGGCGATAAAAAAAATTCACTGGCTTTTATTTATTTCATCCGTATAATGCGCGACTTGCCGCAAGCTATGCGGCATTAGTTCATCGTTTCCGACCTATCTCTCGTGCGCTTTCCAAGCGCGCCTGTCTAAAGAACTCTACCAGATTCCGCTTTATGGATTCCAGGGTTTCCCGGTTAGCAACGATGTTTTTGCGCCGGTTTACCCTCTACCCTGAAAACGGGTAGCAATACTACCTGCGCTTACCTTAGGGAACTACAAAAAATTTGTCATGCCGGATTTATTCGGCATCCGGTTCATCGAACCGGATGTTGCTTATGTCTGATTGGCGAAGTGGATTCCCTTTGATTATAAAAAGGAAGCAAAAATGACATTTGAAGAATTGAATTTAAACCCGTCCATCCTGAAGGCGATTGCCGATACCGGTTATACGCAACCTACTCCTATTCAGGAACAGGCTATCCCGGAAATTCTCGCCGGACACGATCTGATGGCGTCCGCACAAACCGGCAGCGGCAAGACCGCCGCCTTTATCCTGCCAGCCCTTAACCGTCTGGCCACGCCCTCGGCAATGCCGGGCAAGGGCCCGCGCGTACTGGTGCTGACACCGACCCGCGAACTGGCACAGCAGGTTTGTGATGCTGCGACCAAATACGGCAAGAACATGCGTTTCAAGATCATCAGCATTCTGGGCGGCATGCCTTACCCGGTGCAAAACCGTTTGTTGTCCAGCCATGTGGATATTCTGGTCGCAACGCCGGGTCGTCTGATCGACCATCTGGAACGCGGTCGTATCGATTTTTCACGCCTGGAAGTGCTGATTCTGGACGAAGCGGATCGCATGCTGGACATGGGTTTCGTGGACGACGTAGAACGCATCGCCGCTGCAACACCGGCCACACGTCAGACCCTGCTGTTCTCGGCAACCCTCGAAGGCGTGGTTGGCAATCTGGCCTCCCGTCTGTTGAAGACACCCAAGCGCATCAACGTATCTGCCGCCAAAGACAAGCACGAAAACATCGAGCAACGCATGATGTTTGCCGATGACGTCGCACACAAGAACAAGATGCTGAGCCACCTTCTGACAGATACTGAAGTCAATCAGGCGCTGGTATTCACAGCCACCAAGCGCGATGCAGACGGCCTGGCCGATCAACTCTCCGCACAAGGCCATTCGGTTGCGGCTTTGCACGGCGACATGAGCCAGCGCGAGCGTAACCGTACCCTGCTGAACATGCGTAACGGCAACGTGCGCATTCTGGTCGCCACCGACGTGGCTGCGCGCGGTCTGGATGTGCGTGGCATTTCACACGTGATCAACTTCGACTTGCCCAAGTTTGCTGAAGATTACGTCCACCGTATCGGCCGTACCGGTCGCGGCGGTTCGTCAGGTATCGCGATTTCGTTCGCCTCCAACCGCGATGCGCAGTTGTTGAAGCGTATCGAGCGTTACACCGAACAAAGCATCAAGATGCACACCATCGAAGGTCTGGAGCCTAAGTACAAACTGCGTACCGGCCCGTCTTCCGAGCGTCCGCGCAGCAGCGCAGGTCGTAGCAATGGCGGCGGTTTCGGCGGTGGCAATGGCGGTGGCGGATACGCGGGTAACCGCGGCAATGCAGGTGCGGGTAATGGCGGCGGATACGCGGGCAATCGCAACAGCGGTTTTGCCGGCAGCAATCGCAGCTCGGCATTCGCGGGTAACGGCAATAACGGCGGCGCAGGCTTCCATCACAGCGCACCGGACAGCCGTCACAGCCATCCGGCTCGCAACGAAGGTGCAGGCTTCGGCGGCCAGGCTCGCCCGGGTTTCGGCGGTAACGCGCAACCACGCAGCCAGGAACGCAGCTTCGGCAATGCCCCTCGCGGTGGCAACGGCGCAGGTGCTCCGCGTCGCGAGGGGGGTGATCGTCCTGCTTTCGGCGGTAACCGTCCGAGCTTCGGCGGTAATCGCGGCGGCAACAAGTAACACCAAGACTGCCGTTCAGGCATAGCAAAAAAGCACGCCTAGGCGTGCTTTTTTGTTGTCAGCGCAAAAACTACTTTGCCAGTGTGATGGACGCCAGTTTGGCGACTCCGGCGTGCTGCGCCAGCGCCATCAACTCGGCGATGCGCCCGTAAGGCACCGCCTTGTCCGCCTCAATTTGCAACTGAAACTGCGGGTCCAGCGCGCGCTGGCGTAACAGGACAGCCAGTTCTTCATCGCCGACAGGGCGCTGATCAAGCTCGATATTGCCTTTTTCATCCACCACCAGACTGACGCGCTGCGGCTGATCCTGTTGCTGTACCGCATCGGTTTTGGGCAGATTGATCTTGAGCGATTGCGGGGCGAGCAAGGGCGCGGTAATGATGAATACCACCAGCAGCACCAGCATCACGTCCACCAGCGGCGTGACGTTGATCTCGCTCATCATTTCGCCATCCGAGTTACTATTAAAAGCCATCTTCCTGTCTCCTTCCCCTGAATATCAGAAGCTATCCCTTGAAATTATGCTTGAGGGCCAGCCGCATGAAGTCATGCGCGAAATTCTCCAGCTCGGTAATGCGCAGGCGCAGATGGCGCAAGAAATAGTTATAGGCCAGTACCGCAGGCAGCGCGGTGGCGATACCGATGGCGGTGGCTATCAGCGCTTCACCTATGGGGCCGGCCACCACATCCAGCGTAGCCGTACCACTCATCCCTATGCTCTGGAGCGCATGCATAATGCCCCACACCGTGCCGAACAACCCGACAAAAGGGGCCGTTGAACCGATAGTAGCCAACTCCGCCAGGCCGCGCTCGTGGTAACGCTGGATATTCTGCACCTGCTGGCGCAACTGGCGCTCCAGCACTTCTTGCGGGGCGCCGGTGTGCATCAGGTCCTGACGATCCGATCCCAGTGCCGTGAGTTCGGCGAAGCCCGCCTGGGCCAGTCGCGCGATATCACCCTCACCTCTTCCCGCCACATCTTCAGCTGCACGCCAGTCGCGCGCCGCCCAGAACGTGTCGTGGAAGAGACGGTTGCGTTTGCGGTCCTGCACCTGGCGCCACAGCTTCAACAGCGCGATGGACCAGGTCGCCACCGATAACAGGATCAGCACCCATAAAGTGCCCAGAACGATGGGTGAATCGATGGCAAACAGATTATTCATGTTTCATTATCCTCAAGTGAAAAATTGATCGGCACTCTGAACCATTGCGTAACCGCCCGTCCGGCGTGCTGCGCGGGCACGAAGCGCCAATTCTTTACGGTATTCGCCGCAGCATTATCCAGCACTTCACGCCCGCTGCTTTGATGCAATTTTATCTGACCGGGCAAACCGCTCGCCAGCACTTCGACATTCAGCACCACCTTGCCCTGCCAACCCATACGCCGCGCCACCATCGGGTAGGCAGGAACAGGGTTGCTCAGATAGGCCGCACGATAGTCCGGTTCACGGTCCGGCGGGATGGGTGACGCATCAACGGCGGGACGAGGCGCGACTGTTTCGGCAGGTGCGGCAGGCGGCACTACCGCTGCCTGATCGTGCCGAATTTCGGCGGGCTCGGCACTCACCACCGGCTTGGGCTGAAGTGCGGGTGCCGGTTTCGGTTTCTGCTTCGGCTGAGTCGCAGGGCGCGGCGTTGTGAGCTGCGGTGCGGCCTGAACCGGGTTCGGCATGATGGTGATGCTGGCCGACATTTCGTGGTGCACCGTGGCGGGAAGCGGTAAGCTCGCCCAATACCCCAGCAGCAGAACATGCACCAGCACCACCAATATGACAACCAGCAAGCGGTCGTGTGAAGGGAAATCAGTCTGCTTCAGTCTGTGCGGCATGGGTGGACAGGGAATTTCAGGGAGCATATTGCGCTTTGACCCACCGTTCCATTTCCTTGCCTTCAAGCTTGCCGCTGATGGCGGTTACTGCGTTTTTCGCGCCGAACAGATAAGTGCGCGGCAATTCCCCCTGCCATGTTTTATCAACCTCATAGCGCAGACGCTCGGTGTAACTGTCGGCGAAAACCCAGGCATCGGCTTTGTCCAGGGAAAAATCGGCCAGCGTCGCCCTGACTGAATTCTGCTCCTCCGGCGTATCGGTGGAAATCAGCACCAGATCAAGTTCGGGGTGTTTTTTAAGCAGTTTTTTGAGCACATTCATCTCGGCGATGCAGTAGCTGCAAGTCAATGACCAGAAACTGACGACAAAGGGTCTGCCCTGGCGTGCAGCAATAATCTGCTGATAACTGCCCCGGACGAACGGTTTTATTTCCTGAGCGGCCAGCGCGGGCAGCGGTGCGAAAGACAAGACGGCGAAACACAGCGCCATCAAAGTGCCAAACCGCTTCATTGCGCTTCTCCGCCTATTGCGATCAGACGATAGCCTTCATTTTTACTGTTCCATGACAGGAAGGCACGATTGTTTGTGGCTATCAGCAAGGGGCTGTCGGATACGTCAGCCGTTCCGGCCAGTCTGTTTGGCGCCGACCATGACCTGCCGCCATCGGCGGAATGCATCCCCATGATGTGGCTGTTCTCCCCGTCAAACTCCTTCCAGGCAATAAAAACGCGGCTACCCAGACTGAGCACCGAGGGATGTGCGGGGTGGGCTTCGTAGTTGCCGAAATTGAGCGGCACGGAAAAAGTCTTGCCCTGATCGGCTGAGTGCGCATAGAACAAGCCATGCCGTTCGGGCGCGTTGTTGAACCAGGTGGCGTGATAGATACCATCGGGAGCGATGGACACAGAGGGTCCGTGATGCGGGCAGGCGGCGACGGCCCAGTTATCGTGACTGAGGCGCACGGGTGTCATTTTTCCGTCCAGCTTGACCAGCGCGTGGTCGCGGATATTGATGTCGTAGATGTGTCGCCAGGCGATGACAGGATAGCCATCCGTGTCCATGGCCATCGCGATGCGACAGCATTCGCAGCTGTGATCTGCGGCTTTGACGTTGGGCTGGAAACTTTTACCCTCATCGTCGGACAAGGCGTAATAGACCGCAATACCGCTGTATTTATCGCCTTTTTTATGGGCGGCGGCAGCATCGCGTTTGTCCAGCCAGGCAATGTAGATCTGGCCGCGCGCATTTATTCCCATCGCATCGAAACGGTGGGTAAAGGGGTCGAGGTTATCATTCACCGTGAGCGGCGGCGAAAAGCTTTTCCCGCCATCCACCGAGCGGCTGAAACGGACATTGCCGGCAAAAGGCGTCTCCATGCTGCGCGTGTAGGAAATGTAAATATTGCCATTGGCAGCCAGGCGGATTTTCGGACGATTCTCGCCATCGGCAGCGATGTACTCCGCTTGCGGGTTGACGACGACCGGCGCACTGAAGGTCCTGCCCAGATCGCCGCTATGACTCACCGTGACGTGGCCGTCCTTCACGGAAGCCAGCCACAGACGACCTTGCGCATCGAACGTAGCCGTGGCGGCCCGCGGCTGGCGCGCGAGGGAGGTTTGCCACATCTTGCTCATGTCATGCGCCCGCGCAGGCTGAGATTCAGCCTGCGCCTGCCCGAGGCCGATGGTGACAAACAACAGGGCGAATAATATTTTATTCATTTATCCGGCTTATTACGGTTAATAATCACTATCGGATATTACTTCAATTCTGGCCATTAGTTTCAGTATCTGCCATCAAACGCCCTTTACCACTTCGCTTGCAGACCCATATACCAGATACGCGGCATGCCGGGTGCATAAGTGGTTCCGGAGGCGCTCTCGGCGAAACGCCGATTGCTCAGATTATTAACTTTCGCGAACAATTCCAGCTCCTTGCCGAAGTGATAGCTGCCCGACAAATTAACCAGATCGTGGCCGTTATAGCGTGTGGTATTGGCATCGTCCATCCAGTAACTGCCCAGCGAAACAAGCTCGGCAGCGAAGTTGCCGCCCTGCAAAAACCCCGGCGTGTAGGTCAGACGCGTGTTGGCGATCACGCGCGGCGCCTGCATCATTTCCTTGCCGGTGAAGTTTGCATTGTTGGTAATCCAGCTGTCATAAGTATGCTTGGCGTAACTGTAGGCCACGTCCAGTTTAAGCGTATCGGCGACTTGCGCAGCAATGCCGATTTCCAGGCCGCGGTGCAGCGTCTGGCCGCCGTTGACCGAGATCGGCGCATTGGTGATCGGGTCTTTTTGAGTCAGGATATCGTCGCGCTTGACCATATGATACAGAGACGCCTCGTAAGAAATGCCCGTGGCGGTCTTGCCGCGCAAGCCGGTTTCGTAGCTGTCCACCCTGATCGGTTTGATTGCCAGATTGCCGGCGGAGATCTGCTGCGCCAACACTGCGGAGGTGGTTGCTGCGGGTCGGAACAGTTGTCCCTCGGAAGGAGCACGGAAACTATGGTTGTAGGTCACGAACCCGTTCAGGCTGTCGCTGAAGGTATAACTGGCACCCAGCTTGGGGCTCAGATGTGTATAGTGTTTCGCAGTGTTCGCGCTCTGACCGTACCACTTCGTTCCAACCGAAGTGACTGCGGAAATAGCAGCAGGCGTCATGTTGTTTTGAAAATCATAACCCATATCGTCGTAGCGTAAACCGCCGGTCAGGCGCAACGCCGCTGTCGGCGACATTTCGCCATGCACGTAGGGCGAGATACCCTGATAGGTCACCTGGTAGTCGTAGATGCGGTTCCCGAGTGTATAAGCGGTATAGACGCTACCAACCCGGGTCGTCCTGATACTGTTTTCGGTGCGACCGCCAGGACTGTTATCAAAATCCATTCCGACGATCAGGCGCGAGCGGTACGCCTCGAAATCCATGCGGTATTTTGCCAGCACGCCAAACGAGCGGTTGCTGGTGTTGTAAGTGCTGGGATCATAGCCCAGCGACCAGTTGGCCAGCAAATCCATGCTGTCGTCGCGAACGTAGGGAGTCACGCTCAGCAGGGTGTTGGCCGTTTCCTTTTCATAGGCGGCGGACAGGCGCAACGCATTCACCTTGCGCAACGAGATCGGCGTGTAGTTGATCGTCGGGTTATTACTGTAATCAGCCAGCGAAATCGCTGAGCTACCCGCCGTCTGCTGGTCGATATTGGAAAATGTCCCCAACACCTTCAGTGTCGCATCCTCGCTCAACGCCCGATCCCAGCGCAGCGTGCCGCTGTTGCGCGTGTAACCTGTCATCTGACGCCATCCGTCGGTCCGTGTCAGGTTCAAGTCGGCGCGCACACCGTTGTCGCCAAAGGAATTACCGCCGGAAAGCAATGCGCGCTTCCATCCGAAGCTGCCCAACTCACCGCTCGCCTCCACTTCCCCGGAGGCCGGCGGGCGCCGCGACAGCACGTTTACCACGCCGCCGATCGCATCCGAACCGTACAGCGCAGAGCCGGGCCCCTTGGTCACTTCGATACCGCCAGACTGTGGCATGTTCACTGAGTACAAGGCATTGTGATTAAAAAAACCTG
Source organism: Gallionella sp. (assembly GCA_030645775.1). Lineage (GTDB taxonomy): Bacteria > Pseudomonadota > Gammaproteobacteria > Burkholderiales > Gallionellaceae > Gallionella. The sequence continues at coordinate 11,079 of JAUSLX010000130.1, read as the reverse complement.
TAGAGCGCACCGGGATACCGTCTTCAAGATAGGCATACACCGGGTTGGTGGTGAGTGGTTGACGGATCGCCGTCTGGTGCCCTTCGCCGCCGGTAATGTTGACCCACACACCGGGTACACGCCCCATGATTTGCGACGGGTGCGATGCTTTTGCCGCACGCACCTCAACCCCTTTAATGACACCGACTGTCGCGGCGACTTCCGATTTGCGCACAGCCTCGCGCGTGCCTGTTACCACCACTTCATCCATCCACTGCTCCGCCGCGAATGCCGCGTTCGTGACACTCGCGCAGAGGCAGCTCAACGCAAATAATTTACCGCTATTCAGCAACTGTATTTTCATCACTCCCCCTGGTTTTTTAGCTATGTGCGGATGCTACAGATGAAAGGCCGGTCTGAGTATGTGACAAATTGTCGCACCCTGGTATTTGCAATGCTTCGTGCAAACGACATACGTGGTGAAATAATTGTTTACAAATGATGCATTGTTGAATAATCGCTAACCGTTACAATGCATAGACAAAATCCTGCCCACCCTTCATGTACTCACGTTTAAAACTACCTGTTTCGCCAACGCCAATGGTCCGTCCAGTCTCGCGGATGCTGATCTGCGCCCTGCTGTGGGGAGGCGCGGCAATGGCTGGGGAATCTTCCGATCCGTTTTCAACGGGGGCGACACTACCGGCTTTACGTTATGCTGAACCTTGCGCAAATTTGCCTGCGGATCGCTCGCTCGACCTTGCCGACGTGGTAAGTATCGCGTTGTGCAACAACCCGCAAACCCGCGAAGTATGGGCCAGTTCACGGGCACAGGCCGCACAGGTCGGCGTGAGTCAGGCTAGTTACCTGCCCGACGTCAGCGCCAGCGCCTCCGAAAACCGCAGCACACCCGGTACAAACCAGCGCAGCCTGGGCTTGAGCCTTTCCTATCTGCTCTATGACTTCGGCGCGCGCGCGGCCAATCTGGACTATGCACGCCAATTGCTGGCGGCGGCGAGTGCCACTCAGGACAGCACAGTACAAGCCCTGTTCCTGGCCGTGGTGCAGGCTTATTACCAGACCCATGCCACACAGGCAGCGTTCGAGGCGGCCAGCGTATCGGAGCATGCCGCACAGGAAAGTTTTGCGGCGGCAAAGGCGCGCCATCAGGCGGGGAGTGCCACACCCGCCGATAAATTCGCCGCCCAGACCGCCTATTCGCAAGCCACGCTGAATCGGATTACGGCTGATGGCGCGCTGAAAATCGCACGGGGGAATCTGGCCAACCTGCTGGGCCTGGATGCCAATCGGCAGGTGAATCTGGCCGCGCACCGGCCCGACGGCCATGAAAATGAAATTTCCGGAAATTTTGAACAGAATATTGCCGCTTTAATTGAGCAGGCACGCCAGCACAGGCCGGATTTGCAAGCCGCCGCCGCGCTGGTCAAGGCGGCAGAATCCACTACGGAGGCAGCACGGGCGGCGGGAAAACCCGCTGTTTCGCTGGTCGCGGCGACCAGCCAGAACAACAACTCGGGCATCAACACACACAGTTCGTCGCTGGGCGTCAGCCTGAGCGTGCCGCTATTTTCCGGTTACGCGCCGACTTACCGGATACGCGCAGCCGAAGCGCAAACAGAAACCCGCCAGGCTCAATTTGAACGGCTGCGTTTGCAGGTCGCTCTGGATGTCTGGACAGCGTATCAAAACCTCATTACCGCCACGCAAAACAGACTCACCACAGCGGATCTGCTCAGCAGCGCAGAACAGTCCGAACGTGTCGCACTGGGTCGTTACAAGGCAGGTGCCGGCATTATACTGGATGTGCTGAATGCGCAAAATGCGCTGGCCAGTGCGCGCCAGCAACGCATACAGGCAACGTTTAACTGGAACATCAGCCGTGCCACGCTCGCCCGGGCGATGGGCAGCCTGGATACCGATTTCTTGCAGACGCTGCCCGCCCGAACATCCGGGGAAAATGTCAGGAAAACACACCAACCATGAAAAAATTACTGCCTTCCCCTCTCGTTGGGTCGCTGATCGCCGTCTTCCTGCTTGCGACAGGCTATGTCGCCTACCAGCAATTCAATCAGCTTACCCCCGAACAGCAATACCGACTGCAAGCCGCGGAAAAAGGTGACCTCAGCTTAACCGTTTCCGCTAATGGCACGATCAATCCGGTGACGCTGGTCAATGTCGGCACCCAGGTTTCCGGCACCGTCAAAAAGCTGTATGTGGATTTCAACAGCGCGGTCGAAAAGGGACAGGTTCTGCTGGAACTGGATAACTCGCTGCTGGCCGCGCAACAAAAACAAAGCCTGGCCAATGTGCAGAGTGCCAATGCCTTGCTGGAACTGGCGACAGCCAACGAGGCGCGCACCCGGAATTTATACGCCCAGGAATACGCCTCCCGCCTGGAACTGGACACGACCGTGCAGGCCAGAAAATCCGCCCAGGCGCAATTACAACTGGCGCGCGCAACCGTTGAAAAGGACAAAGCCAACCTCGCCTACTCAGTGATACGTTCTCCCGTGTCCGGCGTGGTAGTGGATCGCTCGGTGGATGTCGGGCAAACCGTGGCCGCCAGTTTGCAGACGCCGACACTGTTCAAAATCGCGCAGGATTTGACCAAGATGCAGATAGACGCCAATTTTGCCGAAGCGGACATCGGTAATATCCGCATCGGCCAGGCCGCGCACTTCACCGTGGATGCTTTCCCGGATCGCAACTTTCAGGGCGTAGTCAAATTGATACGCATGAATCCGACCACGCTGCAAAATGTCGTCACTTACGATGTAGTGATTAATGTGAACAATCCGGAGCAGATTTTACTGCCCGGCATGACCAGTTATGTCAGTATCGCAGTGGCTGAACGCAAGCAGGTCTTGCTCGTTCCCAACGCCGCTTTGCGCTTCAAACCTGCCAATGACGAGAAAAAACAATATACTGATAATCAAACAGATAAGAAGGATAGCTCGCGTTCAGCTTCAACCAAGGGCGCAAAGGGTAACGCCAGACACGAAGGCTACTCCGGCAAAGTATATGTATTGAAAAACAGCGAACTCCTGCCTGTCAAAGTAAGGCTGGGCATCACCGACAACCGCAATACCGAAATTCTCGCGGGTGAACTCAAGGCGGGCGACCCGCTGGTTATCGGCGAAATACAGGCCGCAAACAACGCACCAGGCAGTAGCTCACAGCCGCTGCGCATGAGAATGTTTTAACGGGCATGGCAAAGAATCTACCTCTAACGGGCATGGCGAGCAGCCACCCCCTGATAATGAAACCCGCCATACCCGTTCCCTCACCCCCGTCCCCCCTCTCCCAAAGGGCGATGGGTACGGTTCGTCGCTGCGCGAGTTTCACGTTAATCATGCAAACGATGCGCTCCGCGCAATTGACATGACGAACACCGCTGTCATCCGCATCGAAGGTTTGAGTAAATCCTATCAGACGTCCGCCGGCCTGTTTCCGGCCTTGAATGATGTGAACCTGACCATAATGCCGGGCGAATTTGTCGCCGTCATGGGGCCTTCAGGATCGGGTAAATCTACTTTCATGAATATTCTGGGCTGTCTGGATGCGCCGACTGTCGGCAGCTATGCGCTGGATGGCCGCCCGGTGGCGTCCCTTGATCGTGACGAACTGGCCTTGCTGCGCAATCGCACCATAGGTTTCGTATTTCAGGGCTTCAATCTGCTGCAACGCATGTCGTTGCGTGACAATGTCGCGCTGCCGCTCATTTATTCCGGGATAGAACTGGCTGAACGTCAAAAGCGCGCCGATGAGATGCTGGCAAAAGTCGGCCTGAGCGACAAGGCGGACTCGCTGCCCAACCAGATTTCCGGGGGGCAACAACAACGTGTGGCGATTGCCCGCGCACTGATTAACAAACCGCGCCTGTTGCTGGCAGATGAACCTACCGGCAACCTCGACAGCCGCACCGGTGAAGAAATCATGGCGCTGTTCGACGCGTTAAACAGCGAAGGAATCACCATCGTGCTGGTCACGCATGAAGCCGACATCGCGCGACACGCCCAACGTCAGGTACACTTTCACGACGGACGCATCATCAGCGATGAACTGACACGGGAGATTGCAGCATGACGGAAATATCCAAAAATTCAGAGTTCGCCCAAATGCAAGGCGCGGGGAAAATTATGCCGCGCTGCATATGCTTTATATGTAAGCAAGAAATTTTTTCTGCAACACGGCAGTTGGGATGAAATCTGGATTTTTTGCGATGCTGGGCGAAGCGTGGCGCGCAATGGGCGCTAACCGCATGCGCACGATACTGACCATGCTGGGTATGGTGATCGGGGTCGGCGCGGTGGTATTGATGATGTCCATCGGCCAGGGCGCGCAATATGCGATCAAACAAACCATCAGTGCGATGGGCAGCAATCTGTTCATTCTGCTCTCCGGCAGCACTTCTGCGGGGGGAGTGCGCTCCGGTCACGGCGGTGGCTATACGCTGACGATCAGCGATGCGGATGCCATCGCCGAACTGCCCGGCGTGCAAGCCGCCGCACCGATACATCCGGGAAGCGCACAAGTCGTCTATGGGCCGAACAACTGGAACACCTCGGTGATCGGCAGCACACCGGCCTATCTGGATGCACGCGCCTGGCCGGTGGTGAGCGGCTCGGCATTCACCGCCTCTGACGTGCGCTCAGCCACGCGCGTTGCACTGATAGGCCAGACGACGGCACAGAATTTGTTCGGGGATGAAGACCCGGTAGGCAAGACCCTGCGCATCCGGCAAAGCCCGTTCACGGTGCTCGGCGTATTAGCCCTAAAAGGCCAGGGCATGGACGGGCGCGATCAGGACGACTCCATCATCATCCCGATCACCACAGCACAACGCAATGTGTTCGGCACCCAGTTCCCGGGATCGGTGCGCATGGTCATGGTGCAAACCACCACACAGGAGGTCATGCCCGAAGCGGAGCTATCCATGACCGCATTGCTGCGTCAGCGGCACCGCATCCGCGAGGGACAGGATTCCGATTTCTCACTGCGCAACCTCACCGCCGTGGCGGATTCTGCCGCCGAAAGCACGCGCGTCATGTCGCTGTTGCTGGGCGCCATCGCCTCTGTTTCACTGCTGGTCGGCGGCATCGGCATCATGAACATCATGCTGGTCTCAGTCACCGAGCGCACCCGGGAGATCGGCATACGCATGGCCATAGGCGCGCGTGAACGCGACATCCTGCTGCAATTCCTGCTGGAAGCCATCATCATTTCGGTGGTCGGTTGTTTCATCGGGTTGTTGCTGGGCATAGGCGGCGCCCTGTTGACCCATACCCTGACCGGAACGATGGTCATCATCTCGGGCAGTTCGGTGCTGGTGGCGTTCAGCGTGGCGGCGACAGTGGGTATCTTCTTTGGCTACTATCCGGCCAGAAAAGCTGCAAGGCTTGATCCCATCGAGGCATTGCGCTACCAGTAAATTGCTTGAGTATGCGGGCGCTCAGGTACTGCGGTTTTGTATGATTTCATCCGAAATATCACTCAGTTCATGTTCTGAGATGCCAACGTAGTCCAGCAGCATGGGGCCATTAATCCGCCAGGAGTCATCCTCACGCATGAATTTCGTATCGCTGAGCGCCTCGGCTATCTGGATCAAGGCGATCAAGCCGCATACTTCGGCGGGCAAAATTTCCTGTGAGGAAAAAATTTCTGGATTATGGTGATGCAAAATGGTGAGTGAGATGGTTTCAGACAGATTCCAGTTTTTGGCCAACAGATAACCGACGGTTGCATGGTTTGTGTTGTGGCGCTCGTCTTCAACTTCCGTGAATGTTTTATTGTCGCTATTCGAGGCGAGCTTTAACGTGTCCATGTACTCCGGAAAACGCGCCATCATCAACGGAATTCCGCAATCGTGGAACAGGCCGACGGTATAGGCAATATCACGGGATATATCCGGAATGCGCCGGGCTATGAGTGCCGCAATAAAAGCGGTGTTCTCTGCGGTGTCCCAGAACCGGTTGAGTTGCGGACTCTTGCCATCATTCATGTTGCGCAATACCAGACCAGTCAGAATATTGAAAACATTGTTCGAGCCCATGGCCATGACGGCCTGTTCAATGGAGTCAATTTTGCGGCGCAAACCAAAAAATGGTGAGTTGACGGTCTTGAGCATCGCCGCAGAAAGCACGACATCACGGGATACAATGTGGGCAATTTTCAACAAATCCGGGTCGGATTTGTTGCGTTCAGCCATTAGTTCGACAAGGATGCTGGGGCGTGGCGGAATGCGAATGTTGCCGAGAATTTTCTCAGCCGCTTCTTGTGAAATTGAAGGCATGATTTTTATCCTAAATACAATGATTTATCTTCCCAGACAGGCCGTGATAATAAGCTATAATTTCCCGGCGTGTTATTGAAAAAATCGTTTTTTAGCTTGCAGGAGGCCGTGTTCTTAAGCCAACTGTTAGCGCAAAAATATACGCTGCTGCCATGTACAGCAAGAAGCGCGGCAGTAAAATAACTTGCCAATCCAACATAGGGAGGAAAACATGAAGAATAAAAAAGCAGCAACATCGGCTGACAATTCCGGAGAGGTCGTTGCGGATGCCAAGGAAACAAACGCCGTTGAGCAGTATTGGCATTCCGCTGGACAGACAAAGCTGCGCAAGCCACCGAAGAATTACAAGTACATTGAGGAGATTGCGCACCTGCAGTTCGAGCTCATCAAACTGCAAGAGTGGGTGCGACTTCAAGGTCTGAAAGTGGTCATTCTTTTCGAGGGTCGGGATGCTGCAGGCAAGGGGGGCGTGATCAAGCGCATCACGGAAAGTTTGAATCCGCGTATTTGTCGTGTCGCGGCTTTAAGTTCTCCCACGGAAAGAGAACGCGGGCAGTGGTACTTTCAACGCTATGTTTCTCACCTGCCAGCCCGTGGGGAGATCGTGCTGTTCGATCGCAGCTGGTACAACCGCGCAGGAGTAGAACGCGTAATGGGTTTCTGCACCGAGGATGAGTATGAAGAGTTTTTACGCGCCGCACCCATTTTCGAGGAAATGCTGGTTCGTTCCGGTATTGTTGTGATCAAGTACTGGTTCTCAGTGGGCGATGATGAGCAGGAGAGACGATTCCAGGAACGGATGCGCAGCCCGATCAAGCGCTGGAAATTGAGCACGATGGATATCGAGTCGCGTAAACATTGGGTTGAATACTCCCAGGCGAAAGATATCATGTTCGCCCGAACCGATACCCCGCTCACGCCATGGTACGTGGTGAATGCAGACGACAAAAAGAAGGCCAGACTGAATTGCATCGCTCATTTGTTGCAGCAAGTTCCCTACACTGACCTGAAGCCCGTCGAACTCGAATTACCTCCACGTCAGCCCGACACTGGTTACAAGCGACCGAAAATTTCTACACAACATTTTGTTCCCAAAGTGTATTAGCGATTGCAGAAGAGTAGTGCCGCCATTATTTTTCGAAAGGATATGCCATGACCACGAACACCACCGCCGACAGCACGGATAGGCGCATCCATAACCATTTGCGCGGTTGTTTTGAAACAGCCTGTCTCATCACAGCTCCTTTCCTCGATAAGCGACAGGGGCTATCAGGTATGCCCTTGAAATTATCTGCACTGCAAGCCTTGCGTGATCACTACCCGGCGCTGACACAACAGGATATCGCCATCCTTTTTTCGACAGTGCAAAATTATCACGGTGTTCGCTTGAGAACCTGATTCTACCTCGGAGATGATGAACAAAAACAACTGCCAGAGTTTGGCAGCCTTCATATAGGCTTCACAAGTCATTCGCACAGGTAGAATTAATCATCATGATCTTTATAATGCTTGCGGCCATGATCGTGATGATCCTTCTCTTTATCATCGCGATGGCGCATGACGGTTGTGCGTGCTTAACGTGAAACTCGCGAAGCGACGAGCCGTGCTCCTCGCCCGCTGGGATAACCATACACTTGCCAGCTCTTGTACACTTTAGGGTGTGCTGGCTTATAAGTAGTGACTTTGCAATCGTTTTTTTGATTGCTTAGTCAATACTTAGTAGTTCTATCAGTGGAATGGCTATTAGTTCCATCAGAGGGGGAGCGGGGGGTGTACCCGCAAGGGGCAGGCCGTGGTTGTATAGCCGACAAGTCGGCAACCACCACGCTCAGGGAACGATCATGGCGGGTTTGCGAGTTATTGCCCGAGGGCAATATCCCTGCGAGAACCATTTCATTATCATGAGTGGCTTTCTTGCCATGATCGTTAGTTCCTAAACGTATTTGTCGGGAATCTTACCGTCATGTTATCCTCGGACACCTTACATGAAATCCAACAGATATGTCCGTTTCCATCAAAACTCCACAAGAAATCGAAAAAATGCGCGTCGCAGGCCGACTGACCAGTGAAGTACTCGATTACATTACTCCCTTCGTCAAAGCCGGCATCACCACCAATGAGCTGGACAAGCTGTGCCATGACCTGATTGTCAATGCACAACAGGCCATCCCCGCCCCGCTCAACTATGCGCCCGGCGGCCACAAGCCCTACCCAAAATCGATCTGCACCTCGATCAATCATCAAATCTGCCACGGCGTGCCGAGTGACAAGGTGCTGAAAAACGGCGACATCGTCAATCTGGACATCACGGTGATCAAGGACGGCTATCACGGCGACAGCAGCCGCATGTTTTATGTGGGTGAGCCTTCCATTCAGGCCAAACGCTTATGCGAGACGACCTATCAATCCCTGTGGCGCGGCATCCGTGCGGTCAAGGCAGGCGCCTATCTAGGCGATATCGGCCATGCGATCCAGAGCTTCGTCGAGCCGCTGGGCTATAGTGTGGTGCGCGAGTTCTGTGGTCACGGCATAGGCGCAAAGTTCCATGAAGAGCCGCAAGTGCTGCATTACGGTCGCCCGAAAACAGGCTTGAGACTGGAAGCAGGCATGGTTTTCACCATAGAACCGATGATCAATGCCGGAAAAAAGGACATCAAGCAACTGGGCGATGGCTGGACCGTCGTAACCCGCGACCACAGCCTGTCCGCGCAATATGAACACACCCTGCTGGTCACCGAGAGCGGTTTTGAAGTACTGACCGTGTCCGCCGGTTGCCCCGCTCCGACCCCGTTGTAAAATGAAACGGCGATAGCTCACGCGGATAACTCATCCGTTGTTTTATCAGGCGCGGAACGCGGAGAAGCTATATAAAAAGCTGAATTGGCTTCAATGGGGCGTTTTTTAGCGTTTGTTTTTCTCCGCGTTCTCCGCGCCTCCGCGTGAGACTGCTTTTTTAGGTTAATAGTCATGCCTGACGTACCGATTATTCTTCAAGGCTCTGATATTCCCACACTGCGTGCAGCATTGCGCCGCGACCGGCTGGCACTGGAGCAAAAGTTCCTGCAACAGGCTAAAGCGGCGCGGCTGCTCAGCGCGCACAGCAAACTGATAGATCGTTATTTGCGCCATATCTGGCAGCAACTCGCCTTGCCCGACAACACCGCGCTCGTCGCAGTCGGCGGCTACGGGCGCGGTGAATTGTATCCAAAATCGGATATTGATCTGCTGATACTGCTGGATGGTGAATCCGAAAAACTCCTGGCCGGTCACCCGTCTGACGCCACCTTGCAGCACAAGCTGCACGAATTGATCGCCCTGCTGTGGGACATCGGCATGGAAGTAGGTCACAGCATCCGCAGCGTAGCGGAATGTTTGAACGAAGCGGTGGATATCACGGTACAGACTAATCTGCTGGAAGCTCGCCTGCTATGTGGCAATGCGCCACTTTTCGGTGAACTGGGTGTCGCCCTGCGCGATCAGCTGAATCCGCGCGATTTTTTCCTTGCCAAATTACACGAGCAGCAACAGCGTCACAGCCGGTTTGACGATGCAGATTTCAATCTTGAGCCCAATCTCAAGGAGAGTCCGGGCGGCTTGCGCGATCTGCAAACCGTCACCTGGATCAGTCGCGCGGCGGGACTGGGCACACGCTGGACCGAACTGGCTCAAGCCGGACTGATCACGTTTAGTGAGGCACGCCAGATCGCACGCCACGACAACCTGCTGCAAACACTGCGCACCCGCCTTCATTATCTCGCCCATCGTCGCGAAGACCGCCTGCTGTTCGACTTTCAAACTGCGCTGGCCGAACAAATGGGCATCGCCCCTTCCGCCAACCGACGTGCCAGCGAGCATCTGATGCAGCGCTATTACCGCACCAAACTCGCGGTGCGCCAGTTCAACACCATTCTGCTGCAGAATCTGCACGACCACCTGTTTCGTGAAGCACCGCCGCAACATACGCTGAACGCACGATTCCGCGTCACCGGCAGCCTGCTTGAGATACGCGATGAGCAGTTATTCGAGCACACGCCGGAAGCGATATTTGAACTCTTTTTAATCCTGCAGCAACATGCCGAACTAACGGATATTACCGCCCTAACCTTGCGTGCCTTGTGGCGGGCACAACCGCACATAGGCGCGGCATTCCGCCGCAATCCGCTCAACCGTGCGCGTTTCATGGAAATTCTGCGCCAGCCGCAGGGCGTCACCCACGCGCTGCGCCGCATGCACCAGTATGGCATTCTGGGGCGTTATATACCCGCCTTCGGGCGCATAGTCGGCCAGATGCAGCACGACCTGTTTCACGTATACACAGTGGACAAGCACATCATGATGGTGGTGCGCAATTTGCGCCGTTTCGCGCTGACCAGGCACGCGCACGAACTGCCGCTGTGCAACAAATTGATGGGTGAATTTGCCCGCCCCGAAGTGCTGTACATCGCCGGCCTGTTCCACGACATCGCCAAGGGACGCGGCGGCGATCATGCGCTGCTGGGCAAAAAAGATGCCCGCCTGTTCTGCACACACCACAAACTCAGCCGCGACGACAGCGATCTGGTGGTCTGGCTGGTCGAACAGCATCTCACCCTGTCTGCCACCGCACAAAAGCAGGATCTGGCCGACCCTGAAGTGATCGCCGTTTTTGCAGACAAAATCCGGAATGAGCGCTATCTGGTTGCGCTGTATTTGCTGACCGTTGCCGATGTGCAAGGCACCAGCCCCAAGGTCTGGAATGCCTGGAAAGGCAAACTGATGGAAGACCTGTTCCAGCTGACACGCCGCTA
>JAUSLX010000125.1 GCA_030645775.1 Gallionella sp. | reverse complement strand
TGCTCCCCTATCCCCGTAAACCGGAGTTCATCATGCCTCGCCGTGCTCGCATCGCATTGCCGAATGTTCCCGTTCACGTTATCCAGCGCGGCAATAACCATCAGCCCTGCTTCTTTGCCGATGAAGATTATCGCCGTTATCTGGACTGGTTGACGGAGTACGCCGGCAAGACGGGCTGCCGGGTTCATGCTTATGTGTTGATGACCAATCATGTGCATTTGCTGCTTTCCGCCGACCAGGCCGATGCCGGCGGTGCGTTGATGAAGTCGCTGGGGCAACGTTATGCGCAATATGTGAATCGCGTTTATCAGCGCAGCGGAACGTTATGGGAGGGGCGTTTCCGCTCGTGTCCGGTGCAGGAGGAAGATTATTTTCTGGGTTGCCAGCGTTATATCGAGTTGAATCCGGTACGGGCGAACATGGTGGCGCATCCGGCAGATTATCGCTGGTCAAGCTATCGCGCCAATGCGCAGGGAGAAACCGATACGCTGGTGCAACCCCATCCGCTATATACCGCGCTGGGCAGTGATACAGCTTCCCGGCAAGCAGCTTACCGCGAGTTGTTTCGCTATGCGCTGGAACCCGGTTTGGTGGATAAAATTCGTCGGGCAACCAATGGCAATTTCGCATTGGGAAACGAACGATTCGCGTCGCAAGTGGCGGCGATGATAGGGCGACGCGCATCCCCCGGGCAGTCTGGACGACCTCGCCAGCTTATAAAACCCGACCCTGCCGAGTTATTTTAAAAACCGTGGTCTGTCCCCGGTTTACCGCACGGTTTACCGCATGGCGGGCGGGTAAGCTGTCGCACCCGTTTTATCGTTTTTGAAACGATCATCGAAGCAGGAAAGGTTTAGCACATGGTCGAGCAGATGGTTCAACGCATGCTCAAAAGTACCCGGCAGAAGTTGCTGTTGCAGGTTCACCGCGATGAATCGCTGGCTGGTGTCGATGTGTTTGTAGCGCGCCATTTACTTCCCCAAAATATTGTCCTTCACTTCGACCTTGATATTTGGTTTGGTTCACGGCACGATGCGGCATGAACAGACTTTTTCTACAGCCTCGTTAGGTTTCTCAGGAGCCGCGCCATGCATGCAAACATAATCTCTCCCTGCATCACAACGACCAAAGTTGAAGAGTCTCGCGACTTCTATGTGAAGCATTTCGGGGCAAAGGTCACGTTTGATTGTGGCTGGTACGTCAACCTCCAGTTCGGAAAAGAGTCATCCAGTCTGCAATTTATGGCTCCCCAAGCAGGGCAGCCGATATGCAACCCCGCCGGATTGGGTTACAACTTCTTCGTCGACGACGTTGACGCCGAGTACAAGTTGCTGATGTCCACAGGCCTCAAACTAGTAATGCCGCTTGAAGATCACCCGTGGGGTGATCGTGGCTTTGCCGTTCAAGACCCCAATGGCGTGGCGCTCTATATTTACTCCGAACGCGAACCAAGTTCCGAATTCAAGCAGTACTACAAAACCTAACATGGCACTCAGCCGACAGCATGGTGTCAATGCGGCTTACAAACTATCGCCCTGTTGTTCGGCGAGTTCCTTCAGGAACTGTGCAATATCCCATTCGCAGCCACCACATCCCGAGAGCGCGCCCGTCCATCTGGAAATGGCATCCATATCAAAACCTTGCTCGAACAAGCTTTGAATATTGCTCCGTCTGGTGCCGCTGCAATGGCACATGACTTCATCTGCCGGGTCGGCGTTCTTCACGTTCATGGCTATTTTTCTTACGGGTTCGTTGACCGAGCTTATGTAACATTGCTACGGCAAGAGTACGCTATTCGCTGCGCACCAGCAGCACCGGCACCGATGCCCCGCGCACCACGCCTTCGGCTACGCTGCCGAACAACAGGTGATTAAATCCGGAACGACCGTGCGTGCCGATCACAATCAAGTCGGCGGACCAGCTTTCCGCTTCGGCATCGATGACGTGCGCAATGCGCTCACCGTTTGCTTCGAGCAGCGCACTCTCTACCGTTATATCGGCCTGCCGGGCGATTTCTTCGGCCTTGTCCAACGCACGCTGGCCAATTTTGCGAGTCAGCTCGCGCAGTTCCGCATAATCAACATAACCTTCCGCATCAAGGAATTGCAGATCGTCAATCACATGCACCAGTCTTAGCTGCACGGGCTGCGCATCAATCAACCTGATGGCCTCTTGCAGCGCCCTGTCTGATGTGCTGCTGCCGTCTATCGGAACCAGTATGCGTTTATACATGCTCATCTCCTCGTTCAACGTTTACTCCGTGACAAATCTGCGCCCGCAAAGTTTAGACCCGCTATTACCCACCCTGATACAGCTTGAAGTTATTTCTGCCGCTTTCCTTGGCCAGATACATGGCCTGATCGGCACACTGCGTCAGTTTTTCCTGAGCAACCGCATTATCCGGGTAAATGGCTGCGCCGATACTGAAACTGACGATGCATTCCTCCTCACCCAAACGATGCGCTATCGACATTTCGCCCATAATTTTCTGCGCCACCCGTTCAACATCCTCTGTTGAGCGGACATCCTCAAGCAGGATCATGAACTCATCGCCACCTTGTCGACACACCATGTCAGATTGGCGCACACAGGATTTCAACCGTTCAGCAACCGATTGCAGCAACTGATCGCCCGCCAGATGTCCCAGTGTATCGTTGATGAATTTAAATTTATCCAGATCCAGGAACATCAGGCCAACTTTATTGCCGGCGCGATCAGCGACCAACAAGGCGTGTTTCAGACGGTCGGCAAACAAGGCGCGATTGGGCAGCCTGGTCAGCGCATCGTAATGAGCCAAAAATTCGATGCGACGCTCCGCTTCCTTGCGCCGACTGATATCCGAAAACATGGCAACATAATTTATGATCTGTCCACTGCTATTCTTGACCACCCCGATAGACAACCATTCAGGATAAACTTCGCCGCCCTTGCGCCGATTCCAGATTTCACCTGACCACTGGCCCAGCGACTCCAGGGAAATCCACATCTGTTGATAGAACTCCAGCGTCTGCTTGCCTGAACTCAGCAATTTTGGTGTCTGACCAACCGCCTCGGCGGAATCGTATTGCGTTATCCGCTCAAACGCCGGGTTGACCGTGAGAATACGCTGCTCGGCATCGGTAATGATGATCGCATCGCTGCTGTTATCAAACATCTTCGCAAACAATTCCAGACGCTCATTGGCATGCTCCAGGCTGGACAGCAATGCATTAAACGTCTGCGCCATTTCGCCGATGTCAGGATTGTGCTCATCGACATCGGCACGTCTGGACAGATCGTTGTTGCGCTGAATTTCGGACATCGCCAACTGTAATTTTCTGACCGGATCGGCGATGTTGCGTACGATAAGATTGCGCACGAACAGCCAGATAAGCAACGACAGGATGAGCTGAATCGCGATGTGACCTACCCACAGATTTACTTTGAGCGCCTCAAGTCCGGCCTGATCCTTACTCAAATCAATGATGATGCTGGCCGCTCCATTGACACTACCCTCGGCGGCCTCATGACATGACAAGCAGTTGGTGCCACGAAAATCATGTTGTGCGATAAAGGGCACGACCACCCGCAACATTGCCGGTTTACCCTGCTCCTGGATATAGCGGGAAACAGATTTTCCGGTAGCGAGCACGCTGCGATCCATCTCGTCCTGCGCCTGCTCTTCCGGCAATCCCGGCCCGAACTGCGCAATCACGGAATCTCCGCGCACGATGCGCAATTCATGCACCCCTTCCGACTGGCGCATCTTATTCAACAGCAGAGAGCGATTAGCCGGATCCGCAATGGCACCGGACAACATCAGCATATTCATGCCGTTGATCAGCCCGTCTGCGGTTTCATCTGCGCGCTGTGCGGCGTGATTGAGAATTTGTTGCTCAAAGCGCTCTATCACCCAGTTCATCGAGATGACAAACAAGACAACCAGCGAACCCTGTATCAGAATGTGCAGCTTTTCCTGCACCCCCAATTCACGCCAGCTACGGCTCAAAACAGACCTCATTCGATATCCTCAGGACAATGCTCGAAAAACAGCCTCACAGCTTGATGAAATGCTCGCGATAATGCTTCAACTCTTCTATGGACTCGTAAATATCAGCCATGGCTTCATGCTTGCCGTGTTTCTTCACACCCTTCGCCATGTCCGGCTTCCAGCGTTTCGCGAGTTCCTTGAGGGTGCTGACATCCAGGTTGCGGTAATGGAAGTAATCCTCGAATGCGGGCATCCAGCGCGCCATGAAGCGCCTGTCCTGACAAATCGAATTGCCGCACATCGGCGAAGTGCGGGCAGGCACATATTGCTTGAGGAATTCAACCATCTGCGCTTCGACTGCCGCTTCATCCAGCGCAGAAGCCTTCACTTTTTCGATCAGGCCGGACTTGCCATGAGTGGATTTATTCCAGTTATCCATGCCATCCATGATGCTGTCAGGTTGATGCACAACCAGCACCGGAGCTTCGGCTATGGTTTCCAGATTGTTATCGGTCACGACAATCGCCACTTCGATAATACGGTCGGTATCCGGGTTCAACCCGGTCATTTCCATGTCTATCCAGACAAGGTAGTTTTGATTTTGTGCCATAATTCGTATGCTTGAGTTGAACGGTAAGGCACGCATTGTGTCACAAGCACGCTTCCTGCCACCACCAAAAACATACATCCTTATGACGGCTACGCAATTTTCTTTCATTTTTATCGCGACGCTCGCCTTCACCACCCTGATCCGGCTGTGGCTGGCGCGCCGCCATCTGGCGCATATCGCCGCACATCGCAGCGTCGTACCCGAAGCATTTCGTGAACAGATACTGCTGAGCAACCACCAGAAAGCGGCCGATTACACCAGCGCCAAGACACGTTTCGCGATGCTGGGCTTGCTGTTCGATGCGGCGCTGTTGCTGGTTTTCACCGTTGCCGGCGGCATACAGTGGATTGCCGACATGGCGCAAGCCTGGTTCAGCTCACCGCTCATCCAGGGCGGCGCCACGCTGGTGGCGGTGCTGATGCTCTCGTCATTGCTGGAAGCTCCGTTCAATCTGTACCGCACTTTCCGTATCGAAGCCCGCTTCGGCTTCAACAACATGACCTTCAGACTGTATCTGGTGGACGCCCTTAAAGGTCTGCTGATCGGTGCCGTGCTCGGTTTGCCGCTTTTGTTCGGCGTGTTGTGGCTGATGGAAAGCATGGGCGAATACTGGTGGCTGTACGTGTGGGGGGCGTGGGTCACATTCAATCTTTTGATATTATTCATTTATCCCACCTTCATCGCACCGCTTTTCAACAAGTTCACCCCGCTGCAGGATGACGCGATGAAAGCGCGCATCGCTGCCCTGCTCACCCGTTGCGGTTTCACCAGCAGCGGATTATTCGTCATGGACGGCAGCAAACGCAGCGCGCACGGCAACGCCTATTTCACCGGTTTCGGCAAGACGAAACGTATCGTATTTTTCGACACCTTGCTGGCACGCCTGAGCGGCAATGAGATCGAGGCCGTCCTGGCGCACGAACTTGGCCATTTCAAGCATCGCCATGTCATGAAGCGCATCGTCATGACCTTTGCGATGAGCCTGGTGTTCCTGTGGCTGCTGGCCGCGCTGATGCAAACCACCTGGTTCTATCAGGGTCTGGGTGTCACCACCCCCAGCACCGCGCTGGCGCTGCTGCTGTTTTTCATGGTGATGCCGGTATTCAGTTTTTTGCTCAGCCCTGTCATGTCTGCATACTCGCGCAAACACGAGTTCGAGGCGGACACCTACGCCGCCCGCCAAACGGCGGCGGACGATCTTGTGAACGCGCTGGTCAAGCTGTATCAGGACAACGCGGCGACGCTCACCCCCGACCCCTTGTATTCCAGATTTTACGATTCGCATCCGCCGGCAGCGGTGCGTATCGCCAACCTGCAAGCCCTTTAACGGACATGCATGAACACTCCGTTCCCTCCCTCCTGGTTCTCTCCCGCAAGCGGGCGAGAGTAAAGAGGAATCGTTACCCGAAACTTACTTAAGCGAGAACACAATGAAACTGATAACCGCTCTATTTTTACTGTGCGCCACAGGCACCGCACTGGCCAATCCATTCCCCACCGGCAACGCACAAACCGGCAAAGCCCTGTTTGACAAATACAATTGCAACAGTTGTCATGCAGCGATGCTGGGGGGCGATGGCAACACGATGTTCACCCGCGAAGCACGCAAGGTACGCAGCCCCGCCGATCTGGTGGAGCAGCTCAAGCTGTGCAGCGGAAATATCGGCGCAAGCCTGACGGCACAGGACGAGCAGCATCTCGGCGCCTATCTCAACCGCTATTACAAACTGAAATAGACGACCTTATGAATCCCTCGCGCGACCCGGACAACAAGGTTACCGCCCTGTCGCCGCCTGAAATCGAGCGCTTGCTGACACCGGGCTGGCAGCAGCACGACCAGACCATCAGCAAGAGTTACTCTTTTGAGAATTATTACCAGACGATCGCGTTCGTGAATGCCGTGGCGTGGATGACGCACCGCGAGGATCACCATCCCGATCTGACTGTCAGCTATAACCGTTGCCGCGTGAGCTACACCACCCACGCAATTAACGGCCTGTCTGTAAACGACTTCCTCTGCGCCGCGAAAGCAGACGCGCTGTTCAAGCCTTGAGCGCCACTCTGCAAGGGCGCATCGTCGCGGCATTCGGTCGCCAGTATCTGGTTCGGCTTGCCGATGGCAGCCTGCTGCCCTGCCTGACACGCGGCAAAAAAAGCAATGTGGTATGCGGTGACGTTGTCGAGGTACAGCGCAGCGGCGACAACCAGGGCGTGATCGAACGCATCGCCCCGCGTACTTCCCTGCTGCACCGCTCGGATGCCTACCGCGAAAAGCTCATCGCCGCAAACGTCAGCCAGATCATCGTCGTCGTCGCCAGCGAACCCTCATTCAGCGATGAGGTAATAACACGTTGCCTGATCGCCGCGTTTGATCAGAACCTGTCGGTTCTGATCGTGCTGAATAAATGCGACTTGCCTGTTCCTGCTGCGGCTGCGCGGCTGCAACTTGCCGCATATCGCGCCATCGGCTACAAGGTGCTGGAGCTCAGTGCCTTACAGGACGTCTCCACCTTGCGCCCCCTGTTACAGAACCATACCAGCGTACTGGTCGGCCAGTCCGGCAT
>JAUSLX010000118.1 GCA_030645775.1 Gallionella sp. | reverse complement strand
CGTCGAATCTTGCCTATCATTTCCATAGTGATCACCTTATATCTCCCGCCTAAAAATTAGGCAGGACAAGTAGAACACCTGGGTCAATTTTGGGTCGGCACAACCCCTATAACTGGGTCACTTTTCGGTCGGCCTCAACAGTCTGTTCCTGCCTGATTGATTCTTGCTTGAGGATTAATGCGGATTTGATCTGTTGCGAGGTAGTGTTGCTGGTGGTTGCGTGTGTCATTTTGCATCCTTCATTTAAGTTAAGGGATGCAACAAAACCATGACGAAAAGCGTCCTAGATATTCCGTGACACGCTAGAACAGTCCTCAATTATCTTGACTGATTGATCCACATGAAAGAAAATACTTCGGTCGTTTTTAACGACAGTGCAAATTAACCGGGAGAGGTTTTTACACGTTGGCTTTGTTGCCAGAATTAGGGGGAGTGTTTCAGCACTTCCCCTTTTTCTTTTTAATCCTCCACACACTGCATCTAGTATAACTTTCGAGGAAACATACAGCCTGTAGCGGATTGATGGGGAGTGTACAGATATTAAAAAAACTTATCCACAGGCAGTTAGCCGCGCCACGGCTTCATTTGCGCACCCATCTGTTATTTTGCAGACTTTTTTATATCCACATATCCCCCACAATCCTCCGCTTTTCCACACAATCCTCCGCTTTTCCCCACAAAAGATACGCATAATTCAACACATATCCTTTTGCCTAAAATTTTACGCCCCGAGCCAATCCGACAAACGGTCGTTATTAGCAGACGAACGGTATGAGACACCCGTTAGGTGACGGTGATACTCGGTTATGCCGCTGATCTGTTGAACGGTATCACTTGGGCCCCAGCCTTCACCGCATCCAGATAATCCGCCCATTTTTGCATGATGCCGCGCCGCTCTTCAAGGTAGGTTGTGCGCACATAGGCTGCTTCGGTTTCGTTCTCAATGGCGTGGGATAGCATCGCCTCCAACACTTCACGCCTGCACCCCATTTCCCCCAGCGTAGTGCGCGCCATACCTCGGAAGCCGTGGCCTGTCTGCCTGCCTTTGTAACCCATGATCTCGATTATCTTGCCAACGGTGTTTTCACTGATTACGCGCCCCATGCCGTTACGATTCGGGAATACATGCTCACCGTGTCCGGTCAGTGGATGGAGTGCGCGCAGCACTGCGATTGCCTGCTCAGATAACGGTACAGTGTGAGATTTCCGCTTACCCTTCTTGCCCTTGCGCCCTGCCTGCTCTTCAGGAATAACCCACAATGCCGCTTCAAGGTCGAAGTCAGCCCACTTTGAAAAGCGCACTTCACTGGTGCGGGTCGCGGTCAGCAACAACAGACTAAAAGCGGATGAAGCAATCAGTGAAACTTTCCCCAATTCCTTGTAGTCATCGAAGGCGCGCAGGAAGTCGGGAATTTCAGCAGTAGTGATGCAGGCAAAGTGTTCTTCTTTCGGGCGATCTGATAGCGCCATGCGTATTTCAGCAGGGTTATATTTTGCCCGTCCGGTGGCAATCGCATACTTACATACCGCACCGATAGATTGCAAAAGCCTGTCGCGTGTCTCAAACGTGCCGTTAGCCTCAACCGTGCGCATGATGCCGACTAACTCCATCGGCTCAAGCTCGGTAATCGGACGCTGACCAATCACAGGGAAAGCGTGTTTTTCCATATTCCCTAACCATTGCTTTGCGTGTTGCGCCGTCCACATCGGCGCTTTGAGCGTGTGAAACTCGGTCGCCAGTAATTCAAAGCTGTTTGCAACAACCTGTGCGGCTTGTCGATCTTCCTGCTTCGCAGCTTGCTTGATTGCGTTCGGGTCTGTTCCGTTCGCCAGCAACTTGCGCGCCTGTTCGCGCCGTCCCCGTGCAGCCGATAAGCTCACGTCTGGATAGATACCCATCGCCAGCGTTTTTTGTTTCCCATTAAAGCGGTAGGCCATTCTCCAATACTTACCGCCGTTAACCTGTACCAACAGGAACAGGCCACCGCCGTCTGATAGCTTTTGCGGCTTTTCTGTCGGTTTTGCCTTCTTAACCTCAAGCTCAGTTAGTGCCATTTCGCGCCCCTTGTTGGTATTTGTTGGTACTTGGAAGTACCAACAATACCTGATACCAACAAAAGTACCAACAAAAATCACAGGCTCGCACAGGAACAACTAAGCACGACAAGGCAACAAAAAGCCCGCAATGTCAGTAAACATGCGGGCTAGTGAGACTTTTCAGGAATGGTTAAAACAGTGTTCTGGCGGAGAGGGTGGGATTCGAACCCACGGTAGCGTATAACGCTACGCCTGATTTCGAGTCAGGTACATTCGACCACTCTGCCACCTCTCCGGATTGCTAATTCTACCAGATACCGGCAATTTGGTGCAAAATGATGGCATGCGCAGACACGAGATTTTAATCAGGTCATTACAGATCGGCACTTTCCTGTCGTTGTTGATGTTCGGCTATTCCAGCCTGGAAAAGGCCTTGCCTTCCTGGCGCGACGAAGCGTTGGTTGTTGCCATTTCGCAGAACACGACCCTTTCTGACGAGGAATTTTCCAAGCAGCTGGCGCAGCGTTTTGCCGATTATCTGGGCGTGCCGCTGAAAATAGTGCTGATTCCGGCAGAGCAAATTGAAACCCACTTTCGCAATCACCGCGCTCATTTCTCCTCATCCGGCTTCAGGCTGGACGAAAAAAATAAGGCACTGCTTTTTGGCCCCGGTTATTTGCCGGTGCTCGAACAGGTAGCATTCAATCAGAATCAGGGCGCCCCGCGTCATCTGAGCGAACTCGTCGGCAAGCGTATCGCCGTGGTGGCCGGTTCAAGCCATGAGAAGGCGCTGACCGCACTTCAGCGGGACATACCCGCGCTGACCTGGGAATCCCGTACCAAGCAAACCACAGTTGAAGATTTGCTCACGGAAGTCGCGCAGGGCGATCTGGACTTCACCGTTGCCAATCATGAACAGATTGAGCAGATGCTCAATTATTACCCCAATCTTGCCGTCGCGTTCAACGTCGGCAAGCCTTCCAAACTGGCTTGGGCCTTTCCGGCTGATGCGGACAACGCGCTGATTGCCGCATCTGAACAATTCTTTGCAGGTATCAAGAAAAATGGTGATTTGAATAAGCTGCTGGATCGTTACTATGGCCACAATGACCGATTGGCGCCTCTGGACGCGGCTGCCTTCATCAAACAAACCAGCCTGACCCTGCCCAGGTTTCAGCGCTTATTCGAAGAGGCCGGCAGGGTGGTCAACGAGGACTGGCGTCTGATTGCCGCAATCGCCTATCAGGAATCACACTGGGATCCGCTGGCGACTTCTTTCACCAACGTACGCGGCATGATGATGCTGACCGAAGCGACAGCCGACCGCATGAAAGTATCCAACCGCCTCGATGCCCGCGAAAGCACCCTCGCAGGCGCCAAATATCTGCAACTGCTAAAGAAACAACTGCCATCCCGCATCCCGGAACCCGAGCGCACCTGGCTGGCGCTGTCCTCCTACAATCAGGGACAGGGGCATCTTGAGGATGCACGCGTCCTGACAAAACGACAGGGGGGCAATCCTGATTCCTGGGTAGAGGTGAAAAAATGGTTGCCGTCATTAAGCAACCCGCAGCATTTTCAGAATCTGAAATACGGCTATGCACGCGGCGGCGAGGCCGTCATTTTCGTGGAAAATATCCGTGCGTATTACGACATGCTGACCCGGCTCACCAGCGAAACCGCTAACGCAGCAGCCCGGAAACACGATTACCAACTGATCAGCACGCGTAAAACCCCCGCCTTTTCTCTGCGCGCACAAAGTGTGACCAAACTATCCCATGACCGCACTACGCGGTCAGCCTCAGCCTATTCCTTGTCCCCGTGACGATGTTCTGCAAGCTGCCGCTCGATGCGTCCCAGACGCTCAGCGATGTCCTGCAGCAACACCGCGGTATCGCGTTCCTCGCGTTCGATCTTTTGTACATCGGCACCGACAAAAAATGCCGACAGGTTGGCGGTCAGCAATGACACCAGCACGACCCCGAACAGAATCAACAAGGCGCCGAACACCCTGCCCGCAGGGCTGGACGGCACGATGTCACCATAGCCTACCGTGGACATCGTGACCCACGCCCACCACATACCGTCCCACACCGTGCCGATAGACGGGTCGATGCGTACCACCAGCACAGCCGACAACAGCATGGTGATCAACGCCACGACCAGAGTGGCGCCCAATTGGTGGTAGGACAATAATTTACGAATCGTGCGCGACATGCGCGTAAACAGCACCAGCACCAGCAACAGGCGCAAGTTCCGCAACAATCCTGCCAGCGGGGTATAAGCCCAGAGCAGCGGAATGCTGCCGACGATGATGAGTGAGTTCATCCAGTTATGCGTCAGATAACGCCGCTTGTTTTTGGCCAGGGTGGTCAGCAGCACGGTTTCACCGAAGAAAGCCAGCCACACCAGCCATTCGGTGATGCGCTGCGTCAGCGGAGAAATACCGCCGCTCTCGCCCAGATACCACTGAAAGGGTATCCACAGCGCAACGCACAGCATCGGCCATTCCAGCCGTTTGCCCCACAGGCGGGCGGCCGGTGTTTCGCTTTCATCAACCCCGGCGATGCCGAGCCAATGGGCGATAGCCATTTAGCGGGCCAGCTTTTCCATGCCGCCCATGTAGGGCCGCAACACCTCGGGAATCACGATACTGCCGTCCTCCCGCTGATAGTTTTCCAGAATTGCGACCAGAGTACGTCCAACGGCCAGGCCTGAACCATTAAGGGTATGCAGTAATTCCGGCTTGCCTGCGCTGTTCCTGAAACGCGCCTGCATGCGGCGCGCCTGAAATGCTTCGAAGCTGCTGCACGACGAAATTTCGCGGTAAGTATTCTGCGCGGGCAGCCACACCTCGATGTCATAGGTGAGGGCGGATGAGAAACCGATGTCGCCGGTGCAAAGCCTGACCACGCGGTAATGTAAGCCCAACTTCTGCAATATCGTTTCGGCGTGTCCCAGCAACTGCTCCAGCGCGGCACAGGACTCGTCGGGATGTACCATCTGCACCAGTTCAATCTTATCGAACTGATGCTGGCGTATCAAGCCGCGCGTGTCGCGTCCGGCAGAACCTGCTTCCGAACGAAAACACGGCGTGTGTGCTACAAATTTCAGCGGCAACTGCTCCAGCGGCACGATCTCGTCGCGCACCATGTTGGTGACAGGTACTTCGGCGGTCGGGATCAGATAAAAATTCTGCTCCCCGCCCTCCCCCATCTGGCGCGGCACACGGAACAGATCCTCTTCAAACTTGGGTAATTGCCCGGTGCCGCGCATCGAATCGGCATTCACCAGATAGGGCACATACACTTCGGTATAGCCGTGTTGATCGGTATGCGTATCCAGCATGAACTGCGCCAGCGCCCTGTGCAACCTGGCCAGCCCGCCCTTCAGTACCGAGAAGCGCGCGCCGGAAATTTTGGCGGCCGTCTCAAAATCCAGCCCGCCCAGCCCCTCACCCAGTTCAACGTGATCTTTCACCACGAAATCGAAGTCCGGCACACTGCCGATACGACGCATTTCCTGATTGTCCGCTTCCGAAGCACCGACCGGCACGCTCTCATGCGGCACATTCGGCAATCCTTCCAGCATGACCTGCAATTCTGCTTGCAATTCAACCAGCTGCACTTCGATTGTTTTTAACTCTTCGCCAACCAGCGCCACTTCAGCCATGATGGCCGAGGTGTCCTCGCCCTTGGCCTTGGCCTGCCCGATCAGTTTGGACGCGCTGTTGCGCTTCGATTGCAATTCCTGAGTGCGCACCTGGATGGACTTGCGCTGCACTTCCAAGTCATTAAAACGTGCCGTATCCAGCACAAAACCCCGTGTCGCCAGACGGGCTGCCACACCTTGCAAATCACTGCGCAAAACCTGAATATCCAACATGCTGTATTTCCTTATTTGAAAGCGGACACGACTACGGTTCGTCCCAGACGGATGATCATGGAATTATGTTGCATGACATAAGGCTCGTTTTCCCTGCCCAGCGTATGGTAACGATCGCGTTCCAGACGCAGGAATTTGCTCCACCCCAACCAAATCAGGGGCGCGAACAAGAGGCTCAACAGCCTGGAGCTGGCTTGCAGCTTATCGGTGGTCAATTGCAGATCGCGGAAATCGCAATCCAGCATGGCATGAGCAAGATAAAAATAGGGGATAGGCGTGATGTGGCCGCTGGTATTGAAGCGATCCTGATTCTTGACCGGCAGCGGCCCGAACAGATTGGCGAAACCCGTCACCAGATAACGCAGGCGCGATTTCATGTTGAGCACATTGGGCGTGGTAACCACCATCAATCCACCCGGTTTCAACACCCTGCGTATTTCGCGCAGCACGGCACGGTAATTCTCCACATGTTCCAGCACTTCCGAACAGGTCACCAGATCAAAACTTGCATCCTCATAAGGCAGGGGATGGGTATTCAAATCCAGTTGCGTGACAGGTACATCCTTGAGCGCGAAACGCTCGATGTGATAGTCGCACGCCTGCGCCTCCAGGCTTGGCCAGGTCTGGCGCAGCAATGCCAGCAGATCACCCGTGCCCGCTCCAATATCCAGACAGCGCGGAGCATCGTGTTTCAGTCGCTGCTTGACGACCTGCTCAACCGAGCTATATATCGCATCATTACACATGGCATCTCTCTACTTTTTGTTTATTGCTGCGGCATCCAGCTCACGAAGCCGCGCCAGTTTTTCGGCGATTTTTCCTTCCAGCCCGCGATCCGTAGGCTGATAAAAACTCACCTTCGGCATCTTGTCCGGAAAATACGTTTCACCCGCTGCATAACCGTCCGCCTCGTCATGCGCGTAGCGATAATCGCGTCCGTAATCGAGCTGTTTCATCAGCTTGGTCGGCGCATTACGCAAATGCAGCGGCACTTCCCGTGATCCATCCTTTGCCACAAAGGCCCGCGCGGCATTATACGCGACATAACCCGCGTTCGACTTGGGTGCGCAGGCCAAATAAATCACGGCTTGCGCCAGCGCCAGCTCGCCCTCGGGCGAACCCAGCCGCTCGTAAGTTTGCGCCGCATCGTTCGCCAACTGAATCGCGCGCGGATCGGCCAGGCCGATGTCTTCCCATGCCATGCGCACGATACGCCGCGCCATATAACGGGCGTCAGCGCCGCCGTCCAGCATACGCACCAGCCAGTACAGCGCCGCATCCGGGTTGGAACCGCGCACCGATTTGTGCAACGCGGAAATCTGGTCGTAAAATGCCTCGCCGCCCTTGTCGAAACGACGCAGGTTTTGCGCCAGCGTGTTATCCAGAAAAGCACTGTCAATTTGGCTGACGCCAGCGGTTTCGGCGGCAGTCTGCAACTGTTCCAGCACGTTCAACAAGCGACGCGCATCACCGTCGGCATAACCGATGATGCGTTCGCGGGCATCGTCGGTGAATTCTAAAACAGCCGATTGCAGGTCGGGATTTATCCCGACAGCCTGTAGGTCGGGTTGTAACCCGACAGATTTTCCAAGCCCTTTATCTTGCTGTCGGGTTGAAACCCGACCTACCGTTATCAAGGCACGCTCGAACAATTGCCCGAGCTCCTCTTCCGACAAGGCGTGCAGCACATAAACCTGCGCACGCGACAGCAGCGCGTTGTTCACTTCAAAGGAGGGATTCTCGGTGGTCGCACCGATGAAGGTGACCAGGCCCTGCTCGACAAAAGGCAAAAAAGCATCCTGCTGCGACTTATTGAAACGATGCACCTCGTCCACGAACAAAATGGTGTGACGACCATTCTGCTGCAACACGCGCTGCGCCTCGGCAATCGCCTCGCGTATGTCCTTCACCCCTGACAACACGGCGGACAACGGCATGAATTCCGCGTCGAAAGCCGAAGCCATCAAGCGCGCCAGCGTGGTCTTGCCCACCCCCGGCGGCCCCCACAAAATCATCGAGTGCAGCTTGCCGGACTGAAACGCCAGACGCAGCGGGCGACCAGCGCCCAACAGGTGCGACTGACCGATCACCTCGTCGATATGTTTGGGACGCAAGCGTTCGGCCAGGGGAGCCGCGGCAGCGGGACTGTCAAAAAGCGTAGCGTTTAACACCATCAGTCGCTTATCACATCCGCACCGGCGGGCGGTGCAAACTGAAACTGGCCTGCGGACAGTTTAGGATTGCGCTGCATCGCGGAAAATTTCAGTACGGTTTTGTGACCGAAGGTGTCGTTCAACTCCATCACAGCCAGGCCGGAATCCGCACCGAAGCCCATCAACACCGCCGAAAAGCTGCTTTCCTGAGATTTTGCTGTGGCTTGCAGCCACTCCAGACCGTCGCGGCTGCCGGCCTCCTTGAGGATAAAGCCGCGCTCGATTTCATTGCTGCCCGCCAGTAATGCGGCGGGGCTGCTGCCCAGCGCCGCATCCAGTTTCTTGACCGTGACCTGATTCAGGTCTTTGTCGTACAGCCAGAATTTCGCGCCGTCGCCGACGATGATCTGCTCGTAAGGTTTTTGGTAAGTCCAGCGAAATTTACCGGGACGCTGAAACTGCATCACGCCGGATGCGCTCTGCATCCGTTTGCCATTTTGATCAAGCACGGTCTGCGTAAAATTCGCCTGCGCGGAATGCGTGGAAGCGATAAAGGTTTTCAGTTTCTCTATCGCACCGGCCTGTGCCGCAGTTGAGATGAACAGCGCGAGGGCAATGAGTAATTTTTTAAACATGTTTTTTCCTAATTAAGTGAAAGGTGACGCGCCGCGTTGCGGCTTAAGTGAAACGTGAATCGTAAAACCGCCCCTGCGTTTCACCTTTCACGTTTCACCTTTCACTGATCCCGCTCCGGAGCAATCACTTCCCTGTTGCCGTTGCTCTGCATCGCCGTGACGATGCCGGCGGCTTCCATTTGTTCGACCAGGCGCGCTGCGCGGTTGTAGCCGATGCGCAAATTGCGCTGTACCAGAGAGATCGAAGCACGGCGGGATTTAACAACGATCTCCACCGCCTGATCGTACAGCGGATCTGATTCAGCATCCAGCGTCGGCGACACGCCACCATCATCGCCTGCATCTTCCAGCGAGTTGAGCACGCCGTCGATATATTGCGGCTCGCCTTGCGCCTTCAGATATTCGGTGATGCGATGCACTTCCTGATCGGATACAAATGCGCCGTGCACGCGCTGCGGATAACCCGTCCCGGGCGGCAGATACAGCATGTCGCCCTGCCCCAGCAAGGCTTCGGCGCCCATCTGATCGAGGATAGTGCGCGAATCAATCTTGGAGGACACCTGAAACGCCACGCGCGTCGGCACGTTGGCCTTGATCAGCCCGGTGATCACATCCACCGACGGACGTTGAGTTGCCAGCACCAGATGGATGCCGGAGGCGCGCGCCTTCTGCGCCAGACGCGCAATCAATTCTTCTATTTTCTTGCCGACCACCATCATCAGATCGGCCAGTTCGTCGATAAACACTACGATCAGCGGCAATTCTTCCAGCGCCTCCGGGTCGTCCGGCGTGAGCGAGAACGGATTGGTAAGCGGCTGCCCGGCCTTGATGGCCTCACGGTGCTTCTGGTTGAAGCCTGCAATGTTGCGCACGCCAAAATGGGACATCAGCCGGTAACGCTTGTCCATCTCCTGTACGCACCAGTTAAGCCCGGACGCAGCTTGCCGCATATCTGTCACCACCGGGCAGAGCAGATGCGGAACGCCTTCGTAGACAGACAATTCGAGCATCTTGGGATCGATCAGCAACATGCGCACCTGTTGCGGCGTGGCTTTGTAGAGAATACTGAGGATCATGGCGTTGATGCCCACCGACTTGCCCGAACCGGTCGTCCCCGCTACCAGCACATGCGGCATCTTCGCCAGATCCGCCACTACCGGCTTGCCGGAAATATCCTTGCCCATCGCGATGGTCAGCATGGAGCCCATTTGCGCGTATACCTGAGAGCTGAGGATTTCTGACAGATGCACCATCTGCCGTTTGGGATTAGGCAACTCCAGTGCCATATAGCTCTTGCCGGGTATGGTCTCGACCAGGCGAATACTGACCACCGACAGGGCGCGCGCCAGATCGCGCACCAGATTGGTGATCTGACTGCCCTTGACGCCGACCGCAGGTTCAATCTCGTAGCGCGTGATGACCGGGCCGGGATAAGCGGCCACCACTTTGACTTCCACGCCAAAATCTTTCAGCTTGTGCTCAATCAGGCGAGAGGTGAACTCCAGCGTATCGGCGGAAACGGCCTCAACCTGATGGGTCGCCGGGTCAAGCAAATGCAGGGGCGGCAACGGCGAATCCGGCATATCGGCGAACAGCGTGATCTGCTTTTCTTCGCTTGCCCGCGCCGACTGAGTCACTTCCATCAGCGGCATTTCGATGCGTATCGGCTGATGTACCTCCACGCGCTTTTTCTCTACTTCAACAACTGCGCTGCGCTGGCTGGTAGCCTCTGCACCGATACGTCTGTCCTGGCGCGTCTGCCAGTACTGTTGCATTCCGCAATAAGCGGCTTCCATCTGCGCACCCAGCCAGTCCATGAACCGCAGCCACGACAAGCCGCTAAACACGCTGAAACTGCTCGCCATCAGCGCCAGCAGCAACAAGGTTGCACCGGTAAAGCCCAGCCAGCGCGTCAGCGCATCACCAATCAGCAAGCCAAACATACCGCCCGGCACCAGAGGCAAGGACACTTCCAAGGTATATAAACGGATGGCTTCGAGTGCACTGCTGGCGGACAACAACAAAATAAAGCCGGCTATCGAAACGCCCAACGCGCGTTTGCTGAAGATGCTGTCAGCCCGCAAGTTGCGATAAGCTGCCCATAGCTGTTGCAACATGAACAGCACCAGCCACCAGGCCGACATACCAAACAGATAAAACAACAGGTCGGACAAATAAGCGCCCAGCTCACCCGCAGGATTGTCAATCTGCGTGCTGGCTACACTATGCGACCAGGCCGAATCAGCTGGATTATAACCATACATGGCCACGGCAAAATACAGCGCGCCCGCAACCAGCAACAGCCAGCGCGATTCACGCAGCAAGCCGAACAATCTATTTCCCGGCAATTCGTTAGCTGATTCAGCCATGCTCGACCCCGACCAGACCCAGCTGCTCGGCCACACGCACCGCTTCCAGACGACTCTTGACATTGAGCGCCAGATACACCGCAGCCACATGAATCTTGACCGTGCCTTCGGCAAGATGAAAAGCCGACGCAATCTCCTTGTTGCTTTTCCCCGCGCAAAGCAGCTGCAAGACCTCCAGCTGCCTGGGCGTCAGGCCAAACCCATTGGTCTGCAAACCACGCTTGTCCGTCGGCCCCACGACCGCCATCTGATGACGCAATATTTCCGGAGGGACATACACACCGCCGGACAACACCAACTTCAACGCATCCAGCATCACCTGCTCATTCGAACTCTTGCTGACAAAACCCGCCGCCCCGTAATTCATCACTTTTTCCATGTTCGCGCATCCTTCCTCGGCAGAGATCACCACCACCGGGATATGCGGATAACGCTGATGAAAATAACTGACGGATCTGGGCCCGTCGCTGCCGGGCATATGCAAATCCAGCAGCGCAAGATCCATATCCGGATGCTGCGCCGCGAGCTTTAAACAATCCAGAAAATTACCCGCTTCCAATATTTCCACCACTCCGGACAGCTGCTGCAATAAATAGCACATCCCTCCCCTGAATAAAGAGTGGTCATCTGCCAGCAAAATTTTCATACTTTCCCCCCGGATAAGTTAGTCTTGCTCAAATGGTTGTTAATCATAACATCCGGCCACCCCAAAAAACCGTAGTCTGCAACTGAAGAACCTGCGTACAGCCTGCGTCATGCGGACCACAGCCTCACCGGACTTTGTTCCTGCGTGCGCTGCGGAACCACCATGACAAAGCAGCTGCCTGCGCCCGGCGTTGAACTCACTTGCAACTGGTAGCCGAGCAATTGATTCAGACGCTTCACGATGGCCAGTCCCATCCCCATCCCTTTGCGGCGATCGCGATGTTGGTTGCCTATCTGGTAATACTCTTCGAAGATATGCGGCAAATGCTCCGGCGTGATACCGCTTCCGGTATCACACACAGTCAATTCCACACCCTGTGCAACCGGTTTGCTGATCAACGATATCGTGCCCTGCTCCGTGTGATGAAGGGCATTGCTGAGCAAGTTGCGCAACACGCGCTCCAGCAACACGCGATCACTGAAAACGTGCTCATCACACGCCATTACCTCCAGATGCACTCCTTTTTCCTGCGTCAACACGGAAAAATCCTGATACAGGCTGTTTAACAGCGGTTGCATGGGGAAACGCTCGTAGCTGGGTTGTATGATGCCTACATCCAGCCTGGAAACATCCAGCAGCACATCCAGCATACTGCCGAGCACCTCGACCGAATGCGCCACTTTGCCATGCAAGGCCTCACCCTGCATGCCCTGCACATGGTTTCTGAGCGATTCTACATATAAAGTCAGTGCGTGTATGGGTTGACGCAGATCATGGCTCGCTGCGGCCAGAAACCGGGATTTCATCTGATTCGCCTGCTCAGCGCTCTGTTTTTCTTCCGTCAACTGGCTGACCAACTGCTCATTTTCAAAAGTTCTGCGCATCGCCAACTCGAAAATACGAGCCAGACTCCTGCCCGTATTGAGCAAATAAGCCAGATACACCCCCAGCATGGCGGACAGGATGACATGCGTGCTGTCGCCGACAGCCAGATTAATCAACAACAAAGGCGCAATCAGCAGGGAAATAAAAATGGTCAGCGCAGGCGGGAAAACCGGATTAGTCGTCGCAGCGCCCGCCGCCACCCCCAGAAATACGCAGATCAGCAGCGCCTGATAGGCCAGATCATCCGGAACGAACAACACGATACCGCCCGCACCCCAAATCGCTCCCACGATGATAACAAAACCAATCAAACGGGTACGCCATAGCCTGCACTCGGCGAGATTGCGCGTCGCAGCAGCGTTTCGCCGTACATAATAAATTTCCACGCCCAGCGCGGCGAACAACACGCCCGCCCAGGCCAGCAATACGTCATACGCCACCTTGTCCCGCATCAGCGCCACCAGCAGCAACGCGATCAGCACCTGCCCTGCAATCATCAATGGATAGGAATGCAGGCGTGCACGTATCTGTTCGGTACGAAGCGGTAAATTACCTTCGTCTATGTCACACGATAATATTTTCGCCAGCCTTGTGAACATAAGCTACGATTTCCCCAGTGCCAGCAGCAAGCGTATGTCCTGTGCCAGCCAGTCGGCACTCTGCCCATAGGGTGCGAGCAGACGCACACGGCCCTTAGCATCGATCAAAAATGTGCCGGCGCTATGGTCCATGTTATAGCCGGACTTGGACGGCTGCTTTTGGTATATCACGTCAAAGGCCCCGGCAGTCTGAGCCGTGGCGGGTGCATCACCGTACAGCCCCAGAAATGAAGGATGAAAGGCCGGCACGTACTGTGCCAGCAATTCCGGCGTATCGCGCTCCGGATCCACGGTAACGAACAGCACTTGCACCCTGTCAGCATTCGTACCCAGCGTTTCCATTGCCTGCCGCAAATCGGCCATCGTGGTCGGGCAGACATCCGGGCAATGCACGTAACCAAAAAATAACGCCACCACCTTGCCACGAAAATCCGCCAGCGTGCGCGGCGTGCCGTTGTGATCGGTTAACTTGAAATCGGCTCCGGCATACTTTGCCCCCACCTCGCTGGCGTGAAACGGCGAAGGCAGCCTGGGCTCCCCGCATCCGGAAAACAATACTAACGCCATCAGTATCAAAGCGTTACGCAGCCACATGACAACTCCCCGCCCAGCCATTTAGATAAAAGGTATAGCTCACTTTAGCCAAACCATACACACCAAAACTTGCCACCAGCAAGCCGGCAGCCATGCGCACTTGGGGTGATTGCACCCAGCGCTTGAGATTTTCCCAGAACAGGCCAATCGCCAGCAAATTCGGCAACGTTCCCAAACCGAACGCCAGCATCACCAGCGCGCCGCTTTCCGCCTGACCACTGGCCAGAGCTGTAACCAGCACGCTATAGACCAGACCACAAGGCAGCCAACCCCACAGCGTACCCAGAAAGAATGCGCGCAGCGGCGTCGTAACGGGAAACAGGCCGCGTGTCAGCGGCTGGATGCGTTTCCACAACACGCGTCCCAACCCTTCGATGCGCCGCACCGCCCCCCAGATTCCGGCGAGATACAGACCCAGTGCAATCAGCATCAGGCTGGACAAGGCAAACAACAAATGCTGCATCGGCACCACATCGCGCAACAGCAAACCGGCTTGCCCCACCGCGCCGGCCAGCGCGCCGGCCAGCGTATAACTCGCCACACGTCCGCTGTTGTAAGCCAGATGAAACGGCCAGCGCGCACCCTCCCCGGGCAATTGAGCGGTGAACATACCCACCAGACTGCCGCACATACCCAGACAATGCACGCCGCCCAGTAAGCCGACGAAAAATACCGCGATCATGCTGAATTCGGTCATAAAAATGGTAAGTGGTAAGTGGTAAGTGGTAAGTGGTAAGTCGGATTTTAGCGGCTTAACAGGGCGAAATCCAAATGTCTGGCCACATCCATCGCATCCGGCGGCCTATCAAAATACGGCACCACGCCCAGCAGCGGTGCCGTGATACGCTGCTGCAAAGCGGCGATATTTTCATCCAGCATCGGCATCGTGCCCTCTGCACAGTTCGCCACCCAACCGGCCAGTTTCAGTCCGTTTGCGGCAATAGCCTGTTTCGTCAGCAGCGCGTGATTCAGGCAACCCAGCCGCATGCCCACCCCCAGAATGACCGGCAATTGCAACTGCCTCACCAGATCTGCGCCGTCCTGTTCAGCATTCAGCGGCACAAAAAATCCGCCCGCGCCTTCGACGATGACCACATCCGCCTGTGCTGCCAATTCCCGATAGGAAGTCACGATGCGATCCAGATTGATGCGTATGCCCGCGAACTGCGCGGCCAGATGTGGCGCGACCGCCCGGGTGAAACAATAGGGATTAACCTGCCCGTAAGTCGCCAGCACATTGCCGGCTGCACGCAAACGCTGCGCATCATCGTTGTGGTCATGTTCATCACAGCCTGCCGCAACAGGCTTAAAGCCGACCACGCGCAGCCCTTGTCCGGCAAAGCCATGCAGTAACGCGCAACTGATCAGTGTCTTGCCGACATCGGTGTCTGTGCCTGTAACGAAATAACTCATAGATTCAGGATCATCATAGTTTAAAGGATGTCTTAATGATCGCCGCCCCGTCGCGGTTGACGCGCGGTGCAGGCTTCCAGGCATGGCCATAGATGACCTCATAGGTGGCAGGCAATTTGCCGTCGCGACGCAGCTTTTCATAATTTTCCAGCAAGCGTGCCCAGGCATTTTTCCCCATCAGGCCCTGCCCCCGACCCGCCGTCGTATTGTGCGCCCCTATGGTTTTGAGGTCCTGCAACACGCCGCGCACATCCTCGTAAGTCAGCGTCATGTATTCCATGTCCATCACCGGCTCGGCAAAGCCCGCCTGCACCAGCATGTCGCCTATGTCGTGCATGTCGGCAAAACGGTTCAAATGACTGCGTTCATCCACGCCCTTGAAGGCCTGCCGCAATTCCTTCAGGGTGTCCGGCCCGAAGGTGCTGAACATCAGCAAACCTTCTGTCTTCAACACACGGTGTAACTCCACGAAAGTTGCCGGCAAATCGTTGCACCACTGCACCGCCAGATTCGACCACACCATTTCGACGCTGCCCGATGCCAGCGGCAAGGCTTCTACATCCGCACACACCGGCAACTGCCTCACGCCACCGAACAGTTTCTGCCACCAGCTCGAACGGCTTTGCGCGTTCTGCAACATACCGATAGCGATATCCAGCGAGATCACCGTTGCTGCCGGATATTTTTCCGCCAGCTTACGCCCTCCCCAACCCGTACCGCTGCCTGCATCAAGCAGTTGCACGGGTTGCAGCTTGATGTAATCCAGACGCTCCAACATGCGCGTACACACTTCGCGCTGCAGCACCGCTGTTGCATCATAATCAGCTGCAGCGCGACTGAAGGCGCGCCGCATCATCTTCTTGTCTATAACAAATTCATTCATGCAAAAAACTCACCAGCTGTTCTACAAAGATATCGGGATGCGACAAAAAAGGGGGATGTGCCGCGCCCCTGATCGCCACCAGTCGCGCATTCGGCATCTGAGCCGCAAGATAGCGTGAGGCCGACAAAGGCGTGAGCGTATCACGTTCTCCGGCTATCACCAGCGTTCGCTGGCGAACTTCCGGCAGGGAAGTACGCAGATCACTGGCGCGCAAAATCTCCAGACCGGATTGCAACGCCGCCATATCCGGTTCACCCCGACTGAGCAGGCTGTGGCGCAACGTCACCAGCAGTTCTCGCTCCTGTTCGCTGCCACGCACCTGCAGCGCTAGGAAACGACGCAGAGTCGGCAGATAATCCTGCTGCAATGCGGCGGCAAAGGCCGCCAGCGTATCCGCGGCCAGCGCGCAGGGCCAGTCGGTTTGCTGCACAAAACAGGGGGTCGAGGACACCAGCACCAGACGATCCACCTGTTGCGGATAGCGCACCGCCCAGCGCAACGCGACCTGCCCGCCCAGCGACCAGCCACAAACCGTTAACGGTCCCGTGAACTGTTCGGCAAGCTGGTCAACGAGGTCGTGTAGGTCGGGATTTATCCCGACATCGCCACCGAGTCGGGAAAAATCCCGACCTACACTGTATCCAGGCCCCGGCAAATCCACTGCCATAACCTGAAAATGCTCCGCGAGTTGCGCAAGCACGCCGCCCCACATCCCGCCGTGCATGCCCCAGCCGTGAATGAACAGCAGCGGCGCCCCCGACCCGTAACTGTCAACGTGCAAATTCATGCAACGCCTCCAGAAGACAGGCTACCTCCGCTGCGCTGTGCGCGGCGGACAGGGTAATGCGCAATCGTGCAGTGCCTGCGGGCACGGTGGGCGGGCGGATCGCCGCAACCCAGATGCCGCGTTCGCGCAAGGCCATGCTCAAATCCAGCGCCGCCTGATTCTCACCGATTAACAGCGGTTGGATGGCCGTATCCGACGGCATCACGGTCCACGGCAAGCCGTTCAGACCGGCACGCAACTGTGCAATCAGGCTATGCAGATGCGTGCGCAAGCCATCACCCTGCTCGATCAATCTCAGGCTTTCCAGCAGCGCCACCGACAAGGCGGGCGGCGTTGCCGTGGTGTAAACATAGCTACTTGATCGATTAATAAGCGTATTTATCACCACCCATTCTGCCGCGACGAACGCGCCGAACACGCCAGCCGCCTTGCCCAGCGTCGCCATGTAGATAATGCGCGGGGAATTTAAATCCCCCCTGCCCCCCCTTTTCAAAGGGGGGTTATCTACGCCGACATCAAACTCCCCACTTTGAAAAAGGGGGGCGGGGGGGGGATTTTGAAACAGCGAGCCGCGCCCCTGGCAGCCCAGAACGCCAAAGCCATGCGCATCATCCACCAGCAGCCAGGCATCATGCGCCTCGCATAACGCCAGCAGTTCCGGCAATGGCGCCCTGTCGCCATCCATGCTGAACACCGCATCGGTGCAGATCAGCTTGCGCCCCTGTTTCGTCTCGCAAAGCTGGCTTGCCAGTTGCGCCAAATCGTTATGGCGATAACGTTTCACAGTGGCACGCGACAGCAACATCGCGTCATTCAGCGAGGCATGATAGAGTTTGTCGGCAAATACCGTATAGCCCTTGCCCACCAACCCCAGCACCACACCGAGGATGGCCATATAGCCGGTAGAAAACAACAGCGC
>JAUSLX010000111.1 GCA_030645775.1 Gallionella sp. | reverse complement strand
TGCTGTATGTCGGCAAGGCTAATCAGCTAAAAAAGCGGGTTTCCTCGTATTTCCAGAAAAGCAATGTTTCACCGCGTATTCGTCTGATGGTGTCGCATATCGCACGCATCGAAACGACGGTGACACGCTCTGAAGCCGAGGCGCTGCTGCTCGAAAACAATCTGATAAAATCTTTAAAGCCACGCTATAACATATTGTTTAGAGACGATAAGTCCTATCCATATATCGTGCTGACCGGGGAGCGATTCCCCAGACTTACTTATTATCGCGGCACGCCCAATCGCCGGCATCAATACTTCGGCCCTTATCCCAATTCGTATGCCGCCCGGGAAAGCATACAGTTGCTGCAACGGATTTTCCGCATCCGCACCTGTGAAGACAGCGTGTTTAATAACCGCACGCGTCCCTGTCTGTTGCATCAGATCAACCGCTGCACCGCGCCTTGCGTCAATTTGATTTCCGAGCCGGATTACCAGAACGATATCCGTTGCGCCGTGCTGCTGCTGCAAGGTAAACATCAGGAAGTCGAGCGCACCTTGCGCGCGGTGATGGAACAGGCGGCGGAGCAGCAGCACTATGAGCAGGCTGCCGTGCTGCGCGATCAGTTGCGCGCGTTGCATACCGTGCAGCAGAAACAGTTCGTCGAATCGACCGGTGGCACGACGGATGCCGATATCATCGCGCTGGCGTTAAAAGACGGGCTGGTCTGCGTGAATCTCGCGATGGTGCGCGGCGGACGGCATCTGGGTGACAAGAGTTTTTTCCCGGAACACGCCGAAGATATGGCGGCAGATGAGATCGTGCAGGCATTTATCGCGCAGCATTATCTGAACCGTAGTGTACCTGCGCTGCTGGTGCTGGCGGCGGAATGCGGCGACAGTACTTTGGCACAATTGCTCAGTGAACAGGCCGGACACACGGTGCGTATCAGCAGCGCGACTGCCGGGGAGCGCCGTCAGTGGCTGGAAATGGCGCAGCGCAATGCTGAGCTGGCTTTGCAGCAACGCCTGCAGCAGCAGGGGGGGCAGCAGTTGCGTCTGGCGCGATTGCGCAACTGGCTGGAGATGCCCGGGCTGCAACGCATCGAATGTTTCGATATCAGCCATACCATGGGGGAGGCGACGGTGGCCTCCTGCGTGGTGTACGACAATCTCGACATGCGTTCTGCGCAATATCGCCGTTATAACATTAGCGGCATCACGCCGGGGGACGACTATGCCGCGATGCGTCAGGCACTGACGCGCCGTTATCAGCCGCTCTCAGGCGTGCCTCAGGCCTCCGGGGCCGCTCAGGGAAGGTCGGGGTCTGAGGGGGTGGTCGCGCGGCCCGATTTGATCCTGATAGACGGCGGTCTGGGGCAATTGCACATTGCCATGGAGGTTATGCAGGAATTGGGTCTGAATGATTTGTTGTTGGTGGGCGTGTCCAAGGGCGAAGCGCGCAAGGCCGGACTGGAACAACTGATTTTTCCCGATGGCAGTGCGCAGCGCTTGCCCGCCGACGATCCCGCATTACATCTGATACAGCAGATACGTGATGAAGCGCAC
The DNA here is from genome assembly GCA_030645775.1 of Gallionella sp. Taxonomy (GTDB): domain Bacteria; phylum Pseudomonadota; class Gammaproteobacteria; order Burkholderiales; family Gallionellaceae; genus Gallionella. The sequence continues at coordinate 1,059 of JAUSLX010000111.1, read as the reverse complement.
CGCTTCGCCATTACCGGCCACAGGGCACGGCGCGCCAAGGCGCGCACCGCATCCAGGCTGGAGGAGATCAGCGGGGTGGGCGATAAACGTCGGCGCAGCTTGCTGACCCACTTTGGCGGGCTGCGGGAAGTCATGCAGGCCAGCGTCGAACAACTCACCCAGGTAACAGGAATCAGTAAATTACTTGCTGAGGAGATTTACCAGCAACTGCATCAATTAAAGTGAAAAGGTTGTTGCTGAACATATTTATCAGCAGCTACACTAACGGCATGAATCTAAATATCCCAAATCTGCTTACCTGGTTGAGAATTTTGCTTATTCCGGTGTTCGTCACGGCCTTTTACTTATCCGACAGCACCCTCAGTCCTCATTTGAAAAACCTGGTGGCAACCAGTGTATTTATACTGGCCGCAGTAACCGACTGGCTGGATGGCTATCTGGCACGCAAACTAAATCAATCTTCCGCATTCGGTGCATTTCTCGATCCGGTCGCAGACAAGTTGATGGTGGCTGCAGCCTTGATTTTATTGGTTGAACTGGGGCGAGCCGATGCGATCATTGCCTTCATCATCATCGGTCGTGAGATAACTATTTCGGCGTTGCGTGAATGGATGGCCAAGGTCGGTGAAAGCAGGAGTGTTGCAGTTTCGATGCTGGGAAAAATCAAAACCGCTTTTCAAATGACGGCGATCGCGTTGCTGCTCTATCATGGGCAGCTATTGGGCGTGGATTGTCAGGCGATTGGATCATGGCTGCTCTATATGGCTGCACTGCTGACTTTGTGGTCTATGGGGTATTACTTGATGATGGCAATGCAAAGACTGAAAGAATTATAAAATCAGCATTGCTTTATCGGGCTGCGTCTGTATAATGCGCAGCCTTCGGGGTGTAGCGTAGCCTGGTAGCGCGCCTGCTTTGGGAGCAGGATGTCGGGAGTTCGAATCTCTCCACCCCGACCAGGTTTCAAGAAGTAATAAGTCACGTTGGTTGCCGAAGGAATTGTGCCCGTAGCTCAACCGGATAGAGCACCAGCCTTCTAAGCTGGGGGTTACAGGTTCG
>JAUSLX010000102.1 GCA_030645775.1 Gallionella sp. | reverse complement strand
CGAGCAGGGCATCACCATAGACGTGGCTTACCGCTACTTCGCGACGCCCAAGCGCAAGTTCATCATCGGTGATACGCCGGGGCACGAGCAATATACGCGCAACATGGTGACGGCGGCTTCCACCGCCAATCTGGTGGTCATCCTGATTGACGCGCGCCGTGGCGTGCTGGTGCAGACGCGCCGCCATACCTATCTGGCCAGCCTGGTCGGCATCCCGCATATCGTGCTGGCGGTCAACAAGATGGATATGGTCGATTACTCCGAGGCGCGCTTCAATGAGATCTGCGCCGAATATCTGGCTTTTGCCGCGCAACTGGGCTTGCACGACATCACTTGCGTGCCGTTATCGGCTCTGGTGGGCGACATGCTGGTGGACAGGGGCGACAATCTGAACTGGTATCAGGGCATGACCTTGATGGAATTGCTGGAAAACGTCGAGATCGATCACGACGTGAACACCACGGATTTTCGTTATCCGGTGCAATGGGTATGCCGTCCGCAGACCGATGAGCATCACGATTTTCGTGGCTTTATGGGGCGCATCGAGGCAGGTGAGGTGTCGGTGGGCGACGAGATTACCGTTCTGCCCAGTGGCCGAACCAGTCGTGTAAAGGAAATTGTCACGTATGACGGTAACTTGCAGACCGCGTATGCACCGCAATCCATTACGCTCAGGTTAACCGACGAAATCGATATTTCGCGCGGCGACATGTTCGTCAAGGCGGATTACCTGCCGACGGTTGCCAGGGAGTTCGAGGCGATGCTGTGCTGGCTGTCCGAAACGCCGCTGGACAAGAACCGTAAATACCTCGTCAAGCACACCACGCGCACGGCGAAGTGCCTGTTTACCAGCATCGACTATCGTGTGGATGTGAACACGCTGGAGCAGCATGTGAACCCGACGGTCAACATGAACGACATCGTGCACGTTTCGATCAAAGTGCAGTCGCCGCTGGCATTCGATCACTACAAACGTAATCGCGCCAGCGGCAGCTTTATCGTGATTGACGAGGCGACCAACAACACGGTTGCGGCAGGGATGATCTCCTGAGCTTTGTTGGATTGGTACCGGAAAAAGCCTGCACCTGTGCAGGCCTTTTTTAGCAGGCTGTTAGGGAGATGCTGATTTATTCACAAAATTGTCGTTGCGAGCGAAGCGTGGCAATCCAGGCTTTTGATTATAAAGCGAATTCTGGATTGCCACGTCGCTACGCTCCTCGCAAAGACTGCAAAGACGATTTAATCAGCGTTTCCTTAGAACTGTTCGTTCTCGCCCAGATAGCGCCACTGTCCTGCTGGCAGCAGGCCTAATTTTACCTTGCCGATGCGGATGCGCTTCAGGCCGGTGACGCTCAGGCCGACCAGTTCGCACATACGGCGTATCTGGCGCTTCTTGCCTTCGCGCAGCACGAAGCGCAGCTGGTCTTCGTTCTGCCAGGTCACTTTCGCGGGTTTGAGATATTCGCCGTCCAGTTTCAGTCCCTGGCAGAGCAGAGCCAGGCCACTGCTTTCCAGTTTTCCCTGCACGCGTACCAGATATTCCTTGTCCACTCTGGAATCTTCGCCTATCAGCTGTTTGGCGACACGGCCATCCTGAGTGAGTACCAGTAAGCCTTGCGAATCAATATCCAGGCGGCCTGCCGGGGCAAGCCCGATGAATTGGCTGCGGTGGAACTTGATCGGTGAGGGGTCTTCCGCCCAGTGTGTGGCTTCATCCAGCAAGGCGGAAGCCGGTTTGTAGCCGTGTTCAGCCTGTCCTGACACGTAGCCGACCGGCTTGTTTATCAGGATGGTGACGCGCTCATGCTGGACGACTTGTGCAGCGGTGCGCAGGGTGATCTGCTGCGTGGGATAAACCTTGGTGCCCAGCAGGCTGACGGTTTCGCCATCGACATCGACCCAGCCCTTTTCGATATAGCCATCTGCCTCGCGGCGCGAACACAGGCCAAGTTCGGACATGCGTTTGGAGAGTCGGATTTTTTCCATGAATTGTAAGGTTGCGATTGGGACAAGGCGCGATTTAAGCACAAAGCAGCGTGCAGGGCGAAATTAAATGCAAAATCCCGCCCCCAAGGCATGCTCTCGGGGTGCGTTGAGTTTATAAAAAACAGTGCATCGCAGGCGAGGTGAGAACGCGATCTGGGCGCATGGTATAGATACTTTGGCATATATGGTTGCCCGCATAAGCTGTGGTCTAATCCGGCAGCCATAGTTCGTTGGCGGCAGGGGTATTTCTGGTAATAGATTTTACGGTGGCGATGATATGACATCTAAGCGTGTTCGTCCGGATACACCATTTATGCCGAGTATCAGATGAAGCAAATGATATTCGTCCTTATCGTTGAAGACGACATCCTGCAGGCGGAAGCGCTCAAACTTCAACTGCTTGTTTGTGGCTATCGGGTTGCGGCCCTGGTGGGCCACGGAGAGGCTGCTGTTGAGCAGGCGCAGGCATTGGCCGCTGACGTGGTGTTAATAGACATCGTTCTGGCGGGGAAAATCGATGGTGTCGAGGTCGCGCAAAAAATTCGTGAATTTTGCGATATTCCGGTTGTTTATTTGACCGCTTGCGCCGACGATGAATTTTTCCTGCGCACCAAGCTTACCGAACCTTACGCCTATCTGCTCAAGCCGGGTACGCCCAGAGAAATTCAGCTTGTCATCGAAATTGCCCTGTATCGTCACAGAGCTGAACGAGAGGCGCGCATCGCACTGGAAAAAGCCGTAGCGGAACGCACCGCCGAGCTTGAACAATCGCATCAACACATCGTCAATATACTGGAAAGCGCTTCGGATGCGTTCATTTCGCTGGATGGCGATGGCCATTATACTTACGTCAATGCCAAGGCAGGCGAGTTGTTTGGCCGCAAGCCGGAGGACTTGATCGGCAAAAAAATCTGGTATGAATTTGCCGAAGGCGTGGGGCAGCCCTTCTATGATGCCTGCCACAAGGCGATGGCTGAACAGATACCTGTCAAGGTGGAAGCGTATTGTCTGCCATGGGAGCGCTGGTTCGAATACCGCATATTTCCTTCCAAAGACTATCTTTCCATCTTCCTGCACGACATCACCGAGCGCAAGGCTGCTGAAGATGCGATCCAGAATATGGCGTTTTACGATCCGCTCACCCAATTGCCCAACCGGCGCTTGCTGATGGATCGTTGCCGGCAAGTCTTGTCTTCCAGTGCGCGCAGCGGCAGGCTGGCTGCCTTGCTGTTTATTGACCTCGATCATTTCAAGAACCTCAACGACACGCTGGGTCATGACATCGGGGATTTGCTGCTGCAACAGGTTGCGGAACGCCTGACCTCATGCGTGCGAGAGGGTGACACCGCAGCACGTTTGGGCGGCGATGAGTTTGTGGTGATGCTGGCAGATTTGAGTAAGGATGGTCATGACGCGGCCGCACAAACGGAGGAGATAGGCGAAAAGATTCTTGTCGCACTCTCACTACCCTACCAGCTGGGTGCGCATAAATGTCACAGCACACCCAGTATTGGCGCCACGCTGTTTCACGGTCACCAACAGGGAATCGATGAGCTGTTCAAGCAAGCTGATATCGCCATGTTTCAGGCCAAGAAAGCCGGACGGAATACCTTGCGCTTTTTTGACCAGAAGATGCAGGATAGCGTCAATGCCCGCGCTGCCCTTGAAAGCGACTTGCGCTGCGCGATTGAAACGCAACAGTTTCAATTGTATTACCAGGTGCATGTGGATAGTGCGCGTCACCCATTGGGGGCAGAGGCGCTGATCCGCTGGCTACACCCTGAAAAAGGCCTGATTTTACCCGCGCAATTCATCGCGGTGGCAGAAGAAACCGGGTTGTTGCTGCCTATAGGTCTTTGGGTGCTGGAACAGGCTTGCGCACAACTCAAGGCATGGCAACAGCAAGCCTACACCCGGGATTTGATTCTGTCGGTGAATGTCAGCATCAAGCAGTTCCAACAACCGGAATTTGCGGCTCAGGTGCAAGCGGCCATGCAGCGCCATGCCATCAATCCGAGTTTGCTTAAGATGGAAATTACGGAAAGCATTTTGCTGGACAATGTCGAAAATATCATCAACACGATAAATGTACTAAACAAAGCCGGTGTTCAGTTTTCTCTGGATGATTTTGGTACCGGTTATTCCTCCCTGCAATACCTCAAGCAGTTGCCACTCTTCCAGCTCAAGATAGATCTGTCGTTCGTGCGTGACATTGCCACCGACAGCAACGATGAAGCGATTGCGCGCACCATCAATGCCATGGCACGCAGCCTGAATCTGCATGTGATTGCCGAGGGTGTGGAGACGGAAGAGCAACGTCAAATACTCCTGGATATTGGCTGCACAAACTTTCAGGGGTATCTGTTCAGCAAGCCGGTTCCGATAGCGCAATTTGAAGCATTACTGATGCGCTGCAACCAACGGTAGAGGGCTTTTCGTTTTAGTAAATTCCAGAAACAGTAAGGGTTAACATGAAACTCGCGCAGCGATTCGTTCGCCTGGCTTCGCCCCCCTCGCTTCGCTCTCCCCGCATGCGGGAGAGGAGAGCGAAGCGAGGAGTCGAGGTGAGGGGAACGGGCATGGCGGGTTTGCGAGTTATTGCCCGAGGGCAATATCCCTGCGAGAACCACTTCATTATCAGGGGGTAGTCACTTTCCCATACCCGTTAGAGAGCGGGTCTCGCCACGCTTGCGGCATAGTGTCGCCGTCGTTGTGTGCCAGGATAGTATGTGCGGGCGCTGAATCGGTTATGCTGCGCGGGTTTCGTAACGCATCGGGTGGCGGATTTTTGCATGGATTTACTGAATAAAGAAAACGGCCTGGCCTTGCTGGCCGGAGCACTTTGTGTGTTTGGCTTTGCACCCTTCGGTATTTTTGCGATTCCGGTGCTGGCGCTGGCGGCGTTGTTCGTTTTATGGGGCCGCGCCATCACGCCACGGGCGGCTGTACAGCTGGGTTTCGCCTTCGGTCTGGGATTGTTTACGGCCGGAATCGGCTGGATTTATGTCGCGCTGCACGATTTCGGCGGCATGCCAATGTGGCTGGCTGCACCGGCTACGCTGCTGTTTGCAGCTTTTCTTTCCTTGTTTACTGCGCTGGCCGCTTATTTGCAATCGCGTTTTTCCATGTCGAACGGGCTGCGTTTCGTGCTGGTGATGCCTGCCGTCTGGGTACTGATCGAATGGCTGCGCGGCATGATATTTACCGGTTTTCCGTGGCTGACGCTGGGCTATGCGCACAGTGACAGTTCGTTGGCAGGTTACGCACCCTTGTTTGGCGTGTATGGTGTCTCGCTGGTGGCAGCGGTATGTGCGGGATTGCTGGCTGTATTGTGGCGCGCGCGCCGGACCAGGCAGGGGCGGGTGGCCCTGGCGATGCTCGTCCTTTTTTGGGTAGCCGGTGCACTGTTGCGCGGCATTGCCTGGACACAGCCTGAAGGTGAACCTTTCTCGGCAACCCTGGTTCAGGGCAATGTTTCGCAGGACATCAAGTTCAACGCAGAATCACGGGCGGGCTCGCTGGATAGCTACCGCCGTCTGGTGATGCAAAACCCGGCACGCCTGACGGTGCTGCCTGAAACCGCATTCCCGATGTTGCGCGACGAAGTGCCGCAAAGCCTGATTGAGCAGTTGCGCGAGCATGCCAAACGAAATAAGGGTGATGTGCTGGTCGGCGTGTTCGAACGCGACAGCAGCGGGTATTACAACAGCGTGATCGCCCTGGGTGCATCCGAAAGCAGCTACGCTGCCGAACAGTTGCATTATCGCAAACACCATCTGGTGATATTCGGCGAGTTCATTCCCTTGCGCCCGATATTCGGCTGGTTGATCAACGAAGTGTTGAATATTCCGATGGGTGATCTGGCGCGCGGCGATCTGCGGCAAGCGCCGCTTTCCGTGGCCGGGCAGCGCGTGGCGGTGAATATCTGTTACGAGGATGTGTTTGGCGAAGAAATCATTATGTCCCTGCCGGAAGCCACGCTGCTGGTCAATGTGACCAATGACGCCTGGTACGGACATTCTCATGCCGCCGCACAGCACAATCAAATTTCGCAACTGCGCTCGCTGGAATCAGGCCGCATGATGCTGCGCGCCACCAATACCGGTGTGACCTCCATCATCGCTGTGAACGGTAAAGTTTTACACCAGCTGCCGCAACATCAACAGGCTGTGTTGCAAGGCATGGTGCAGGGCTATCAGGGCAGCACACCTTATGTGCGCTGGGGCAATGCAGCGGTGTTGCTGCTGATCGCACTGATGCTGGCGGGTGCGTGGATATGCTTGCGTAGGGTGGGCAACTTGCCCACGCGGAAATAAACGGTGGGCAGAAAACCCTGCCCACCCTACCGGTGAGAATGATGAATTGGGTCTGTTATCTGCTGCGCTGCGCCGACGATAGCTTGTATTGCGGCATCACCAACGATATGGAAAAACGCCTTGCCGCGCACAACGCGGGTATGGCGGCCAAATACACCCGGGCGCGCGGACCCGTCGAGCTGGTGTTCGTGGAGAATTGCGCGGACAGATCCGCTGCATCAAAACGCGAGATGAGTATCAAAAAATTGACCCGGGTGGAAAAGCTGGCCTTGATTCAGGCTGCCGTTCAGCGCCCCCGGGAATCGCTCCAGCGTAATTCACATCGGTCATCGCCGGTGTAATATGTTTCGCCGCTTTGATGCATGACGCAGTAGGTGGGCGAGACGATGGTTTCATTGAATACCATGTCGGCAGGGATATGGGTGTATTCGAACAGGACGCTGCGGATGATCTTTGAATTGCGGCAAATGTACGATCCCCAGGATATCCAGGTTGGACCGATGATTTCGACCCCGGCCTCGAGGCACACGCCGGAATCAATATAGACAGGGCCTTCGATTTTGACATTGTCCCAGTCGATGCGGGTGTTGATGCCAACCCATACGCCGGGGCGTACCTGTTTGCCGGGCATGTGTGTCTGTTCGATCTCGCCTTGCAATACGCGTTGCAGTACGTTCCAGTATCCGGGGACATGACCGATGTCTAACCAGTTGAATGAATGCTTCTGTGCGTAGAAAGGCAAACCTTTTTCCACCAGCAAGGGGAATAGCTGGCTGCCGATATCGAATTCCGTATCGGGTGGAATGTACTGCAGGACTTCGGGTTCGAAAATGTAGATGCCGGTGCTGGCAAAGTTGGAACGCGCCTGTTCCGGAAGCGGCTTTTCCTGAAAGGAAATGATCAGCCCCTGATCGTCGGTTTCTACCACACCATAATCAACGACAGCACTGTGAGGGACTTCAAGTGTGACCACGCTGGCCAGCGCTTCTTTGCGCTTGTGCTCCAGTACGGCCGCAGTGAGGTCGAGATCAATCAGCGCATCGCCGCAGAGCACGATGGTCGTGGTATCAAAAAAGCCACCGAAATCCTGTATCTTGCGCATGCCGCCAGCCGAACCCAGCGCGCGCGGTACGATTTCGCCATACTCATACACGCCCTCATATGAGTAGCCGATATTCACATTCCAGAGCCGTCCATTGCCAAAGTGATTTTCGATCCGCCAGTGCTTATAGCCGACGTTGACCATGATGTCTTCGATGCCATGTTTGGCCAGTATTTCAACCAGATACTCCATTACCGGTTTGCCCAGAATAGGAATCATCGGTTTGGGCAAATCCTGCGTGAGCGGACGTATGCGCAAACCATCGCCCGCAGCCAGTATCATCGCCTTAACTTTTTTCATTGGTCACTTTCGTGTGCTAACGTTCTGCATAGGAAAAATCCGATGCCGCCCATGCGCAAATCATATCTCATGCAGCCCCCTGTTTTCTACCCTATTGTGTTTTTTATGGATGCGCAGGGCGAAAAACACTCAGCCAGGGACGCATAGCCGCCTGAAGGCGGCTGTCGGGTATGTATTTTCCGTTGTATGACTGTCCCGCACAGCTATGCTTGCGCAGTAAAATTTTTCTTAGTTCCATCGTGTTTCATGCGGCGCGTTATAATCCGCCTTTCGTCCATCCGTGCCGGATAAAGCCATTACGCCATGTCACTTGCCAAGACTTATACCCTCGCCGATGTAACACGCTGGTACTCCATGCCTGAGTTGCACAAGGCCAAGGCTTATCTGAATTCGATTACTCAACTGTCCGTGCAGCCGGGGAAGATAACGGCACAGGTGAAAGGCACGGCCAAATATCCTTATGCCGTGGAAATTTTCTTTGAAGAAGACATGGTCGGCGCGCAAGGGATCAAGCCGATGTGCAGCTGCCCGGTCGGATACAAATGCAAACATACGGCGGCGGTATTGTTGTCGGCGCTATCCCTGCCGCGCACGCCGACAGTGAATCCTGCCTTGCTGGAATGGGTAGAGGCGTTCCGCAAGGCGCAGGCCGTGCCAGTCAGGAAAAAGGCCAAGACGGCATTGCGCACCGAACGTTTATGCTATGCGCTGATGAAGTCTATTAATTCAGAGAGTTATATAGTCGGGATTTATAAGGCGAAGATGTCGGCTGACGGACAGTTGCAGGGGCAATTCGAAGAATGGAGTAACGTGGAGCGCGCGTTGATTAAACCGCCCCAGTTTGTCACGGACGAAGATTTGCCCATTTTGCGATTATTGCTCAGACAGCGTGATAAATATGACGGCAATATCGTCATGGGCCGCCAGGGTAATGAGATTCTGCTTGGTTTGCTGGAGTCGGGAAGATTTTTTTGCATGGAACGAATCGCCGGCAATCGTTATGTCTTGTCCGCTCCGATACGTCTGAAGCAGGGTGAGGTGCGCGAGGCCAGACTGGATTGGGGGGCGGATGAATCCGGGCGCATGGTGCCGAAAATCATCCGCAGCGGCGCGGCAGTAGCGGTGTTGCCTTTGCAGGATGCGACCTGGTATCTGGATGCGAAATCGGGTGAAATCGGTTTGTTGAAACTGGCGCAGACGCCGTCGCAAATCGCACAGTTGTTGAGCATGCCGCCGCTCAGGGAGATTGATGTTCCGGTGGTGTCGGAGGTGTTGCGTGAAATGGTTCCCGATTTGCCTGCACCCAATACCAGCAGACTGCGTAGCCTGGAAGCACCGCTAACCCCCGCGCTGTTGCTGGAAACCTCGGTCCCGGCCTATATGGGGCGATTTCGCGGTTATGGCTTCGGAACGCAGGTGCGCGACTGGGCTCGCGTAAATTTTCGTTATGGCGATGCGCTCATGCCTATCGATCATCCGGGCGAATTTGTCTCGCTTGCAAATGGCGAGACCGTGCGCGTGCAGCGCGATCAGAACCTGGAGCAGCGTTTTCTCAAGTCGTTGCGCGACTACGGCCTGGAAGAAATGCCGCGCTTTGGTTTGTCCGGGGTGACGCTCGATCAGCCCGTGTATGTGCTGGAAAGTGAAAAGGTCTGGCCGCAGTTCATGCAGCACGTCATTCCGGAGATGCGGGCGGCGGGATGGCAGGTCGTTATTCCGCAGGGATTTCGTCATCACATGCTGGAAGTGGAAGCCTGGGTGGGCGAGTTCGACGAACAGGAAGATGGCTGGTTCAGTCTGAACATGGGTATTGTGGTCAATGGTCAGCGGCTGGCGTTGGCGCCGTTGCTGCACGAGCTGTTCAAGGTCGATCCGCGCTGGCTGGATGCGATTCTGCTGGAAAGAATGCGGGATGACGAGGCCATCGAGTTACAGTTGCCCGAGGGTGGACGCGTAAAGGTGATGGCTGAACGCATCAAGCCGCTGGCGCGCACACTGATCGAATTGTTCGACGGCAAGACGGGCAGTGAGGAAATTCGCCTGTCCCGTTATGATGTGGCACGCATCGATGCGCTGGCCGGGATGGAGCGCTGGCAGTTCAAGGGGATGGATGCGGTCGCGGGCCTGGCCGAAAAACTCAAAAATACCACGGGTATTCAGGCTGTGCAGCCTCCTGAAGGATTTGCCTTGCAGCTGCGCCAGTATCAACTGGAAGGGCTGTCCTGGTTGCAGTTTTTGCGTGAGCAGGGGCTGGCCGGCATACTCGCGGATGATATGGGGCTGGGTAAAACCGCCCAGGCTCTGGCGCATCTGCTGCTTGAGAAACAGTCGGGACGGATGGACAGACCTTCGCTGGTTGTATTGCCCACCTCGCTGATTTTTAACTGGAAACGTGAGGCGGAACGATTTGCGCCGCAGCTCAGGCTGTTGTCCTTGCATGGCAAGGAAAGAGCCGAACATTTTCCGTTGATTGCCGAATACGATGTCATTCTTACCACCTATCCCTTGCTGTGGCGGGATGAAGCTGCTTTGCTGGAACACAACTACCATCTGTTGATTCTGGATGAAGCGCAAACGGTAAAAAATGTCTCCAGCCAGGCCGCACAAGTGGTGCGTAAACTGAACGCGCGCCATCGTCTGTGTCTCACCGGAACACCGCTGGAAAATCATCTGGGCGAGTTGTGGGCGCAGTTCGACTTTTTGCTGCCGGGTTTACTGGGTGATGCCAGGGGTTTTACCAAAACCTGGCGCACACCGATTGAAAAACAGGGCAACCGATTGCGCCGCGAGCTGCTGGCCCAGCGCGTACGGCCTTTTATCATGCGGCGCCGCAAGGAAGATGTCGCCACGGAGTTGCCCCCCAAGACACTGATCGTGCGCACCGTCGAGTTGTCGGGCGGGCAGCGTGATCTTTACGAAACAGTGCGCATCGCGATGGATCAGCGTGTGCGCGAAGAGATCGCGGAAAAAGGTTTTGCGCGCAGCCACATCATCCTGCTCGATGCCTTGCTCAAGTTGCGTCAGGTGTGTTGCGATCCGCGCCTGCTGAAACTGACCAGTGCTAAAAAAGTCAAGGAACGCGCCAAGCTTGATTTGCTGATGGAAATGTTGCCGGAGCTGGTGGACGAAGGTCGGCGTATTCTGGTGTTTTCGCAATTTACCTCAATGCTGGAATTGATTGAACTGGAGTTGACGAAGGAAAGGCTGGCGTATGTAAAACTCACCGGCGACACGCAGAACCGCGAAGCCGTGGTGCGCCGCTTTCAGGATGGCGAAGTGCCGATTTTCCTCATCAGCCTCAAGGCAGGCGGCGTGGGGCTGAATCTGACTGCGGCCGACACCGTGATTCACTATGATCCGTGGTGGAATCCCGCTGTCGAAAATCAGGCCACGGATCGCGCGCACCGACTGGGACAGACCAAGAATGTGTTTGTCTACAAACTGGTGGTGGCAGGCAGCATCGAAGAAAAAATCCTGGCGCTGCAAGAGAAGAAGGCCGAGCTTGCTGCCGGTATCCTGTCCGAAGATAGTGCAGGTCTGACCAAGTTTGGTGAAGCCGACATCGCTGCCTTGCTGGCACCCTTGCCCGGCGACGGGGACGAGTAGCGCTACGTGCTGCGCGGATGAGTGCTAAGGAAACGCTGATTTATTCATCAACGCCGTCATTGCGAGCGAAGCGTGGCAATCCAGATCATTGATCTAAAAGGCATTCTGGATTGCCGCGTCGCTACGCTCCTGATGAAACTACTAGCCATTCGACTAAGCCAGCACACCCTAAAGGGTACAAGAGCTGGCAAGTCGCTGGTTATC
>JAUSLX010000100.1 GCA_030645775.1 Gallionella sp. | reverse complement strand
CGAAAAACAACTGAGCGGCGTTGGCGATAGGCGTGGCCAGTACGTCCTTGACCTTCAGCTTGAGCTCCGCGCTATCGGTGAAATGCTTGATGATGCGTTTATTGATGTCCATAAAATCCATTTTCAGGGCGAAGCGCGGTGTCGCATGCTCGCTCATTGCTAGTCTATCAATCTGATATGCCTGCGTCATTCGCTGTGCGGCTCCTTGCGCTTCATCCCGAAAAATGGATTTAGCGGGGGCTTATAGTTACTGCGGATGTCCTGAGTGCGGATATTAACTGAATCAGGCATCGAACGCATTTTTCAACCATTCTGCATTGAGGCCATCTGCGTCATCCATCAGCACCACATCGAAGCGGCATGGCGGGATGCGGCCCAGATTGGCGAGATAGTGTTGCGCGGTGCGGATCAGACGTTGTTGCTTGTGATGATCAATGCTCGCGGCTGCACCGCCGAAACGGGTGCTGCTGCGCTGGCGTACTTCGATAAAAACCAGCGTGACGCCATCCTGCATGATCAGGTCAATTTCACCGAAACGGCTGCGATAATTTTGCGTTACCGGTTTGAGTCCCTGCTGCTGTAAATATTCCGCCGCCCAGCGTTCGGCCTGCGCACCGTTCACGGGCTGGGAGGCACGCCGGCAGACGGCGCCTCTTCCCGTGTAGTGGCATGACCGGGAAACAGCGGTGCGGCGGGTGTAACAGGTGCATCGGCTGGCTGTGCGCGGCCTTGCACGAATAGCGCCGGAAGCGCTTCGCGCTGGAAGGTGTGTTCATTCAGTTGTATTTGCCCGGTGACACCATCCAGCGGCAGGGCCGTTGGCTGATTGGCAAGCAGCACCTGTATCAGGCGAAAGGCGTCTATGCCCAGCGCGTAGAGTCGCTCCTGATCTATTGCCAACGGCGGATAGGCGCGTGGATAGAGCATGACGGCCGGGTGATCGGCTTGCAACAACCAGGGCATATCGATGAAACGAATGCCATCCAGATCGAAGTTGACCAGGGTTTCGTTATCGCCGGTGAAGAGCAGGGAAGTGGCGTAAATCGCCAGACTGTTCGGCAAATAGGGACGAATTTGTCGCGCCTGGGTGACATCGGCGGCAAAAAACACCAGGGTATCCGGCTGCGCGACGATGCTCGCGAATACCGTCGCGTCGTCGCTGGCGTCGATTTCGCGCGTTATCGTGCCGCCTGAAGCAATCCATTGTTCTTCAAAAGCGAATTGCAATCGCCTTGCCAGCTGTGCGTGAGAGGTGATCACGATGGCACGATGAAACCCCTGCTGCCTGGCTAGTTGCGCCACCTGGCGTGCTTCCATTTCTACGGCCATGCCAAAGAAATACAGATTGTGAACAGGCTGGCTATCCAGTATGTTCAGACTCAGGGTGGGCACCGGGAAATATTGCATTTCCGCCAGGGCTGTGACCCCATTTCGGGTCAACGGCCCTACCACGGCCCGTGCGCCGTTGGCTATGGCGTGACGATAAACGGCAGTGATGCTGCTGTTTTCATCAACATTGCTATACGCTCGCACCGGCAGCGCCTGCGGGTTAAGATGGGCTGCCGCCATAAACCCTTGCTGAACGGCGGCCGCCGCCGCGCCGAAATTAGCCGATTGCAAAGGCAATAAAAGCGCGATATGTGCTGTGGAACCTTGTTCTGTGCTCAGCGGAGCGCTGGATATTTCGGGCGTGACGGTGACGGAAGCGGGTTTCTTGATGACGGCTGTTACGGGTGCGGGCTGTTTGATTTCAGCGTGCGGTACGGCGGGACGCACTGTGCTGGCCTGGATGTCAATGCCGGGCTTGTGCACCTGAGCGGGGGTACAAGCGTATAGTGCGAATATGGTCGAAAGTATTAGGAGTACACGTTGCATAACGAACATCTGCAAAAAATAGAGCCTGCATTATATGTAGTTGCCACCCCGATAGGAAATTTGCGCGACATTACCCTGCGCGCACTCGACGTTTTGGCAGGGGTCGATGTGGTCGCGGCGGAGGATACGCGCAATACTTCCCATCTGCTGAAACACCACGGAATTTATGCGAAGCAACTGATCGCGGTGCACCAGCACAACGAACGCGGCGCAGCTGAAAAGCTTGTCTCCCTGTTGCTGGCGGGACAAAGCGTGGCCTTCGTCAGCGACGCGGGTACGCCTGCCGTCAGCGACCCCGGTGCCTTGCTGGTGCAGGCTGTGCAATCAGCAGGATTGCGCGTGATACCGATTCCGGGGGCGAGTGCGGCGGTAGCGGCCTTGTCCTCATCGGGATTAGCCGCGCCGCACTTTCTTTTTTATGGCTTCCTGCCCAATAAATCAGCCGCACGGCGCACGGTTATGCAAGGTTTGAGCAGCCATCCTTATACACTGGTGTTTTATGAAGCGCCGCATCGTATCGTCGAATGCATCACTGATTTGCACGTTGTATTGGGTGGTGAGCGGACTATCGTGCTGGCGCGTGAAATCACCAAGCTGTTTGAAACACTTCATGCCTGCAAACTTTCCGAGGCAGAAGCCTGGCTGCAATCCGACAGCAACCAGCAACGCGGCGAATTCGTCGTGCTGGTTTCCGGTGCGCAGCCCGAGGAAGGCTTGTCCGCCGAAACGCTGAACACGCTCAATGTGTTGCTGGAAGAGCTGCCGCTCAAACAGGCCGCACAACTCGCGGCAAAAATCACCGGGGCGAACCGCAGCGATCTGTATCAGCATGCGCTGGCGCTCAAGTCTGCGAAAGAGTGAGATGCCAATGCCAGCCCGTTTAACGAAACTCGCGCAGCGACGAACCGTACCCCTCGCCCTTTGGGAGAGGGGGAACGGGGGTGAGGGAACGGGCATGGCGGGATATTGCCCAAGGGCAATATCCCAGCGAGAACCACTTCATTATCAGGGGTGGTCACTTTCCCATGACCGTTAAACTCAAGGCCATTCCGTGACCCATAAACCCACTCCCGGCAAGGCCGAAACGGCGCTCATGCCACCCTTTAAGGCGCTTACGCTGGAGCGTATTTTCATACCGGACACTCAGGAAGCGTTGTTATCGGCAAGCGCCGAAATTTTTGCGGCAGGCGTGACTGGCTTCGACACCGAATCGAAGCCGACCTTTAACCGTGGCGATGTCAGCGAGGGGCCGCATGTCGTGCAATTCGCGATTCAGGATAAGGCGTTCATCTTTCAGCTCAACCGCCCCGAGTGTCTGCCTTACGTTGTTGAAATTCTGCAATCGGAAGCCGTGCTCAAGGTGGGCTTTGGCTTGCAGTCTGATCATGCGCAAATTTATCACAAGCTGGGCGTGAAGCTGGCGGCTGTTCTGGATATGAATCACGTGTTCCGCAAGGAGGGCTATGGCAGTTCCACCGGTGTCAGGGCGGCAGTCGGACTCGCCATGCAGCAAAAGTTTCATAAATCCAAACGCGTCACGACTTCCAACTGGGCAGCTTTGCAACTCAACGACAAGCAGCTGATCTATGCGGCCAATGATGCTTACGCCGCCCTTGAAGTCTTGAATGCACTGAACCGGCGGCGTGAGGATCTGCCGATACGCTGGCAGATGCCACTTCCCGAACAAGAGGCTGCTGATGCCTGACGCACTGCCGACGCTGATCCGGGCATTGCTGGCAGATCCAGCTTGTTACGATCACGCGGTGGAAAAGCTGGAGCTGATCGAAACGCATATTTCCTGGGTGTTGCTGACGGGCTCGTATGCCTACAAGATCAAAAAACCAGTCAATCTGGGGTTTCTGGATTTTTCCACGCTGGCGCTGCGCCAGCAGGATTGTACTGAGGAATTGCGTCTGAACCGGCGGCTGGCTGCCGACATTTATCTGGATGTAGTTGCCATTACCGGAACCACTGATGCGCCGCGCATCAACGGCTCAGGCAATATTCTGGAATATGCGGTGAAGATGCGTCAGTTCCCAGCTGATGCCACGCTGGACAGGCTTGCGGCTCGCGGCGAACTGGGTAACAGGCAAATAGATGCGCTGGCAGCACGTCTGGCGCATTTCCATCTTTTTGAATGCGAGCGTGCGGCTAACGATAGTCCGTGGGGAGAGCCGGACGCAGTGGCCCGACCGGCCACAGAAAATTTCCAGATACTGGCCGCCCGGCTGGACGCCCCGGCAGAAATTCAGCGTCTGGCGGTTTTGCACGTCTGGTGCAATACCGAACATGCGCGCCTCGCGCCGCTGATGCGAGCACGCAAACAACACGGCTTTGTGCGTGAATGCCATGGCGACCTGCATCTGGCCAATCTGGCCTGGGTAGATGGGCAGCTGGTGATATTCGATTGCCTGGAATTCAGCCCCGCATTGCGCTGGATAGACGTGATCTCGGAAGTGGCGTTCTGTTACATGGATCTGCTGCAAAAAAACTACCAATCCCCCCTTT
>JAUSLX010000086.1 GCA_030645775.1 Gallionella sp. | reverse complement strand
CGTTGCGGCAGACAGTTTTTCGCTTATCTGATTACTGTAATCATCCAGAATTTGAAAAAACACCTCGTCGCTTTTTATCATTCCCAACTCACTACGCGCACGCTCTTCTATGGCTTCAGTGCCTTGTTTCAAATCGCGTACTTCAGCATCCAGCAAGGCATTGCGTTGCTCAGCCTGCTGATTAATCTGCTGCTGCTCCCCAACCTGATGATTCAGGTCCCACACTCTCAACCAGCCGCCCTTGCCCAGCCACAGCGGGTACTGCAACAGCAACAACAGGACTATCAAGATCGGTGTGATGATTCTCATATGCGCAATTGAGCCTTCCGACTCCGTTCAGGACAGGCTGAACGCAACCATCTGTAAAAAAAATCGCCCCTAGCCTAAGCCAAGGGCGAATAGGAAATTATCAAGCGACAGTATTCCTAGCTCAGTTGATAATACGCGTCGCGCCCGGGGTAAGAGGCTGTGTCACCCAGATCTTCTTCGATGCGCAACAATTGATTGTATTTTGCCATACGATCCGAGCGCGAAGCCGAACCTGTCTTGATTTGCAGTGCATTGGTGGCCACCGCGATATCAGCAATGGTGCTGTCTTCGGTTTCACCGGAACGGTGTGAGATCACGGCGGTGTAGCCCGCGCGCTTGGCCATTTCGATGGCCGCAAAGGTTTCAGTCAATGTGCCGATCTGATTGACCTTGATCAGAATAGAATTGGCCAGCCCCAAACGGATGCCTTCACGCAATATTTTGGTGTTGGTAACAAATATGTCGTCACCGACGATTTGCACGTTCTTGCCCAGACGCTGAGTCAACAATTTCCAGCCGTCCCAGTCGCTTTCACTCATGCCGTCTTCGATGCTGACGATGGGATATTTGTCCACCCAGTTGGCCAGATAGTCCACAAACTGAGCCGAGGTCAGCTTCAAGCCCTCGGAATCGAGATGATACAGTCCGTCTTTGTAAAATTCAGAACTGGCGCAATCCAGACCGATGGCCACATCCGCACCCGGCAC
>JAUSLX010000082.1 GCA_030645775.1 Gallionella sp. | reverse complement strand
GGTCATGCCGAGTTTGTCCAGGCTGACGATGCCTGCCTTGCGGTCGAGTATTCGCAACACGAAATTTTCGCCATGTATGGTCGGGTGGGACGCGGCGCGAAAGTCTATCTGGCGGCCAAACAGTGAGAGTGAGATGCGCCCGTCCTGTGGGGCGCGCGTCTCGGCGATATTCATGCCTGACATGACTTTCAGACGTACCAGTATCGCCATCCAGTGTGATTTTGCCAGTGAGCGTACCGGCCGCAACACACCGTCGATGCGGTAACGTACACGCAAAAACTGCTCTTCAGGCTCGAAATGGATGTCTGATGCGCTACGGCTGACTGCATCGGAAAGTATCGCATCGGTAAGACGAACGATCGGGTGACTGTATGAAACGCCGGCCTGGGTGAGTGCGTTCAGGTCGAGCTCGCCGCTTTCCAGCTCGAAAAGGATACCCTCGATGGAAAGTTCGTGATTGTAGAATCTGTCTATCGTGGCGAGCACTTCCGCACTGGGTGCGATACGCCATGAAGGAATGATGCGTTTTCCGGCTATTTGGCTGGCCTGAAGTAGAAAAGGGACAATCGCATCCCGCGCCAGAATGTCGTCCGGATTGGATGCGACGATCACCAGATCAGCCGCTTCCGGGTCAAAACTGACCGGAAACAGAGTGTGTTTGATGGCGACGGGTTTGGGAATCAGTGCCAATGCGGCCGCGTTGGCTACCAGACCAGACAGCTCTATGGATTTGTAGCCCGCTGCCTCGGACACGGCCTCGCGCATGGCTTGCTCGGTGATGAAATGCAAATCAAGCAGCTCTTCGCCCAGAGGTTTGTTATCATTTTTTTGCCGGTGCAGGGCGATACGCAGCTGATCATTATTGATCTGGCCGCGCGCGATCAGTACCTCGCCGATACGCTGGTGATTGACTGGTGAATTCTGAGTGTTCATCGCAAGTTAACTGCCCGTTGTAAAAAAATATACAAATAATTCATGATGTTAACTAGCTACTAGCTACTAGCTACTAGCTACTAGCGACTAGCGACTGTTCTTCAGTTCCTGTATGCGGCGGCCAATCGCGTCCTGATCAAGGGTCGGATCGCCGGGTTTTGCCAGTTTGGAGGCCTGCTCGTAATAGGGCAAGGCAGCGGCGGGCTGGTGCAAATGATCGAGTGAGACAGCCAGGTTGTAAGCGTAAGGCGCGTTGTCAGGCTTAAGGCTGCAGGCGCGGAAGAAGGCTTGCTGTGCTTCTCCCCAACGCTGTTGACGTGCCAGCACGCCGCCCAGCGCATAGTGAAATTCGGCCGCTGTCGGCTTGAGGTCGATCAGTTCTCTGAGCTGACTTTCAGCGGACAGCGGGTCTGCCAGCTCCGACAGGCTGACCAGTCCGGCGGCAGCGGCGGCGTTGCCCAGATCTTCACGCAACACCTGACGATAGAGTTCGGCGGCGCGCTCCGTTTGCATCCTGCGCTGGGCGATCACCGCCAGCCCCAGCAGTGCGTCCTTCTCGTGCGGGCGTTGGGCAAGCGCGGCGAGGTAGTTGTGCTCGGCCTGATCCAGACGGCCTTCGGACAGCGCCAGATAAGCCAGTTGGAGCGGATCAGTACGGGGCTGAATGCCAGCCTGGGCGATGCTGCGCCTGGGTTTGCGTTTTGCCTGTTTTTTGGTCTCGACGGGGCGTGTCCACGATTTGTCTTTATAGCTCAGACTGTCTGCCCCGCTTGCGGTGGCAGGCAGGGTGGCGATGGTTTCCGCGATACCGGATGCGGCCACAACCTGCGAAGCCGCGTCAAACGATAAAGCAGTCAGTTTAGTCTGTTCAGTTGCGACGGGAATGTGCTGGTTTTGCTGATAAATAAACCAGGACAAAGCGCCTGTCAGCAGGATCAATCCGGCGATTACATAGGGTAATACGCGGGTCCTGGGTCTGGCAACAGTGCTGCTACTTTCGGTGCTGCGCCTCGTTTCATTGTCGCCGGAATGCGGCGACGCATCCGGTTTGCTGCCATTACCTTGTGCGCGTTTTAGAGCATCGAACAGCAGACTCATGGTGTTTCCCCAGTTTGTTGGGTGCTTTGTTGCCATTCCGCAGTGGCGGTCGGGCTCTTGAACTGGCGCACCAGGTCGTACTGGCTTTCCTGATTGAGAATGACAGGGCGCAGGAAAATGACCAGTTCTGTTTTTGAATTGGTGTCATTGCGCGATTTGAATAATTCGCCCAGGCCCGGAATGCTGCCCAGACCGGGTATCTGGCTGGTATCGCCCTGGCGTTCGTCCTGCATCAGGCCGCCCAGCACGGCGATGTCGCCGTTGCGCACCCGCAGGATGGATTCCATCTCACGGGTCTGAATTTGCGGGATGAGATTGGTAATAGGAGGATTAACTATAGCTAGAGCTGGATTCGGGTCTCTCGAGTAGCTGAGAATGCGCGTGATGGTCGGTCTGAGGTTGAGCGTGACCTCGGCATCGCCGCCGATCTGCGGGGTGACATACATCATGAAACCGACCGGGACAGTGTGTACCGTGGACGTGTAGGTAGCCCTAGTGGTTTCGACTCCGGTAGTCGGGTTATATGTTGCAGATGTTGCCTCGATGGTGAAATAGACCGATTCATCCACCACTTTCAGCAAACTGGTCTGGTTGTTGAGCACCGACAGTTTGGGGCTGGACAAGACATGGGTTTTGCCGAAAGTTTCCAGTAATTTGATCGAGCCGCTCAGGCTGAACATGCCGTTCCTGCCGGGGTTGATGTAGCTGATGGTGCCCATTGCCGCCGCTGCCCCCACAGGGGAAACCTGCGAAAGACTAAGTCCTAGGGTGCGCAGCAGCCCCCAGTCTATGCCTTGCTGGTACTGGTTGGATAAGGAGACTTCGACAATGGTGGCTTCTATCAGCACCTGGCGGCGCGCGTTATTCATCACCTTGTCTATGAATTCGCGCACGCTGGCATGTTGTCGTGAAGTGGCGCGCACGCTGATGATGCCGCTTTCCGGGTTGGCGATCACATAGGCGGCTTCGCGATAGGTCACGCGCCGGGCACGGCTGGTGTCTTGGTTTTGTATCTGCGCAGGCAGGGCGGATATCGCGCTTTGCCCGGCTGCGGGTAGAGCAGCAGCCGGTTGGGGATTGTATTGTTCAGTCTCGTTTACCCCTTCAGGCAGTTTCTTGTCGGTTTCCCGTAGTAAATCCTTGATGTTTTCGGTCAGTGTTTCCCAGAAGTTGTTTTTGGAAATGTTGTCTATGTTGGAAGCAGAGCCGTTGCTGCCTCCCGATCCGCCCTCTCCCTTGCCGATCACTGCGATACTGGTGGACATGTTGATACTGTTTTTGGCATCTCGCGCCACGTTGGGATATTCGATCTGGTAACTTTTGAGAAATGGACTGTCAGGCATGATGGCGAGGTTGGCGCCATTGAGTTCATAGCGCATGTCCACCTGACGTGCGATGGCGTCCAGTATTTCCGGCAGGGTGCGGTCCAGTAGATTCATGGTCGCCGTGCCGGTGATGCCGGGGTGGATTTCGATGTTGAGTTTGGCGTCTCGCGCCAGCGCAAATAATATTTCCTGTGCCAATACGTTGTTCACCACGATGCTGTAGCGTTCGGCGGCCCTGGTCGCTTTGGGCGGCGGCGGTAGCGGCGCGATGTCGACAAGCGGGGGGATGATGCCGGGGGTGGTTGACCGAGGTGGCGTGAGATGCTGATCGGAGGGCGTGATCGACTTGGGGAGATGGGTGCATGCGCTGAGCGGGACACAGAGTACGGCGAACAGGTTGAATAAGCGTCTTGCGCCTGTTCGTTTTTCGCTATTAAGACCAGAGTGCATTGCCGGTTCCTCTCAAGTATGTTGCCACTTATGCGACGCTGCGGCGGCTAATCGCTGCAGTGCTGCGATGCAGGCAAATGGGCGGGCACGGGATTTCGTGCGGATTTTTGCACGGGTGCTACGCAGGGCTGTAAAGGGTTGCGGGGCGATGCAGAGGACGCTTGTTTGAGTGGTGTGCCTGGCTGCTCGTGAGTGATTTGTGGTGCCACGGAGCGCAGTTGCACGTCGGGTGATTGACCTATGGCCAATGTCATCAACAAATATAAAAACTGCGACTCTTGCATAATTCGGCCACCCCCCGGTTGTTCCGATTCATCTGTCTGGCTGAGCGGATGCGAGATAGATACACGCCATTTCAGGTTATCCGCGCCAGCCGCAGTCTTTCAGTTTCAGGGTGTGTGGTCAATAGGCCAAAATACCTATGTAATTATATAGATAGGAAAGCATGAAGCCGTGGTAGGAAAACAGGAAGTAACAATCAGAAATGCTATGTCGCAATTAACTGTTGGCAGCAATTCGATCTCACTAAAAGGCAATGTTCACGCGGAGACGCGGAGAGCGCGGAGATATAATCCACCAACCAACTGGTCGACAGCAAAAACACATGCCAACTCGACCAATGATGAATATTGCGAATTCAGATTTTTATTTTTTGGGGTGGTTGTCTGCCGTTCTCCGCGTCTCCGCGTGAGATATGCCAAATCTAAGTTTCTAGTTTCAACAGGCAACTACGACAGAGCGATCAGAAAGCGGCGCAGGAGGCTTAAGTTTTAACGAGCAGCCAAAGCGTTGCGGCGACGAACAGGGCGATGATGAATGCGCCAGTTGCGCGCCGATACTTTTTTTGCTTGCAGGGTGAGGAGAAATTGGCACCGGCATCCTGTATCGCGAGCCATACATGACGGGCGCTGACCTGTCCCTTGCCTTCGGCGTAAGCGGCCAGCAGTGCCTTGTCGGCGATCAGATTGAGACGCCGGGCGCGTCCTCCTGCATCGAATAGCAACAGCATTTCGCCCAAGGCTGAAAACAGCCGCCCGCCGCGCCATCCGGCAATGCTGAGCCGGTGAGCCAGATAGGCGCTGGATTCATTTCGGGATAAGTTGCCCAGCATGAGTCGGTACACGACGCGGTCACGCACCTGACGCAGAGCGGGTTTGGACAGCAGTGTGTCTAGTTCGGGCTGGCCGCAAAGAATCAGCTGAACCAGTTTGCGGTCGTCGGTCTCCAGATTGGAGAGTCGCCTGACTTCCTCTATGGACTCGGCGGGCATGGCGTGAGCCTCGTCTATCAATACGACAACTTGCCTGCCTTGCACATGGCGGGTAATCAGCTCTCGCTGGAGTGTCTCCAGGCTCACGCCCGGACTGACTGTGGAAATACCCAGGTCTCTGGCGATGACCTGCATGATTTCATCGCGCGAAAAAGCAGGGTTGGGCAGATAGACGGTATCGACATGCTCGGGCAGGCGCGCGAGCAGCAATCGGGTCATCAGGGTTTTACCACTGCCCACTTCGCCGATCACCAGCACAATGCCCTCAGCTTGCAGGGCAGCGTGCAATAATCCGGCGATGAATGCGCCCCTGTCGCCCCCCTCGAAGAAAAATCCGGGGTCGGGCGTGATTGAAAACGGCGGGGAATTCAGGCCGAAATGATGCAGATAGAGTGAGGACATGCTCACAATCGTATGCCCCCTGTTTACAGACTGTCAATCATTCAAGCGGGCAAGTTCAGTCCAAACGCTTGCCCGACGGGGTTATTTGCGTTTTAATACGCGTCGTTTTTAACTGATATAAATTTAAAATGAAACTTGTTGAGAAGCTGTTTGAAGGGGCGTTGTGGAATAGCCGGTTTGTCATTCTGGCCGCTGTTATTGGCAGTCTGCTGGCGGGTTTTTTGATTTTTTATATGGCTACCGTGGATGTGTACTTTCTGGTTCAGCATGCGCTGCATTATGCCGATGCCAGTTTGACAGATGAGGCGCGCAAGGCGCTGCATGACAACACGGTTTCGCATATCGTGGAGGTGGTGGACGGTTATCTGCTGGCGACGGTGATGCTGATTTTTTCATTCGGCTTGTATGAATTATTCATCAGCGATATCGATCAGGCGCATGGCAATAAGGCATCAGGCAATATTCTGGTAATCAATAATCTGGACGATCTGAAAAGCCGCCTGGCCAAGGTGATTCTGATGATTTTGATCGTCACGCTGTTTAAGGAGGCGTTGCGCATGAAGCTGGAAACACCGCTGGATCTGGTCTATCTGGGCGCCAGCATCACACTGATCGCGCTGGCACTGTATTTCAGCCATGCCGCAGAACATGGTACGGGTAAGGCTGAGCCAGCCTCTGCCGAACCTGAAAAAAACGGGCATTAATCGCGGCGTTCAGAAAAATCTCGTACACACAGAATTGCCGCCAGCGTTGCCGGAGAACAACCCGGCTGGCGGGTGATGACGCGGAAAAGCGGCGAGCGTGAGCGCCTTAACTGGCGGGTGTGTGGTTATTGCTGACGGTGCGCTGTGGCAATGCCCAGTGGTTATGCCAGGCGGCACGTACCAGGTTCGGGTATTCGGGGCGTCCCAGGCTGCCGTTGTAACGTCCCAGGGCGCGATACAGATCGCCTTTTTCGATATCCAGATAGTGTCGCAGTATCGCGCAACCGTAGCGCAGATTGATGCGCAGATGAAACAAATTCTGGTCAGTTGTCCCGATTTCGCGCACCCAGAAGGGCATCACCTGCATGTAGCCGCGCGCACCTGCTGAAGAGACGGCGTATTTTTTAAAGCCGCTCTCCACTTCGATCAAACCCAATACCAGTTGCGGATCGAGTCCCGCCCGAGTGGCCTCATAATGCACGGTGTTGAGAAAATCCACGCGGTAGCTCTTGTCAGGCAGGCGTTTTTCCAGACGACGTGACATTTCGTTCAGCCATGAGTCCGCTTCATACTGTGTGGCGAAGGCTAGTTTGGGTGCTGCATGATCCGATACGCTGTGTTGCAATACCGCACGTACGCTGGCGGATAGCGGTGTATGGGTTTGCGCACCGGCAAAGGCGTTAGCGGCAAATAACGTCGCTAACAGGGAAAAAAAGAACGAGCAGGCAAGTGCTGAGTGCTGAGTGCTGAGTGCTGAAGATCGCGCAGCGCGAAGCGAAGAGCCGGTTTTACTCGCTCCTCGCTCCTCAGTCCTCAGTCCTGCCTGTTTTGTTTTCATAGTTTGGATTTTACGAACTGTAGCGCGTTTTGCAAGGGAATCGTCTGGGCGTCGGCATCGCGTCGGCCCTGATATTCGATTAAACTTTCCTTCAGACCACGGTCACCGACGACGAGGCGGTGCGGGATGCCGATCAGTTCCATGTCGGCAAACATCACGCCGGGACGCTCGTCACGGTCATCCAGCAAGACCTCGATGCCGGCGGCTTTCAGTTCGCTGTAGAGTTGTTCGACGGCGTTCTTCACGGTTTCGCTCTTGTGCATGCCGATAGGCACGAGCGCGATCTGGAAGGGCGCCATGGCGACCGGCAGAGCAATGCCGCGCTCGTCATAATTCTGTTCGATCGCGGCGGCGACGATGCGCGACACGCCTATGCCGTAGCAGCCCATTTCCAGGATTTGTGCCTTGCCCTGTGCGTCCAGAAACGTGGCCTTCATGCTTTCTGCATATTTGCTGCGCAACTGGAATATATGACCGACTTCAATGCCCCTGCATATTTCCAAAGTGCCGTTGCCATCCGGTGAGATATCGCCGGTGACCACGTTGCGGATATCGGCCACCAGATCAGGCTCGGGCAAGTCGCGTCCCCAGTTGATGCCGGCGGTGTGGAATTTGGCCACGTTCGCACCCGCTACGAAATCGCTCATGAGCGCGACCGAGTTATCCGCAATCACGCGAACCGTTGTTCTGTCCAGACCGACAGGACCTAGGAAGCCGGGTGGGCAATCGAAAAAGCTGCGAATTTCATCTTCTCTGGCAAAGCGGAAATCGGCCAGTCCGGGCAGTTTGGCGGCCTTGATTTCATTTAAGGAGTGGTCGCCGCGCAGCAGCAGTATGTGTAATTTGTCTTCCGCCATCAGCGCCAGCAGCTTGACTGTGCGTTGCAGTGGAATGTCCAGTAATTGGGCTACTTGTTCGCAGGTGGTCTGTTTGGGCGTCTCTACGTTGCGTATTTCTTCGGCAGGCGAAGGGCGTGTGGTGTCGGGGGTGATGGCTGCGGCCAATTCCACGTTGGCGGCGTAATCCGAGCTCGGGCAATAGGCCAGCGCATCTTCGCCGGAATCGGCCAGCACGTGGAATTCGTGCGAGCCACTGCCGCCGATGGCGCCAGTGTCGGCGGCCACGGCGCGGAACTTCAGCCCCAGGCGGGTAAAAATACGGCTGTAGGTTTCATGCATGACGCTGTAAGTCTGTTCCAGGCTGGCAAAATCCGCGTGAAAAGAGTAGGCATCCTTCATCAGGAATTCGCGCGCGCGCATCACGCCGAAGCGTGGCCGCACTTCATCGCGGAATTTGGTCTGAATCTGATAAAAATTGACCGGTAACTGGCGGTAGCTGCGGATTTCGCGGCGCGCAATATCGGTAATCACTTCTTCGTGAGTCGGGCCGAAACAGAACTGGTTGTTGTGCCGGTCTTTTATTTTCAGCATCTGCGGGCCGAATACTTCCCAGCGTCCGGTTTCATCCCAGAGTTCGGCGGGTTGCACGGCGGGCATCAGCAATTCGATTGCGCCGCTGGCATTCATCTCTTCACGTACGATGGCTTCCACCTTGCGCAAGGCGCGCAATCCCAACGGCATCCATGTGTACAAACCGCTGGCAAGTTTCTTGATGTAGCCGGCGCGCATCATCAATATGTGGCTGGGCAGTTCCGCCTCTGAGGGCGCTTCTTTGAGAGTGGAAATGAAAAATTGTGAAACGCGCATGATGTCTGATGTGAAAAGTTGTGTGAGAAGGCGATTTTACAGGGAATGCGCATACAACGCTCGCACTCGTCCGGGTCTTTAACCCGTGTTCAGAGTGGTGATTAGCACTTTCGTTCGGGTGTGATTGAGGATATGCCGTATATTCGCTTTTCAATAAAGGCGAAATGTGAAAGAATCCGACAATTGAAATTAAGCTGGTAGAGTGGAAAATGATAGACCGAGACGGCTACCGCCCGAATGTCGGCATCATTATCACGAATGACAAAAATCAAGTATTCTGGGCAAAACGGATTCGGCAGCATGCTTGGCAGTTCCCGCAAGGCGGCATACAGCATGGAGAAAATCCCGAGCAGGCAATGTATCGCGAGTTGTATGAAGAAGTCGGCTTGAGCCCCGAGCATGTGCAGATACTGGGGCGCACCCGTGACTGGATGCGTTATGAAGTTCCGCAAAGTTGGAGTAAGCGAGAATCGCGTGGCGGTTATCGCGGGCAGAAGCAGATTTGGTTTTTGTTGCGTTTGGTAGGACGTGATTGTGATGTCTGTTTGCGTGCATGCGCGCATCCGGAATTTGACGCATGGCGTTGGAATGATTACTGGCTGGATATCCAGGCAGTTATCGAATTCAAACGAGAGATTTACACCAGGGCGCTTAATGAGTTGGTGCGCTATTTACCCGAACCCGGGGTTAACGTGAAACTCGCGTAGCGACGAACCGTACCCCTCGCCTTTTGGGGGAGGGGGGACGGGGGTGAGGGAGCGGGCATGGCGGGTTTCATTATCAGGGATGGTCACTTTTCCATGCCCGTTAGAGCCGCCTGTTCGCATCCTCAGGCGTATCTGCAACACATGCATAGATGATTATTGTGAATTTACAGGAGTGCAAAGATGATTAAAGAGTATACCGGGCTGAATTCTTTCCCATTGAAAACAGGCGCGTCCATCGTGCGCCCCACACAGGCTTTTGCTGAACGCGTCAAATTGAGCGATCCGGCTAGCAGCGTGATGACTGATTTGAGCAAGGTTTCGGTGGTGAGTGTGCGTGCCCAGACGCTAATGGACAGAGCCAATTCCAAGATGATCCGCTATGGCGTGCGTATGCTGCTGGTGCTGGACGAAAATGAACAGGTGTCAGGGCTGCTGACTGCATCCGATGTGTTGGGGGAAAAGCCGATGCGCTTCTTGCAAAGCGTGGGCGGAATTCATGCCGATATCACGGTGCGCGACATCATGACCACGCAGCGGGAACTGGAAGTGATGAAGATCGAAGATGTGCAAAATGCCAAAGTAGGCGAAATCGTTGCCAGTCTGAAGAAATCCCATAGGCAGCATGCGCTGGTGGTTTCCGCCGGTGCGGATGGAAAGCAAACCGTGTGCGGCCTGTTCTCGGTCACACAAATTGCCCGTCAGTTGGGTGCGCAAGTGCAGAGTTTCGAATTGGCGCATACTTTCGCCGAAATTGATGCTGTTATTCCACACGCCTAATCGCATTGAAAAATCCTGAGGTGAAGTTAATGAGTTCATTATCGCAACGTGTTGCGCTGCTGGTTTTGTTGTTTGCTGTTGCCGGATGTTCCTCTGTCAATAATGCCAAGGATACGATCGGCGGCTGGATCAATGGCGGCGACGGTACGCTGGTCACCACCGGTGAAAAGAAAGCCGCGGCCAGCCGCAGCGGTCCGGTGCTCAAGTACGCCGCGACCTTGCGAATTAATAACTATCTGGACCAGCGCCAGGTAAGCAGCCCGCGTTATCTCGGCCAGCTGACCAATCAGGTAAGAGGCGTGAGCGGCAGAGAATTGATTCTGGATCAGGACGTTGCGGATCTGGTGACCAGCGCAATGAAAAAGCGTTTTGATGCCGAAGGCTATCAGGTAATGGAAGGCGCCAGTGCGGGTAACGCGCTGTTTGAAATGGCGGGCGTGGTGAAGGAATTGACTTTGAACATCAAGAATCGCGACGAAATTTTTATCGCGATTGAAACCACTTTGAAAGATGTGGCGACCGGAAAAGTGGTCTGGTCTGGTCTGGTGACCGAAAAGCATGATCGCTTTGCTGGCGTCTCAGGTAACAATAAAGACGATGTCATCGCTTATCTGAACCATGAATTGCGTATTGCCAGCACCAAAACGGTCGAGGCTATCAGTGCTTCGCTGATGGCAGCCCACCCTGAATTGTTCAATTTGACGCCGGGCACCAAGGCGATTCCCGGGGTGACGGTTTATGTCGCACCTTCCCTGACCAAGTCTGCTCCCGCAGTACCGGCGAAACCGGACTATGGCGTGCAACCGGGTAATGATGTTCCTGTGCCCAGTTACCGGCCACATGCCAGTGATACGGCAGGATTGCTGCTGGTGAATACCAATCCGGCGCGCGCCAGAGTGTATCTGGATGGCGTGTATTACGGACTGTCTCCGCTACGTCTGGAAATGGAACCGGGCATCCATGCCATCAGCGTGAAACTGTCAGGCTACAATATGGTGACCGAAAAGGTTTCGGTGCGTCGTGGCGACAATACCGAGATTGAACTGAATCTGGAACGCTAAGAGCCGTAAGTGGTAAGTGGTAAGTGGTAAGTGGTAAGTAAAAAACCCGCCTCGGCGGGTTTTTTATTCGCTGTAAACTTTTGTGACTAGCGACTAGCGACTAGCGACTAGCGACTAGTGACTAGCGACTAGCGACTAGTGACTAGCGACTAGCGACTAGCGACTGCCTCTAATGTTTGCCGGTGCTGCCGAATCCGCCGGTGCCACGCTCGCTTAATGGAAACTCTTCGACGATGTTGAATTTGGCCTGCATGACCGGCACGATGACCAGTTGCGCCATGCGTTCCATCGGCATGAGCGTGAAAGGAATCTGACTGCGGTTCCATAGTGAAACAAAAATTTGCCCCTGATAATCTGAATCTATCAGCCCGACCAGATTGCCCAGCACGATGCCGTGCTTATGTCCCAGGCCGGAGCGCGGCAATATCATTGCGGCGTAACCGGGGTTGGCGAGGTGGATCGCGATGCCGCTGGGGATCAGTTCGCATTGTTTGGGTTGAATGACCATGTTGTGTTCGATACAGGCGCGCAAGTCTATGCCTGCCGAACCACCGGTCGCATAGGCGGGCATGTTTTCATGCAAGCGGTGATCCAGAATTTTTACGTCCACAATGGGGTGTTTCATTACAGTGCTCCTTGATGGCGTTGCGCAATATGTTGCATTAAGTGTCGGGCCAGCGTGAGTTTGTCGGCACGGGGCAGCGGGTGGATGCCATCGTCGTCGAATAAAATCAGCTCATTGTCGTCGCTGCCGATGGCTTGCTGGGCGATATTGCCCACCAGCAGCGGTAATTTTTTGGCACGCCGTTTTTGTTCGGCATATTCGGCCAGATTTTCGCTCTCGGCGGCGAAGCCTACGCAGAACGGCGGATTCGGCAGGCTGGCGACCTGCGCCAGAATGTCCGGGTTGGGGATGAGTTCCAGGGTGAGGTTGCTGCTGCTCTTCTTGATTTTATGTTCGCTGGGCAGGGCAATGCGGTAATCGGCTACCGCTGCCACAGCGATGAAAATGTCGCTGCGGGCAACGTTGTGCATCACGGCTTCATACATTTGCGCGGCACTTTGCACGTCGATTTTTTGCGCGCCGACAGGCGCAGACAGTGCGGTCGGGCCCGATACCAGCGTCACATCGGCACCCATTTCCAGCGCGGCGCGTGCGATGGCGTAGCCCATCTTGCCGGAACTGCGATTGGTGATGCCGCGCACCGCATCAATCGTCTCATAGGTTGGCCCTGCGGTAATCAGAATTTTTTGGCCGGACAACAGCTTGGGCTGGAATGACGCTGTGATGTATTCGGCGAGCTGTTCGGGCTCCAGCATCCGTCCTATGCCTTCTTCGCCGCAGGCTTGCATGCCGCTCTCCGGGCCCAGCACCTGTACGCCGTCGGCAATCAGTTGCGCGATATTGCGCTGGGTCGCAGGGTTCTGCCACATTTCACGGTTCATTGCCGGGGCAATCAGTAACAGGCAGTTGCGCGCCAGACATAAGTTGGAAAGTAAATCATCGGCCAGGCCATGTGCCAGTTTGGCGATGAAATCTGCGCTCGCGGGCGCGACCACAATTGCACTGGCTTCACGGCTCAGATTGATGTGCGCCATGTTGTTCGGTATTCGCGCATCCCACTGATCTGTATAAACCGGTTTCCCGGACAGTCCCTGCAGGGTGGTCGGTGTGATGAAATGACAGGCCGCTTCAGTCATCGCCACTTGTACTGAAATTCCCTGTTTGGTCAACAGACGCAGCAACTCTGCCGCCTTGTAGGCCGCGATGCCGCCGGTGATGCCGAGTACGATGTGCGATTTGTTCATGCCGCGTATCTTACAAGAAAAAGTACCCATATAACTATCAGCGGGTATCAGGCTGTGGCATTGAGCCTGAATTTATCGCTGCTGCAGGCAACGCTGATAACGTGTTTGCACCCGTGTGGCGAACCATTTGGTGGTGAGCTTGCGCTGAAACTTGGGGCTTTTCAGGTTGATTTGCGGCATGAACACGCGTGACTGTATGCCGCTACGATCCGCCAATGCAAATAAACGGGTATAAAGCGCTGTACGACTGAAAGACGATAATTTTTCGAGGCGCAAATCACGCTGAATCTCGGCCTCGCTCATTTGCAGGGCTGTGCTGATGGAAAATAGGGCGCGCTGTGTGGTACTGGATTCCGGCGCGATGTTACCGTTCTGGTAGCGCAGTAAATCGCCGTCTGGCGTGAGCGGTTTCCCGCTTAACTGCGACAAAGCACGCTGAAAGGCGGCGTTGCGGCTGCTGTATCGGCCTGCATTAAAGTCGGCAAAGCGATAGATCATCTCATCGTAGGGGGCCGGGTAATCAAGCAGAATGGCGCTGCCGAAATAAATGCCACCGCGACGGCTGAAAACTTCGTTGCGCAGGTTGCTGTTGACGGGGTAGGGATAAGGCCGCACGCGCGCATGACTCTCGGCAAATTCTACGCTGACCTGCATGGGTCCTCCGGTGCGTACCGGGTTATAGTTGGAAAACAGTTTTTTGCCCGCAGGTATTGAGGCGACAATTTCTTCAGTCAAATCGCTGAGTTCCTTTTCTGTTTTGAGTGCGTTCAGGCGTTGCTGGTAGCTGCGTCCGTCGCGCGAGGTGGTGGATAATATCCAGTCAACCACGCTTTGAGGAATTCTGTATTTTACGCGCCGCTGTTCGATTTCGCGCCGGACGATGGCGGGCAGTCCAGGGATGAGCGGATTGGCCTGAAAGCTCGACTCTTGTTCGATGATGGCGACGGTGGCGCAATAATTTTCGATGCTGGGCGGTATTTGCAAAGCCTTGAAGGCGGATTGCAAATCATCCGCCCAGCCTTCCTTATCCTTGAGTCTGGCGGGCAAGAGTTTTAGTACGAGGTTGCGACTCTGTGCGTCGGTCGGTGCGGCGGGGGCGGGCGCTGCTGCGCGCGGACTTGCCGGGATGCTCGCGGGGGCCGATACCGCGGGTGCGGGTGGTTTTGAAATGGCGGGTTTTGCCTTAACGGGTTCGGCGGCGGGCGGTAGCGCCTTGTCGGAAAAGCTGGCGCAGCCGCCAGTCAGTGAAATCAATGCCAGCAGAGCGTAACGGTTGAAATTGAGCACGTTGATGCAGTTGAGTTGACAGGGCTGAACAGAATAGGGGAGTGGAGCGTATTCTGCAAGGCTCGTATTTCCGTGCCATAATAATCAGCGCAATCATTCATGTGGTCATATGTGAGTTGTCGGAATCAGTGGAGGTGATCGTGAGCATAGTCGATTGGCCCGAAGGAGAACGTCCGCGCGAAAAGCTGTTGATGCGTGGCGCGTCAGCTTTGTCAGACGCGGAATTGCTGGCGATTTTCCTGCGCACCGGGGTGGTCGGCAAGAGCGCGGTGGATCTGGCGCGAGAATTGCTCGGAAAATACGGTAGTCTTACCCGGCTTTTTGCGGCCGAAGTGGCGGATTTCTGCACGGTCAAGGGCATGGGCCCGGCCAAATTTGTGCAGCTACAGGCAGTGCTGGAAATGTCGCGGCGCGCCTTGCAGGAAGAGCTGCAACGCGGTGAGACGCTCAACTCGCCACACGTGGTGCGCGACTATCTGCAACTGTTGCTGGCCGGGCGGCAGCAGGAAGTCTTTCTAGTGCTGTTCCTGGACACGCAACATCGCGTGATCGCTTCGGAAGAACTGTTTCACGGCACGCTCAGCCAGACCAGCGTCTATCCGCGTGAAGTGGTCAAGCGGGCGCTGACACATAACGCCGCCGCCGTCATCCTCGCGCACAACCACCCCTCCGGTGTCGCAGAACCCAGTCAGGCCGATCAGCTGCTGACCAATGCGCTGAAACAGGCGCTGGCGCTGGTCGATGTGCGCGTGCTGGATCACTTCGTGGTGGCCGCAGGACAGACGCTGTCGTTCGCGGAACGGGGTGGGTTGTAAAGAGGCAGGGGCGTATGGCAATACGCCCCTGCCTTAGTCAGCGTAGCCCGGATGCAATGAAATAGAATCCGGGAGGCGCGGTGCCTCCAACATCCCGGATTCCGCTGTGCTGCATCCGGGCTACGAGGCCTGCGTTAGCAGCCTGCTAGATGCGTTTCGCCAGTTCCGCCGCTTTGCCGATGTAGGTATCCGGCGACAATTGCAGCAGGCGCTGTTTTTCATCTTCAGGAATCGCCAGCGTCTGGATAAAGGCGGCGAGCGATACGCGGTTGATGCCGCTCTGACCGCGTGTTAATTCCTTCAGTTTGTCGTAGGCGTTTTCGATGTTGTAGCGGCGCATCACGGTCTGGATGGGTTCAGCCATGACTTCCCAGCTCGCATCGAGATCCGCCGCGACACGCACTGCATTCACTTCCAGCTTGTTCAAGCCTTTCAAACAGGATTCATAGGCCAGCAGGGTGTAACCCAGCGCCACGCCCATGTTGCGCAACACGGTGGAATCGGTCAGGTCGCGCTGCCAGCGTGACACCGGCAACTTTTCGGACAAATGGCGCAGCATCGCGTTGGCCATGCCCAGATTGCCTTCAGAATTCTCGAAGTCGATCGGATTGACCTTGTGCGGCATGGTCGAGGAACCGACTTCGCCCTTGATGACTTTTTGTTTGAAATAGCCCATCGAGATGTAGCCCCAGATGTCGCGGTTCAAGTCGATCAGGATCGTGTTCGCGCGAGCGAACGCGTCGAACAATTCTGCCATGTAATCATGGGGTTCTATCTGGATGGTGTAGGGGTTGAAGGTAATGCCGCGCGCGGTGACAAAGTTTTTCGCAAAGGTTTCCCAATCTACATTGGGGTAGGCGGCCAGATGCGCGTTGTAATTGCCGACCGCGCCGTTGATCTTGCCTAAGATTTCAACGGAAGCTATGCGTTGCGTTGCGCGTTGCAAACGATGCACCACATTGGCCATTTCCTTGCCCAGCGTACTCGGCGTGGCAGTCTGGCCGTGGGTGCGGCACAGCATAGGCAGATCGGCCAGTTGATGCGCCAGGTCGGTCAGGCGCGCAACGATTTGTTGCAAGGCAGGCAGCATCGCCGCATCGCGACCGTTTTTCAGCATCAGCGCGTGCGACAGGTTGTTGATGTCTTCCGAGGTGCAGGCAAAGTGGATGAATTCCAGCACGCCGGATGTTTCCGGA
The DNA here is from genome assembly GCA_030645775.1 of Gallionella sp. Classification (GTDB taxonomy): domain Bacteria; phylum Pseudomonadota; class Gammaproteobacteria; order Burkholderiales; family Gallionellaceae; genus Gallionella. The sequence continues at coordinate 4,345 of JAUSLX010000082.1, read as the reverse complement.
TTGCCTGACAGTTGATCGCGCAACCAGTATTCGATCGCCTTGACGTCGTGGTTGGTGGTCTTTTCTATGTTCTTGATCGCCTGCGCATCGCTTTCTGAGAAGTTTGCGTTCAGCGCGTCCAGTCTGGCGATGGTGTCTGCCGAGAACGGGCCGACTTCTGGGATGTCCGCCTGCGCCGCCAGGGCTTTGAGCCATTCGATTTCGATCTGAACGCGGAAGCGGATCAGCCCGAATTCGCTGAAATAGCCGCGCAAAGCGTCAACTTTGCCGTGGTAACGTCCGTCCAGCGGGGAGAGTGCGGTGAGTTTGGTCAGTGTGGTCATGGCAGTGCCTGGCATCATAAAACGCGTATTTTACGCGAATCGGCACCGCCTTTGGTGGTGAAGCGGCATGCTTTTAACGTGAAACTCGCGCAGCGATTCGTTCGCCCTTTCCATCGCTTGCGGGGGAAAGTTGGAAAGGGGGAACGGGCATGGTGAGTTTCATTATTAGGGGTGGCTGCTCGCCATGCCCGTTAGTCAGGGAGGTGATGGTGCTGTCATGTTGCTTTTTAAGCAGGTGTGCTAATGAATCGGGTTGAGATAATTTGCCAGGCCACAGCAGGCGAGCAACACGCGTTCAATATCGCCCATTTCGGCCACGGTTAATGTGGTTAAAGGGCCATCACCAAAGCGATTGCGATCCAGCGCGCGCAACTGTTCCGGCATGACGTAACAGGTTTTCAGCAAACGATCGCGGGGCGAAATTTCTACACGCAAGGCTGCCAGATCTTTGAAAAACAGGCTGGTTAATGGCGCGCACAGGATCGGGCTCATGCCCGTTGCCAGCAAAGCGTCGTCCAATAAAATGAGAACGGGGCGCACTTTTCCGGCCTCTGCGCCGATATTCGGATTGAGTCTGGCCAGCCAGATTTCCCCGCGCCGCATTATTTCCACCACTTTTCATGCCCGGCGTGACCGTCTTTGGCAAGATCCAGGGCTTCACTATCGGCAATCGCAAATTCGGCGGAAATCGCCATGCTCTCGGCACGCGCATCGTGGTTAGTTGCCAGAAATTTTGCCGACTCAACCATGCCGGCCATTAATTTTTCACGCTCCCTCTCGCGTAAAAATCGCTCCAGCGCCGTACGAACCAGCTCCGAGCGGCTGCTATCGTCCAATTTGGCAAACATCGTCAGGCGGGCATCCAATTGTTCGGGTAAGCGCAGTGTTAAAGTTCCCATGATAGTAGCCTTGCAGAATGTTGTGCGTATTGTAATTCAATTATGTGTGCTAAATATATTGCAAAAGCCATCTTGTAAATATCAAGCACGAAAACTCGAAAAATGTCAGGGATGGCTAGAAAATCATGCGATCAGATTAGTGCTTTGATTTTAATTGATTTTTATTTTTCATCTCTCTGCTGGATAAGCCTTGGCGAACGCCTGAATCACTTCCCTCACGACCTTGCGCTGCGGAGCGGGAAGGCTGAGAAACGCCTCGAATACTTCGCGCTCCTGATAGCCGATACCGTCGTCCCACTTCTTTTGTATTGCGCGAACCGATTGAATAGCTTGTTCACCATAACGTAACACGTGTGGTTCAATTTTCAGCCAATCAGAGAGAACTTGTAGCTTTTCTTGCGAGGGAATCGCTTCGCCGCGCAACCAGCGGCGTACCGCCTGAACCGTTACCGAGCGCCCCCAATAGCGGGTATTGAACTCGCGTTCCAATACGATAGGGCGCACGGCATACCCCGCATTTTCGATTGCCTTACGCAACCGCTGACTAAATTCTGCTTTTTCATCCATGAACAGAAAGTTAAGTTTTTCTGCCTTCTAAATACAACTAACTGTTCATTTAGATATAAACTTCGTGTTCATTTTTTTGTAAACACGTTTTTATGTCCAAAACCCTGCTGGAACAACTTCCCGAAATCGTCGCCAATGGTCGCAAGGAGGCGGAACGCATACTGGAAAGTCTGGAGAGCCGCCACCGTGTCAGCTTGCAGACCCGCGAGATGGTGTTTCCCGCCAAGGACGTGGCGCAAGCAGATTTGCTGCACCAATCCGCAGGTCGTCATTCCGGCGCAGGCGGGCATGACGGTGAATGGAACAATCGCCTGATCTACGGCGACAACCTGCTGGCGATGGCGGCGTTGTTGGCGGGCGATGAGCACACGCCCTCGCTACGCGGCAAGGTGGACTTGATTTACATCGACCCGCCGTTCGATTCCAAGGCCGATTACCGCACTAAGGTCACGCTGCCCGGCGTGGAACTGGAGCAAAAACCCACTGTCATTGAGCAATTCGCCTATTCCGATACTTGGGCGGACGGCACGGCATCCTATCTGGCAATGATCGTGCCGCGTCTGGTGCTGATGCGCGAATTGCTGTCGGATAGCGGTTCGATCTACGTGCATCTGGACTGGCATGTCGGGCATTACGTGAAATTGATGTTGGATGAGGTGTTCGGGAAAGAATCATTCTTCAACGAAATAATTTGGCATTATCCAGATAAATTACAGGGCAATATCAAGGGGCTTCCAAAAAATCACGATGCCATTTTTGCCTACCGAAAGTCTAAGGAAGCAATATGGAATGGTGTGAAAATTCAATTGGATGGGGCAAGGAAAATAAATCGACGTGTCTGGAATTCGGAGACACAAAAACTGGATACAGCAAGGGATGAATTTGGTCGTGTAATTTATGATACCTACACAGAAAAAAATGCAGATGACGTTTGGCAGATAGCTCAAGCGGAAGTCACGAAAAATCCAAATAACACTGGCTACAACACCGAAAAACCTGAAACCTTACTTGAGCGGATCATTCAGGCTTCGTCGAATGAAGGGGGCCTCGTCGCCGACTTCTTTGGCGGTTCCGGCACAACGGCTGCCGTGGCGGAAAAACTCGGTCGTCGCTGGATCACGACCGACCTTGGCAAGCCCGCCTGCATGGTGATGCGCAAACGGCTGATAGACCAGAACGCGCAGCCGTTCTTGTATCAGGCCATCGGCGATTATCAGGTGGAAAGCGCCAGGACCACGCTGGGGCGGAAGTTCCGCGTGGGCGATTTGTCGCAAATCGTGTTGCAACTCTCTGGCGCGCTGCCGCTGTCACCGGAAGACAATCCGAACCGCAATCTGGGTCGCATCCCTGAAGGCAAGACGCTGGTACTGGTGGATTCGCCCGCCAAGATGACGGGACTGGCCACGCTGAAAAAAGCCATCACCTTGCGCGATAGCTTACTGGGCGGTTGGGACAAGGTGCTGGTGCTGGGCTGGAACTTCGATTCCGGCATTGGGCATGACTTGCAAGCCTTGAACGATGGTCAACTGGAAGTCTTGGTAATTCCGCCCGACTTGTTGGACAGGTTGAAGAAGAAAGGCGCGCTGGAGAAACTGCGCAAAGAAATCCGTTTTTCCACGTTGCAATATCTGACGGTGAAACCAATCGTGCGGAAATCCCCCCATAACCCCCCTTTGACAAAGGGGGGCGGCGAAGCAGGGGGATTTGGCGCGGAAACGCTGACCGTGGAACTGGGTAATTATGTGCTGCTGTCGCCCGATGCCATCAATCTGGACGAGGCTAATCGCCATAAATTACAACAGGTTATCAATCACGAGCCGCTGGCGCTGATCGAGTATTGGGCGGTTGATCCCGATTTCGACGGGGTGACTTTCCGCTCGCTGTGGCAGGACTATCGCGGCAATACCGCAAACGACGAGGATGCCTTGCGTTGTGTGAACCGCGCGGTGTTGAGCGTGCCCGCCGTGTCTGGCGTGCGCCGCGTTTGCGTCAGGGCGGTGGATGTGTTCGGTTTTGAGTCCGAAGTGATGCAGGAGGTGGTATGAAAAATACCTCAATCCTACAACCCGCTGCCGGGCTGACCGCCAAAACCAATGCGGTGTGTATCGGCCTCGAAGACGGCGTAGCCGACCTGCTCGATCTTGTTAGTCCGACAACGGCAGAATTGTTGAAGTGGTGGTTTCAGGCGGATTACTGCGCGATGCGCGGTTTCAATTTTCATGAGGGACAGCGGCAGGCGATTCTGAATGTGATTTATGCGCATGAGGTGTTGGGCGTAACTAGTTTGCGCGGGCTTTACGAGCAGGTGGCTTCCGATGAGTTGCTGGAAGGCGGGCGCTTGCTGGAAGTGGATCAGGCCAAACATCACCACCCGAAATACTGTTTCAAAATGGCAACCGGTACGGGTAAGACTTGGGTGCTGCAAGCCTTGCTGGTCTGGCAGTTGTTGAACAAACTCGCGGAACCCGGCGACAAGCGCTTCACCAAAAACTTTTTGCTGGTAGTACCCGGTTTGATTGTGTATGACCGGCTGCTGGATGCGTTTTGCGGCAAGCT
>JAUSLX010000079.1 GCA_030645775.1 Gallionella sp. | reverse complement strand
CGCTCCGCGCAAATGCTCTACGAGGTGCTGGGCGACATCTGGGTCGTGACCCGCAACCCCTATTTACAGGATGACCTGCTGGGCAACCGCAAACGACGCGGCGCGTTGATTGATGCACTGCATCACCGTCTGAATGCGATCGACGAACGCCGTCAGGACAATCAGATTGTTCTGCGCCTGCTGGAACTGGCACGCGATGCGGTCAATCAATTCTCTGACGAATTCGAGCTGACCTTACAACTGCGCAAACAGGTATTGCGCGAATTGAGCCGCATCACCCGTAAAGACAATATCCAGTTCGACGGACTGGCACGCGTCTCGCATGTCACCGATGCAACCGACTGGCGCGTGGAATATCCGTTTGTGGTGCTGCACCCCGACACGGAAGAGGAGATCGCCGCGCTGGTACGCACTTGTATCGCCCTCAAGCTGACCATCGTGCCGCGCGGCGGCGGCACCGGCTACACCGGCGGTGCGGTATTGCTGGACAAATATTCGGCGGTCATCAACACCGAAAAACTGGATGCCTTGTCCGGTATCGAGCGGCTGGTTTTGCCCGGCCTGAGTGAATCTTACGCCACCATCCATTGCGGTGCGGGCGTGGTGACGCGCCGGGTGATGGAAGCAGCGGAGAACAACGGTCTGGTATTCGCAGTCGATCCCACGTCGGCGGATGCCTCCTGCATAGGCGGCAACGTGGCGATGAACGCGGGCGGCAAGAAAGCCGTGCTGTGGGGAACGGCGCTGGATAATCTGGCCTCATGGCGCATGGTCACACCCGACGGGCTGTGGATGATCGTTGAGCGGCTCGACCACAATCTCGGCAAGATTCACGATGTCGCCACCACCCGTTTTCGCATCAGCCGTTTTGAGGCGGATGGCAAGACAGCGCACGGCAAGCCCGAAATCCTGACCATACCCGGCAGCGCATTCCGCAAAACAGGCCTGGGCAAGGATGTCACCGACAAATTCCTCTCCGGCCTGCCCGGCATCCAGAAAGAAGGCTGCGACGGCATCATCACCTCGGCACGCTTCATCCTGCATCGCGCCCATACCCACACCCGCACCGTTTGTCTGGAATTTTTCGGTCAGGTCAGGGAAGCCGTGCCCGCCATCGTCGAGATCACGTCGCTTTTCGACAAACGCAATACCACTCACCACTTACCACTCACCACTGCTCCGGTGTTTCTAGCCGGGCTGGAACATCTGGACGAACGCTATCTCAAGGCCGTGGGCTACGCCACCAAATCCCGGCGCGGCACGCGCCCCAAGATGGTACTGGTCGCCGACGTGGTCAGCGATGACGCGGATGCGGCCGCCGCCGCCGCCTCGGAAATCGTGCGCCTGGCTAATCTGCGTCATGGCGAAGGGTTTATCGCCGTGTCTAACGAGGCGCGCAAGAAGTTCTGGCTGGATCGCGCCCGCACCGCCGCCATCGCCAAGCATACCAACGCCTTCAAAATCAACGAAGATGTGGTCATCCCGCTGCCGCGCATGGGCGACTACTGCGACGGCATAGAGCGCATCAACATTGAGCTATCTTTATTCAATAAAATCAAACTATTGGATGCGCTTGACGAATTTTTCGCAGGCAGCTTGCCGCTGTACTACCAGGACGACAAGCAACTGGGCGATGCCGAGTTGCTGGGCAATCGCGTAGAGGATGCCAAAAAACTGCTGGCCGAGGTGCGTGGACGCTGGGAATGGCTCAGAGATAATCTGGACGCGTCGCTGACGGAACATCCCTCACCCCCAACCCCTCTCCCGCTTGCGGGAGAGGGTGGCCGCAGGCCAGGAGAGGGTGAGACTATCTTTCAAGCCCTTCAGGATCACACTATCCGCGCCTCGTGGAAGCGTGAATTGCGCGATGTGTTGCGGCATATTTTCAGCGGCAGCACCTATCAGCCCGTGCTGGAGCAGTGCAATACCCTGCACCAGAGCGTGCTGAAAAGCCGCGTGTTTGTCGCACTGCATATGCATGCGGGTGACGGCAATGTACACACCAACATTCCGGTGAACTCCGACAACTACGAAATGCTGCAACAGGCTTATGCGGCAGTAGATCGCATCATGCAACTGGCAAAAGACCTGGGCGGGGTGATTTCCGGCGAGCACGGCATCGGCATCACCAAGTTTGATTATCTCGACGAAAAAGAAATCGCGCCGTTTATCGCCTACAAACAGCGGATAGACCCTGAAGGCCGTTTCAACAAGGGGAAACTGTTGCCGGGCAGCAATCTGGATCGCGCCTACACCCCCAGCTTCAACCTGATGGAACTGGA
>JAUSLX010000076.1 GCA_030645775.1 Gallionella sp. | reverse complement strand
CGAAGAACGACTCGGTGAGCAGACTGCCCATGAACAGCAACGGAATCACCACCACTACGCCGGTCAATATCGGAATCATCGCATTCTTGAGCACATGAGTGAACAGCACACGCAACTCGGACAAGCCCTTGGCGCGCGCAGTACGCACGTAGTCCTTGCCGATTTCTTCCAAAAAGATAGTGCGATACCAGCGACTGCTGGAACCGATGCCGCCGATCACACCGATCACGATGGGCAACACCACAAACTTGAAGCTGCTCAGGCCGCCGTCATAGCCGGAAATCGGCACCAGATGCCACAGCTTGCTGACCAGAAATTGTCCGCCGATGATGTAAAACAGGCCGGAAATAGACATCAACAGCACGCACAAGGCCACGCCCGCGATATCCAGCGCGGTCGCGCGGAACAGCGTCATCAGCAACGCAAAACTGACGTAAATAATCAAGCCAATTAAAAAAGTCGGCAAGGCAATCGCCAGGCTGGGGCCCATGCGCACGGCGATTTCGCGGGAGATGCTGCGCCCGTCATCGGAATAGCCGAAATCCAGCACAAACATGCTGGCGGACTTCTGCCAGAAAATCGTATCAGTGAGTTTTCCGGTGCCGGCAGCCGCGCTGTTGATCATCATCGGCTTGTCATAACCGTGCTGCAGTTTCCATTTCTCGATCGCTTCCGGCGTCACGCGTTTGACCCCCAGCTGCATGCGCGCCATGTCATCCGGCGTATTCACCACGAAAAACAGCGCGAACGTGAGCAGATTCACCCCAACGAGAATCGGAATGGCGTAAAGAATGCGGCGGATAAGGTAGGCGATCATTGCGCGTTATTCCGGTCATTGATTAGTATAATTTTACTCAGTAAATCTTCATAAACCCCTTCGATGTTCTGCATCACTTCGCTGTTGGTATAACGAAGCACCGACACACCCTGCGCATTCAATATCGCCGTTCGCGTAAGATCATCGTTGACCGATTCAGCATGGCTATCGCCGTCGATCTCAATCGCCACACGCAACTTCGCGCAATAGAAATCAACGATATAACGATCAATCGGTTTTTGCCGCAGGAATTTAAAATCTGAAAGATGGCGCATACGCAGAATTTCGTTCCACATACGGCTTTCAGGCGCGGTTGGATTCTTACGATTTTCACGAGCCAGGGTAGTGAGTTTCTTGTTATACGGAATAAAACCCTTAACCCCTCCCGGCCTCCCCTTGTCAGGGGAGGAGTTGGTCCGCGCTTCGAATTTACTTTCAGATGATTCCACCAAAGCGTCAGTCGCAGAGTACTCCTCCCCTGAAGTGGGGTAAGCAGGCAATCCGCACAGCGGATGCTCGCATAAGGGGAGGTTGGGAGGGGTTGGTTTTTCGTCATTCATCTTATCTCCTCCCGCTTCTGCAATACCCGCCACAACCACACACCTGACGACAACAATGCGACCAGCCCCAGCCACAGCGGCCACAGACCGGGTTGATTCCATGCGGCCCGTAACGAATCGCGCTGACCGGCCTCTACACGCCAGTATTTGAGCTTGTTGTTCGCCATCACGTTGGGCTTCACGTTATGCAGCCAGCCGTGTTGCAACACGTAATTTTTCGGATGAAAACCCCACAGCCACGGGGTATCGCGGTGCAGAATGACCAGCATCCGGTCGATGATAGCCTGGCGCTGCGTGCTGTTTTCCATGTTCTTCATCTGTTCGAACAGGCTGTCGTATTCCGGGTTGCTGTAATTGGCGGCATTCTCCCCGCCCTTACCCGCCTTGGCCTGTGCGCCGTGCAACAGGAATAAAAAGTTTTCCGGATCGGGATAATCGGCATTCCAGCCAAAATAAAACATCTGCGTGTCGCCACGGCGTATCTTGTCCTGGAAGCGGTTGTAGTCGGTGCTGCGCACCACCAGTTGCACGTTGATCTTGTCGAACTGCTTGCGCATCCAGTCCAGGCGCGACTTGTTGCCCACCCCGTTGGCGGTGGTATCCAGATTGATGACCAGCGGCTGACGGGTTTTTTCATCCACACCGCCCGGATAGCCCGCTTCGGCAAGCAGCCGCTTTGCCTCGGTTATTGATTTCCGTCTCGCCTGCCCGTCCACCCAGTCATACACAACCGGATTGATTCCAACCTCACCGTCTCGGTAGCCGAAGATACCGGGCGGGAGCGGCGATTGCGCCGCGATACCGCGTCCGTTGGCAAAGATGGAAACGAACTCCTCGAAGTCCACCGCAATCGCAATCGCCTGCCTCAACTTGGTCGCCCTCTCCGAGTTGCCGCCCACTACCGGATCGAGCCAGTTGAAGCCGGTGTACATCGTGGAAGTAGCCACCGAAGTGGACAGCGTGATGCCCTGTTGCTGCATCGATTCGGTTACATTGGCTTCGCCGCCGACGTTGACCTGCACCGCCTGATCGAAGCTATCCGAACTGATGCCGGAAGCGTCGTAATAGCCCTGCAAAAACTTGTTCCAGTAGGGTATGGTTTCCTTTTCCAGCGTGAAAACCACCTGGTCTATCAGCGGCAACGGCTTACCCGCATCCGCCAGCAGCTGAGCATCCCCCGCCTCGCCTTCAGACGGATAGCGTTCACTGTCGTAATACGGATTGCGGGCAAGCACCATGCGCCGGTTCGGATCGTTTTCGGACAGATAATAGGGGCCGCTGCCCACCGGCCACCAGTCCAGCGTCAGGTTGCGCTCCTTCATCCCGGCTTGCGCATAAAAACGCTCGACTTCCTGCGGCATAGGCGCGAAGAAGGGCATCGCCAGCCAATAGGCGAATTGCGGATACTTGCCGTAAACGGTGATGCGATAGGTGGTTTCATCGACCACTTCGACACCGGGCAGCGCATGGGCGTTCAGGTCAAGAAAACTATCCGGATGCTCGCGCAGCGCCTGCTGCAGGGTCGCGGCATATTCTTTCAGCCCGACGATATATTCGCTCATCACGCCGTAAATCGGCAGATGCAATTGCGGATGCGCCAGCCGCTTGATCTGGTAAACGTAATCGGCCGCCTGCACACGGCGCGTGCCGCTGTGCGCAAAGTCGCCCGGCGAATGAATATCGCGCAACGCATCCGGCTTGAGATGAGCGTATTGCGCACGGCCTTGTGCGTCACGCGCAAAGGCAGGATGCGGCTGATAACGCATCCCCGGCTTGAGGTGGATTTCATACACGCTATAAGCGATTTTTTCCGCGGACGCCGTCTCCGGCAAGGGCCGACGCTGTCTATCCAGATAACGCACTGTCGGCATCGCACTGGCCGCTTGCGGCACCAGTTGATACGGGCGTTTCAGATAGTGATATTGCAGTGGCGGCGCATAAATATTGGCGAGAAATTCATACTCATTCTCACTGTAAGCCTGCGCCGGATCGAGATGTTTCGGCCGTTCCGTAAATGCGGTATAGAGTATCGGCTTGCCCGCCTCTGCCGCCGGATAGGGGTTATTCCACAGCCCGCCATCACAGGCGGCAAGCAAAGTCAGCAACAAATAAGCGGCGAGTCGTTTCATGGCGCCGAGTTTAGCGGAATATGGCAACCACAGGCAATTCAAACGCCTGCCTCGCGGCTAAAGGGTTGACACAACTCACCGCCTGTACAACACTGCGCCACCCCATCATTATTTAAAGATGCCAGCGGCTATCGAACAACGCATGATCTCCAGCTTTGACATACCCGAGGACTGTCCTGCAGATGCCCTGTCTGAGCTTACTGCCGAGCGCGAAGCTCATGCCGGAACACGTGCCCGGCTGAAATTGCTTGAGCGCACGCTGCTGCATTTTGTGCCGCGCGATCTGATCTCCTTTCTGGGCAAGGCCAGCCTGCTCGATATCGAACTGGGCGATCAGGTCGAAAAGACCATGTCCGTCGTGTTCACCGACATACGCGATTTCACCTCCCTCTCGGAAAGCATGACCCCGCAACAAACCTTCGACATGATCAACTCTTATCTGTCGGTGATGAACCCGGTCATCAGCACCCATCGCGGCATCATCGACAAATACATGGGCGACGCGATCATGGCCTTGTTCCCCATCTCGGCCGACGATGCGCTGACTTCCGCCCTGTCGATGCTGGCACGTCTGGACGAATACAATGCAGGGCGTGAACGCGCCGCCTACGCCCCGATACGCATCGGCATCGGCGTCAATACCGGACGTCTGATGCTGGGCGTCATAGGCGGGGGAAACCGCATGGAAGGCACGGTGATCAGCCATGCCGTCAATCTGGCTTCGCGCCTGCAGACCCTGACCAAGACCTATGGCACGCCGTTGCTGATCAGCGAACACACGCTGTACAGCCTGTCCGAACCGCACAAATTTTCTGTCCGCCATCTGGGCCGGGTCAAGGTCGCGTACAAGACCCACGCCGAATCGATCTATGAGGTATTCGATCACGATGCGCCACAGACCAGAGAGCTGAAGAAGCTATCCCTGAAAAAGTTTGAAGAAGCGCTGGCCTATTACCACTCCCGCGCAGTCGAACGCGCGCACCCCCTGCTGGAAGAAATCGTCAGGGACAATCCCCATGACATCCCCGCAAAAGTTTATCTGCAACGCTGCGCCGATTACCTGAGAACCGGGATTCTGGTCGGTTCCGAGGAACTGGCCGAAGAACTGGAGTGGAGCACGAAATATGAGCTGAACATCGCGGAGATCGACAGCCAGCACCGTGAACTGTTAGCGCTCATCGCCGAACTGCACCAGGCCGTCACGACCGGCAAGGAACCCGCGACAGTCTCCGCACTGATGCAGACACTGGAAAACCAGATCAGCGCACATTTCGACTTTGAAGAGAAACTGATGCACGACCACCACTACCCTTTCTCGGCCGACCATGTTTTACAGCACAATTCCTACAAAAATTATGTCTCCGGGTTAAAAAGCGCAATCGAAGCCCATGTCGATGATCCGCTGCATTTGGGTTTCCGTATCAATCTATTTCTGGCTGACTGGATGTTAAACCACACCAATCGCGATGACCGGCATCTGGGAAGATACCTGATCGAACGCGGCGTATTCAATCGTGCCGACACACCCGACAAGCCGGAACCAAACTTGTAGGTCGGGATTTTATTCAGGAATATATGCGATGAAACCACTTTATTCCTGAATAAAATCCCGACCTACGAAAAACACAAATTTTGTCACGTTTTGACATCATTAAACCTGTAAGCAACTAAACTACCCGAATGGACACCATGCAATCAGACTGGAAAGAATTTCTTGCCGAACATACGGCTGACATAACACCACATGGCGTTGAGTGCGCCACCACCGCAACGGTGCTGTGCGACCTGAGCCAATTCGGCACACTGCGCGTATCGGGAGAAGAGGCGCAGGCCTTTTTGCAAAACCTGTTCAGCAATGACATCCGCGAAGTCAGCGCCACGCGCGCCCAGTTCAGCAGTTTCAACACCGCAAAAGGCCGCATGCTGGCGACCTTTCTGATCTGGCGCGACGGCGACGATTATCTGCTGCAACTGCCCGCCACCCTGACGGAAGCGATGCGCAAGAAGCTCAGCATGTATGTGTTGCGCGCCAAAGTAAAAATCACCGATGCCGGCGAAGAAGTGATTTCACTGGGGCTGTCCGGTGATAACGTACAGGAAATTTTGCTCAAACTGTGCGAATCACTCCCTGAATCACCGCTCGGCGTTAGCAGCATCGGCAATCAGGCAGGCAGCCTCATCAAATACAGCGACACGCGCTTCCAGATCAGCACCACGCCGCAGCAGGCCATCACGCTGGTTCAAACACTGGGCAACCAGGCAAAAATCGTCGGCAGCGTTTGCTGGGACTGGCTCAACATCCGCGCCGGCCTTGCTGTCATCCTGCCGCAGACACAGGAACAATTCGTGCCGCAAATGGCGAATCTCGACCTGACAGGCGGGATCAATTTCAAGAAAGGCTGTTACCCCGGGCAGGAAATCGTCGCACGCATGCACTACCTGGGCAAGCTCAAACGCCGCATGTATCTGGCACATATAGCAAGCGAAACCGCACCGCAAGCAGGTGACGAACTGTTCAGTGCTGACATGGCAGAAACAGACCCGCCACAGCCCTGCGGCATGATCGCCAACGCCGCCCCCGCACCCAACGGCGGATACGACGTCCTGGCTGTGATTCAGATTGCCAGCCATGACGCGCACAGCATACATCTGGGCTCTTTACAGGGCGCCCCCCTGCAATTCATGCCGCTACCCTATTCGCTATAGCTTGTCATTATTGCGAGCCGCGAATGCGGCGTGGCAACCTAGTCGCACCTTTGATAAAAATAAAAGGCAGGCATGGAAAAGCAACCCGCCGTGTATATATTGGCAAGCCAGCGTAACGGCACGCTTTACACCGGCGTTACATCCAACCTTGTCAAACGTGCCTGGGAGCATAAAAACGATCTTACGGATGGATTCAGTCGCAAATATGCCGTACACCTGCTGGTGTATTACGAACTCCATGAAACAATGTACACGGCCATTGCGCGCGAAAAACAAATCAAGGCAGGATCAAGGGCTAACAAATTACGCCTCATAGAAGCCGCCAACCCGGAATGGCACGACCTTTTTTCGGACATCGTCTGAAAAACAAAGCGAACTGGATTGCCACCCCCTGCGGGCTCGCAACGACGGTGATGTAGCACTGTCATTGCGAGCAACGCGAAGCAATCCAGAGGTTTTTCTTTTGGAAGGCTGACTGGATTGCCACGGCCTGCGGCCTCGCAAAGACAGCACTCCGGATTGCCACCCCCTGCAGGCTCGCAACGATGGTGATGTAGCACTGTCATTGCGAGCAACGCGAAGCAATCCAGAGGTTTTTCTTTTGGAAGGCTGACTGGATTGCCACGGCCTGCGGCCTCGCAAAGACAGCACTCTCCGCCACGCTTTGCTCGCGGTCGCAACGACAGTTTGGGTGAATAAACCAGCATCTCCCTAAAGACATGCCGGTCTTGAGCGGATTACGCCGCCTGGACGCGCTCGGCGAGGCGTTCGGTCAGGCGCTGCACGTTGGACAGCGAGGCCAGATGGCTGTAAACCAGCGCCAGCTCCCCGCAACGGAACATTTCCAGAACGACAGCCTCATCCAGCTTCAGCAGTTTCGCCTCGTCAATGGCATAAATTCCCGCCAGCGTCAGACTCTGGTTATTGGCCAGATTCACGTTCGCAGTTGACTCCACCAGCAAGTCCAGCTCCACCAGGCGTTTGGTGAAGCGCCCGGTTTGCAGCGCCTGAGCATGAAAATCGTTAAGGAAAGTGATAATTTCCGTCAGACGTGCGCTTTGTCCGCCACGCTCGTCGAACAGAGGCTCGCCTTCGTCGTCGTTAAAACCGCTATAGGATTCGTCGAAGCACACAGTCATCGTGCCGTTCGGCCCGTTCTCATCGAAAACAAAAGGATAACGGCGCGCAAAGGCCGGAACATAACGCGCATCCCACTTCCCTTCGGCATCCACCAGCAGATTTTCATCGCTACGCAGCCCCACCAGCGCGACCGGCAGGAAATTTTCTCCCATCCTGGAAAAAACAATGGGGTACTCCCTGGCCGCATCCATAAACTCGACACCCATCAACGGGATAACGTTAGTCTTACCGGCAAAACCGTAACCGTCCCGGGCCGGAGAAATTTTAAGATCGCGATGCAATTCGGAATTAAGCGCAACAAGTTTGTCGTAAAAAAACAGTATGGTCATACAAGTCTCCTGGTAGCACGGTTAAATACTAACCATGCGGGTTTCAAAAATTAGTTGTAGCCCGGCTTCGCGCCGTCCTTGCGAAGCCCGAAGGGCTGTGGCAATCCAGTCAGTCCACCGACGAAAAAAACTCTGGATTGCTTTGCGTTGCTGATGGAACTACTGATGTGACTACTCATACATGGACGCCCACTGTTTTGCCAAGCTTTCAATAGATGATTTTGAGAGTGGGTAAAGATTGCAGCCATACATCCGGATTTTGTTTGAAGCGCAT
>JAUSLX010000071.1 GCA_030645775.1 Gallionella sp. | reverse complement strand
GAAAACGCCGTTGAGAAGAATGAGCAGAAATATCAGTACTATATCCATAGGGGAAGTCGCCCTGCGCCAGCACTGCGCGCGACTTCGGTGTTGAGAGGGGGCGATTGTAACATGGGTGCATTACTTGCCCCCCCGCAAGGCAAAGTTCAGGCTAGGGAGATGCTGATTTATTCACAAAATTGTCGTTGCGAGCGAAGCGTGGCAATCCAAGCTTTTGATTATAAAACGAATTCTGGATTAATGGAATGGACGCCCACTTCCTAAAACGGCATCTATGTGCCAGAGTAGAATTTGCGTCATCTCTACTCAACTAGAAAGGGGCATCCGAAATGAAGATTACAACAGTTGGCATTGATTTGGCAAAATTAGTATTTCAGATTCACGGTGTTGATGAGCGGGGTAAGGTGTCCGTGCGCCGTCAGCTCAAGCGTGCCGAGATGTCGAGTTACTTTGTTAATCTGGAGCCGTGTTTGATTGGTATGGAGGCGTGCGGTAGTGCGCATTACTGGGCGCGCAAGCTGGAAGGTTATGGGCACACGGTTAAGCTGATGGCTCCGCAGTTCGTGAAACCTTATGTCAAAACAAACAAGAACGATGTAGCGGATGCTGAGGCGATCTGTGAAGCAGTCAGCAGGCCGAACATGAGGTTCGTGGCAATAAAAACGGTTGAGCAACAAGCGATTTTGTCGGTGCATCGGGCGCGTCAGGGGTTTGTCAAAGCCAGAACGGCACAGGGTAACCAGATACGGGGCTTACTTTCTGAATTCGGCATCATCATCCCGATGGGAATTCGTTCGGTGATGAAGCAGATACCGGATATTCTGGAAGATGGCGAAAACGCGTTGCACGGCTTTGAAGGCGATCTTGATGAACACCACCACTGTAACTTGCACAACGGCTGGCGCTATGACGGCCTGGCCTGGGCGCAGACTTGAGCAAGCATCCCCCGGTATTAAAGCCGGGGGATGCTTGCTTCAGGGTGCCTTGGGAGTGGTGTAAGGCACTTCTTTCTGTTGCGCTTCCCAGGTGGTTTCATAGCCAACAAAGAACTGTCCCGGTACGATTTCCTTCTGACGGGTGATTACGCGGTATGCGTGACCATCCGGAATCTTGGGGCGGCAAAAAGGTTTTTTTTCTTCACTCATGATCCTTACTCCTTTGGTTGAAAAATCGGTAGCCGAAAACGGGAGGAGGGCCTCCAAATTTCCGGTGAAATTGTACTCGTTAGCGTGAGTAATGTCCCTTCTTCGGGATCACATGCCGCACGCCCCCCTGGGGGTTATCAACGTCCCCCTGGTAGCGGGGAATAATGTGTATATGCACATGGTAGATGCTTTGCCCGGCCGCAGACCCCACATTGACGCCGATGTTGTAGCCATCCGGACTGAACTCCTCGGCGATGAGTCTTTTTTCCTCTTGAATGAGGCGCATGCAGGCAGCGACCTCTTCCGCTGTCAGCTCGAAAAAACTGGCGACATGCCGGCGCGGGATGACCAGCGTGTGTCCCGGACTCGTCGGGTAGGAGTCGCGCGCACTGAATGCCAGTTCATGCTGTATCGATACCCCGCGCGGATCTGTGCAAAACAGGCATGGGTTATTGGGGTCTCTTTTCTGTGTTGCTTCAGACGCCGACTGCACACCTGTTATACTCGGGCGAAGGAAATCATCGACGAGGGAAACATCGTGGCATCGAACAACGGAAGGGCTTATTTTGCATTGCTTGGTTACCATTTCAACCCCGACGACATCACACGCCTGCTTGGGATAGAACCCACCTCCGTCAATGCTGCCGGCACATACAGCGGGCTGGACAAGCCCGTCATCAGTTCCTGGGAGTTATCAACGGAGAACACTGCTGGAGTGGTGGATGTGTTCGCCTTGACCGACAGCCTCGTCAGGCAGCTGGAACCCCTCAAGGAAAAGATCGTTGAAGTGTGCAAGAGCCACAATCTGTCTCCGCGATTAGGCGTGGCGCTGACCTTCTCCATCGATAAGGGTGAATCCAGCCCGGAAGTCGGTTTCGGTGCGCGCACGATCCGCTTCCTGGCGGATACCGGCTCATTCATCGAGGTGGAGAACAAACTTTCCGGGCGGGTGTGAGTCATTCTTCACCCCGCCGCTTGGCTGCTTAACGCGGTCTGCGACTGCGCCAGTTTCAGTTGTTCCTGGCAATGCTTCAAACAGAGCGGTTGCAGCGCGTGGCGGAAACATTCGATGATCACTTCGAATTCATCTGCGATCTCTTCCGCGAGCGCCGCATCGTTCGTCAATTGAGCCAGCACATTCAGTGCGGTCGCCTTGTTCACCCGGCAGATGACTGATACATGGATAGGCAGTTGCTGTTCCATGCTGACCGTCAATGCCAACTCATAGGAATTGATCGCTTCTTTCATGCGGTCAGGGTTCTCTTCCGACTCGCCCAGATGATGCAAAGCGGCTCCGCGGTTGTTATGCGTGGCAGATAGCTCCAATGCGTAATCGTCTGCGTCGAGTGCGGCCAGCGCATTCTTGTAGGCAACAACGGATTTCTGGAATTGACGATTACCTTTGAGCAGTGTTCCGTAGGTGTGCAAAGTGGCACCCAACTGATGCATGGTACGCATCCATTCCTCCGGGTACGCGTCCCGCGTCCAGACCTGCAGAGTATCGGTATAGGCATCGACAGCGCTCTTCAACGGCTTGGTATCATCAAGTAAGCGGCCCAGTGCCTGATTGGCCGTGCCCAGGCCGTATTGCGCAGCTGCCCACTCCAGGGGCGAGGATTCCTGTTTGAATTCCTCTAATGCACAGATGAAACACTGGATGGCGCGCTCGTAGGATTGCGTATCTCTGCGCTGCTGGCCCTGTGCCGCAAGGATATTCCCCAGAGTGTTCCGGGTCTGAGCCCAGGCCAGCGGTTCCTGTTCGTGAAATTGGTCTGTCAGCGAGTGCTCAAGCACCTCGCGCAAGCTCTCGAATATCCTGGCGCTGAAACGGTGCTGCTCATAGTTCCCGCGTGTGTAGCGAAAATTATCCGCAACGGCGACTTGGGTATCCGGAGCCGCCGCAGCGGCTGCCTCAGCACTCAGCAGACCCAATGCGTTCGCGATGGAACGTTCCAGCGCCTTGTTCTCAGGATATAGCAGGTAATTGGTCGAGAATCTCATTTTGCCCGATCAAGTATTTCGTTTAATTCCGGATCGGCACCGACCGCTCCTCCTAGCTCGATCTCTTCCTCAGTCGCTGCACGTATGGATAAGACTTCCAGCATGAAAGTGACATCTCTGCCGCATAGGGGGTTGTTGCCGTCGATAGTCAATGTCTTGTCGTCGAACCGGGTGACGATGAAGTTTCTGGGCTCGCCCTTCTCATTCTCCATGGTGATGGTCATGCCGATCTCCCGATATTCTTCCGGGACATTTTCTATGCGATCGGTGAATACCAGTGATTCATCACGCTCGCC
The DNA here is from genome assembly GCA_030645775.1 of Gallionella sp. Lineage (GTDB taxonomy): Bacteria > Pseudomonadota > Gammaproteobacteria > Burkholderiales > Gallionellaceae > Gallionella. The sequence continues at coordinate 8,890 of JAUSLX010000071.1, read as the reverse complement.
GTACAGCAGCGTAGTGTCGATCGGCACATCGATGATGTCGCCGACCTTTTTGCCATACAGAGCCTTGGTTACGTCCTCGGACAACACATCATTCACGCCATGAACATAGCCCAGCGGATAATCCACAGTGACCAGGATGTCGCCGGTTTTGTTATCGACGACCTTGTAATTCAGCTCGACGAATTTTTCGTTTTCTATGGTATCCGACATATAAAATCTTTATAAAAACCTTGTATTAGAAAATGGTGGCGCCGAAGATTCTTACCTTGTCCTTTTCATAACCCAGCACCAGTCTGCCCAGCCATTCCCCGGGTTTTTTCGAACTACGCTGTTTGTAGAGCACGGTGACATATTCGCCGCGACGGATGATGCCCATATATTCATAGTCCGGTGACAGGGATTTTGCCAGTTCGCTTCTTGCAAACTGCCTGCCCATCTCGACCTCATTCGCACCCGCAATAAGCGTGCTCGAAAAGCTGCGCGTGAAAGCACCGTAGTTGCCCTCATTCGAGTATTTGACCAGATCCGCCCACATGGGATTTGCAATCTCCAAGAGTTCTTCATCTGTCTTATCAATGATATTCATCAACCCAACTCCATTTTTGCGAAAGAGATAAAAAGAGGACCAACATGAAGTATGCCGGTCCTCTTTAATGTGCTACCAAGTCATCGCAAATATCTTTGCGTAAGCCTGATTTTACAAAACCGGTAAATCAAGCCTGCGTTTGCCTAGTGGTGGTCTGTCGGCGGCGCTTTCTCCGCATCACCTACCAGGTGGTAGAGTGGTGCTTTTTCCATCGTGTACTCACCCGTTTCGGGATCGCGACGGGACACCGTCAGTACATGCCAGTTCTTGTCGTCCAGCTTCATTGCATCGCCACGGTAGTAGTATCCCGGCCAACGCGTTTCCTTGCGGAACAGCGTGTGATGGAACACACTCTCGGAGGTAAGGAAGCGATGCTTCAATTCCCATGCACGCAGCAATTCATGGATATCTGACGCAGCAACCTTTTCCAGATCCTCACCCAAAATGGACATCTTCTTCAGGCCGATGTTCAGGAGTTTGTCGTTGGTCATGTAGTTGACGCCAAAACCGCCACAGTACTCATCCATCAGCTTCTGTAAACGTTCCAGCCCCTGTTTCGGGTTGATGAAGTTGGGATTGACGGTTCCTGCAACCACTTCGTTGCTATAGACACGATAGGTCTCCATCGGCTTGAAGATCTGTTCCTTGCGACGGTTGATTTGCGCGTCGGAAACACGGATGCCCTCGGCTTTGCCATCATCGATATATTTGCAGGCAGCCTTGGCAGCCAGGCGACCCTCGGTGAAGGAGCCTGACGAGAAGGCGTGCGGTGTACCGCCTACCGCATCGCCGGCACCGAACAGACCTTCGATGGTCGTCATGCGGTTGTAGCCCCAGTAGTATTCGGGCGGCGAAATGTCTTGCGGACCCGAGCACCATGCACCGCAACCGGTGGCGTGAGAACCCATGACATAAGGCTCGGAGGTGGTCAGCTCGGGGTTCTCGTACTTGGGATCCACGTCGGTGGCTGCCCACAGCACGGCCTGACCTACGGTCATGCCCAGGAAGTTGTGCCAGCCTATCTCTTCCAGATGAGGATCCTGGAAGGCTTCCATGGTAACCATGTGGATCGGGCCGCGACCGGCATTCACCTCGTTGATGATCGCGTGGTTACGCAGACAGGTCGGAATAGGGCGATGCGTGCGGTGCGAGACTTCCGGATCCAGATATTCCTTGCCGACCATTTCCTGCAGTGCCGGGAACCACTTGGATTCGTACTCTTCACCATAGGCGTTCTGGGTATAGGTCTTGAGGTGCAGGAAGTAGGCGCCTACAGGACCGTAACCATCCTTGAATCGAGCCAGAACGATACGGTTTTCCATCTGCGTCATCTTGGCGCCGGCTTCGATCATCAGGCCATAGGCGGAACCCGATGACCATGGAGCGTACCAGACACGGCCCGCACCTTCGCCGACAGAACGCGGCTTGAAGATGTTGGAAGCGCCACCGGCACCACAGACAACGGTTTTGGACTTGAATACGTGGTAGTTGCCCGTGCGGACATTGAAGCCCACAGCACCGGCAACACGGTTCTTCTTGGACTCATCCATCAGCAGGTGGGTCAGACAGACGCGGTTGAAAACCTTATCCGCCGACTTCTTGGCCGCTTCGGCAACGATGGGCTTGTAGGATTCACCGTGTATCATGATCTGCCAGCGGCCTTCACGCAGGAACGAACCCTTCTGCTCGTTGCGCATGATGGGCAGGCCCCACTCTTCGAAGTTGTGCACGGTGGAGTCGACGTGGCGCGCCATGTCAAAAGCCAGATCCTCGCGCACCATACCCATCAGGTCGATACGTGCATAACGCACATGATCTTCGGGATTGTTCTCGCCAAAGCGTGTGCCCATGTAGCAGTTAATCGCATACAGACCCTGGGCCACCGCGCCGGAGCGCATGATGTTCGCCTTTTCGGCGATGACGATCTTCTTGTTCTGACCCCAATATCTTGCTTCGAATGCAGCACCCGTACCGCCCAGGCCGGCACCGGCGACCAGGATGTCGATATCGTCTTCAATAATTGTCTGGTAGCAGCTCATTAGTATTGCACTCCCTCTTTGATTTCCAGTCCATTGGATTCCAGTGTATGCAGCCCGCCTTCATCCATGCGGATATATTTCGGTTCGTTGAACAACAACTCACTGTCGCGCATCTCCTTGCTTGGAGGCGCTACGTCCGAGAGTTTGGGTGTCGCCGATCCCCAAGGCTTGGTCGTGATCGGCGCCAGCAGTTCCATGTCTTTCTTGCCATTGCGGAACTTGATGCGCCACGCGATGGTGCCTTTGTCTTCGTCGCGGATCACTCGAACACTGTGTCCGAGCGGTGCAAAGTCGGCATAGCCACGCACGTCAATGGCGTGGTGAGGACAGGCTTTCACGCAGGAGTAGCACTCCCAGCACATACTGGGTTCGATGTTGTATGCACGTCGCAGCTTCTTGTCGATGTGCATGATGTCAGATGGGCAGATGTCAACGCATTCTCCACAGCCATCACAACGCGTCATATATACAAAGGTTGGCATAATTTATTCCTCTATTTCTTTATAGAAAATTGGTCGAGTCAGTAGTGGTTTGCTCTTTCAGCCTTGATGCAAAGCCCCATTTTCGGCGGGTTCTTGCCCATATACATGGGAATGTCCGGGAATTGGCGCTGTACTTCAGGATCAGTCAGATCATAGTCTGGAGGCAGATTCTCGCGGGAACCATCTGCATGGGCGATCTTCTTCTGATGAGCTGCAGCAGGCTTGAAGAACATGTGGGCGAACTTGGACCAGTAGACGCCGCCGAACAGAGCTGTGCTGGACAGGATGAACAAGGCGAAGGGGATGCCCAATCCGCCGCCTGTAAATGACCAGAGCAATGCGAAAGTCGAGGTGGCAAGCAGCGAGACAATAAACAAGTCCGCACGCTCAAAACGGAACCATGGAAGTCCTTCCGCAGACACATCTACGCGGATAAAAATCCAGAACCAGTATCCGCCGACGGCCAGCATCAGTGCGCCGATGTGCCATAGCTGTGGCAGCAGGGTGGAAGTGGATTCCGGCGAGAAAATCATGATCGCGGTCGTCGCGGCGAAAATGATGAACCCGTACATGGTCAACAGATGGGAAAGCCTGCGTCTTGGATTGCTGAATTCGCCAGACGTCAACACTTCGTTCACCAGTACTGAAGCGGCAATCGCAGCTTTCTCTCCGCCACTGACTGACCGTTTTGCGTTTTTCTTCGCTTTTTTTGCATTCTCGAAAAAATACTGCGCGCTTTTCTTATGCATCATGTCAAGTATTGTCCCGCCCATGACCAGCAGGACCATCAAGATGATGTACCCCTGCATGACAACGGTTGGAATTGATGCCGAAAGTTCGGCAAAGGGGTTGCTCATGAACATTAGGTTCTCCTTAAAAATTTAAACGCAAGATTAAAAATCATCATTCACAAAACTCTTGACCCTACGAACCTACCACCATTACTTCACTGAATCATCCAAATAAAAATTGGCAACAATGGGGACAAATGAACAGCTCCCTTTTTTCTGTCCACCCCCGTGTGCGGGATTGTTGCCGTTTCAGCGGCTATACAACCACGATCTAAGGGGATGGGGTATTTTCTAGCGTCCCGAGTGCCCGCTGAGCTTGACTTCCACCTTCTCATCGTCAGCCAGTCCGGCATAGTAGGCGCGCAGCACTTCCAGTACTTCAGGGCGGCTGAACTCGGCAGGGACTTCGGCATTTTCCGAGAGCATCTTGCGCAGCTTGGTGCCGGACAGCAGCAGGCGGTCGTTACCCTCGTGCGGGCAAGTACGTGCGGAGGCCATGCCGCCGCATTTGTAACACCAGAACGTCCAGTCTATCTTGAGCGCCTGTGTCTCCAGGGCGTCCCTGGGGATTTTGTCGAAGATGTGATGGGCGTCGAACGGGCCGTAATAATTGCCGACTCCGGCATGGTCGCGCCCGACGATCAGGTGCGAACAACCGTAGTTCTGGCGGAACAGCGCATGCAGCAACGCCTCGCGCGGCCCCGCATAACGCATGTCCAGCGGGTAACCGGCCTGAACTACGGTCTGGCTGACAAAATAATTTTCGGTGAGCGTGGCAATGGCTTCGGTGCGTACCTCGGCAGGAATGTCGCCGGGTTTCAGATTACCGAGCAGGGAATGGATCAGTACGCCGTCGCAAATTTCAATGGCTATCTTGGCAAGATATTCGTGCGAGCGGTGCATCGGATTGCGTGTCTGGAACGCGGCCACCTTGCTCCAGCCCATGGCCTCGAACGCATCGCGCGTCTCGCGCGGTGACATGAAAAGCGCGCCATATTTTTTGTCGAAGCCGCCCTGTGAGAGCAATTTGACCGGACCGGCGAGATTGACTTCGCCTTGTTCCATCACCATCTTCACACCGGGATGCTCCGGGTCTATGGTGCTAAACACCATCGCGCACTCGTGCTCCTTGTCGATGGTGTATTTTTCGGTGATGCGCATGGTGGCAAGCAGACTGCCGTCATCCGGGTCAAGCAGGGCGACATCGCTACCGGTCTGGATGGATGAGGCGAGGGCGCTGTCTATGGAGAGTGTGATGGGGATGGGCCAGAACAGGCCATTGGCCATTTTCATGCCGGCACATACACCCTGCCAGTCGGTGTAGGACATGAAGCCCTCAAGCGGGGTGAACCCGCCTATGCCCAGCATCACCAAATCACCTTTTTCACGTGAACTCACCGTTATTTGCGGTAATGTGGCTGCACGTTCAAGTTCGTCTGCGAGTGCTTTCCCCTTTAACAGCAGGGGATTCAGGTCGCCGCCGCCGTGCGGTTTAACCAATGCCATTCATGACTCCTATTCATCAATTCTTGTTTGACTGCTGGAATGTGATGCTCGACTCAACCGCGGCGCAATGCTAATGCCATTGTGCTTAAACCACGATACCCCTTACGGGTTATATGCCGATAGCTCATCACGGCTATGGCTATGGCTGCACATTATTGGGCATACTTGCCAGCCTTTAAAAAGGCTCTTTTCTCGTCTGGAATACGTCGGTTTTTGTCCGTTACTCATTGTTTTATTGATGTGCATTTTATTAAGTTAAGTTAATAAGTTGTTGAAAATCAATAATTTGAATAATTGTTAAATTCAATGGCCGGCTGATCCCCAGGATAGTTATAATCAAGCGTTCATCACCAGCGGGGCGCTTACCAGCGGAACTTTGCATGAAAACTCATCATCCCGGAGATTCATCCAGCACGATCTCACCTTTGCACGACCCGTTTGCAGCACCGGTCGAGAATGCCAAGCTCGAAGTAAAAAATACCACTTGTTATATGTGCGCCTGCCGCTGCGGTATTCGCGTACATCTGCGCAATGGCGAAGTGCGTTACATCGACGGCAATCCCAACCATCCGCTGAACAACGGTGTGATTTGTGCCAAGGGATCGTCCGGCATCATGAAGCAATATTCGCCCGCACGGCTGACCAAGCCGTTGCGGCGCAAACCCGGCTCCGAACGCGGCGCAGGCGAGTTCGAGGAAATCAGTTGGGATGAAACCTTCTCCATCCTCACCGATCGTCTGGGCAAAATACGCGCGACCGATCCGAAGAAATTCGCGCTGTTCACCGGGCGCGATCAGATGCAGGCACTGACCGGTATGTTCGCGCGTCAGTTCGGTACGCCCAACTACGCGGCGCACGGCGGTTTCTGCTCGGTCAATATGGCGGCCGGCATGATCTACACCATAGGCGGCTCGTTCTGGGAATTCGGCGGGCCTGATCTGGAGCGTTCCAAGCTATTCATCATGATAGGCACGGCGGAAGACCATCACTCCAATCCGCTGAAAGTTGCGCTGTCGAAGTTCAAGCGTGAAGGCGGACGCTTTATTTCCATCAATCCGGTGCGTACCGGCTATTCGGCCATTGCCGATGAGTGGGTGCCGATACGTCCCGGTACGGACGGGGCATTACTGCTGGCCATCATTCACGAAATCATCGCGCTCGGTCTGTATGACCGCGAGTTTCTGGTTCGTTACACCAACTCCGGACAACTGGTGAATCTGGATGCCGAACATGACGAGTTCGGCATGTTTGTACGCACCGAAGTGCCTGAAGAAGAGGGTTGCTACGACCCGCAGAACAAGCTGTGGTGGGATCGCAATACCGACAAGCCTGTAGTGACGCATCTTGAAGGCGCGGATCCCTATCTGCTGGGTGAATTCAAGATGCCGGATAACACAATGGTCAAGCCTGCGTTCCAGTTGTTGCAGGACAGGGTGAAGGAATACACCCCGGAATGGGCTGAGCAAATTACCGGTATTCCTGCTGACACCATCAAACGTCTGGCGCATGAGATGGGCATCACAGCACGTGACCAGAAGATCGAGCTGCCCATTGCCTGGACTGATTCCTGGGGTAAGGAACACGACACTGTGACCGGCAATCCCGTCTCTTTCCATGCGATGCGTGGACTGGCGGCGCACTCCAATGGCTTCCAGACGATACGCGCGTTGTCCATTCTGATGACTTTGCTGGGCACGATAGATAGACCCGGTGGCTTCCGCCATAAAGCGCCGTTCCCGCGCCCCATTCCCCCTTGCGCACGCACGCCGAATACGCCGCTGGCAGTCAAGCCGAACACGCCGCTGGACGGTATGCCCCTGGGCTGGCCGGCCGATCCGGATGATTTGTTCGTCAACCCGGATGGCACGCCGGTGCGTATCGACAAGGCTTTCTCGTGGGAATATCCGCTGTCGGTGCACGGTTTGATGCACAACGTGATTACCAATGCCTGGCGCGGTGATCCCTACAAGATAGATACGCTGTTGCTGTTCATGGCGAACATGGCCTGGAATTCGAGCATGAACACTTCCGAGGTGCGCAAGATGCTCACCGACAAGGAAGAGAATGGCGAACACAAGATTCCGTTCATCGTGGTTTGCGATGCTTTCCATTCGGAGACCACCGCATTTGCCGATCTGATCCTGCCGGATACCACGTATCTCGAACGCCACGATGTCATGTCCATGCTGGATAGACCGATCTCGGAATTTGACGGCCCGGTGGATGCGGTGCGTATTCCCGTGCTGCCGCCGACGGGTGAGTGCAAGCCGTACCAGGAAGTGTTGATCGAGCTGGGTCCACGTCTGAATTTGCCTGCTTTTGTCACTCCGGCAGGCGAACGCAAATACCGCGACTACCCCGATTTCATTGTCAACTGGGAAACTGCGCCGGGTTCCGGTATCGGCTTTCTTTCCGGCTGGCGCGGCAAGGGTGGCGAGAAATCCATCAAAGGCGAGCCGAATCCCAACCAGTGGGAAATGTACGCCAAGAACGATTGCGTGCATCACCACAAGCTGCCGCGTTCGTATCAATTCATGCGCAACTGGAATAAGGGGTATCTGGAATGGTCGCAGCGCAGCGGTATCACGCGCTATGCCGAGCCTATCCTGATTCATTTGTATTCCGAGGTGTTGCAGAAGTTCCGGTTGGCCGCACAGGGCAAGAGCATCACGCGTCAGCCGCCTGCGCATCTGGCGAAGCGCATCGAGACCTATTTTGATCCGCTGCCGTTTTACTACGAGCCGCTGGAAGTGCAGAGCAACGACAAGCAGAAATATCCGCTGTCGGCGCTGACGCAACGCCCGATGGCGATGTATCACTCCTGGGATTCTCAAAATGCCTGGCTGCGCCAGATTCATGCGCACAATTTTCTCTACGTCAATTCACGTACTGCCCAGGACGCGGGTATCGCCGACGGCGACTGGATGTGGGCCGAATCGAAATGGGGCAAGGTGCGTTGCATGGCACGCTATAGCGAGGCTGTCGAGCCGGGTACGGTGTGGACCTGGAACGCCATCGGCAAGGCCGCCGGGGCGTGGAACCTGGCGCCCGATGCCAACGAATCGCAGCAGGGTTTTTTGCTCAATCACCTGATCTCGGAAGAACTGCCGCCACAAGCGGACGGCAAGCGTTTTTCCAACTCCGATCCCATCACCGGACAAGCGGCCTGGTACGACGTGCGCGTGCGCATCTACAAGGCCGAGCCCGGTGAAGCAGAGCAAACCTCGCCGCAATTTGCGCCCATGAAGCCCTACCCCGGAATGAGCGAACGTCCGGACGGGCTGGCGTATTTTGGTGGCAGGAAGAAGGACGGTGCGAAATGACCCAGCTCGCCTTGGTCATCGATCTCAACGTCTGCGTGGGTTGCCATGCCTGCGTGACCAGTTGCAAGGAATGGAATACCTCCGGCTCGGCCGGGCCCTTGTACGATGATAACCCTTACGGTGCTGACCCGACCGGCACGTTTTTCAACCGCGTGCAGACTTA
>JAUSLX010000060.1 GCA_030645775.1 Gallionella sp. | reverse complement strand
CAGGGGGAGGGCTAGGGTGGGGGTAGAAAGCCTCGCGTGAGATTGGAACATTTAACCCCCATCCGAATTGCCCCCTCGCTTCGCTCTCCCCCGCTGTGAGGGGGAAGGAGCGAAAAGCCGGCCGCCTTGTGCGGTTCACAGCTTTCCGACCCCTTTGGGGCTGATAAACTGAAGCCCCCAGCTTTGCCGATGGATACTTATTTGCTATTAAATTCGATATGTTAATAGGTCGGTTTTTTCATCGTGGTGATGCGGGTTGTATCAAACACTATTTAACTGTGACATAGCCTTCTGTTTACGGGGGGCTGCTCGCCAGGCACGTTAAATACATAGTCGCGCCTTGCGTCAGCGCGCCAACCGGTTGAGCAAAACAAGCTGCAAATCTCGACGACTATCGAGTACCGCCATCACCAGCACGCGCTGGCTTTCCATCCGGTAAACGATGCGCCACGGCGTGCTGATAATTTCCCGGTATTGCGATATGCCGGTGTGCAGCAGTTCCGGCACGATACGACCGCGATTGGGCAAGATGATCAGCGTGGCGGCTTTAGCCTCCAGTTTATCCAGAACCGCCAGCGCATTCTCGACGCTGTCTTGCGCGATGTAGTCGATGATTTCGGTTAAATCCTGCCTTGCCGTGTCCGTCCACAATATCCGGTACGTTTCAGCCATTTTGCCGTTCCAGCAAGGACGCACGCACCGAACCGAACACTTCACCTTGTGAAATCAGCTTGTTTTTACTCACGTCGGCCTCGCCCTGAACCATCAGTTTGAGCATCAAAAAGGCATCCTGCTGGGCGCGGTACGCTGCGTAATCCTGCACCACCGCACTCGCCGAACCGTTCTGCGTCAAGATAATGTTTGCCCCGCCTCGCGTTTGTTGCAACAGGCGACTGGCGGAGATTTTAAAGTCGGTCAGACTGATGATTTGTTCCTGCATGACAGGTCACCGAATAAGGATTGAATTCGAGCATTGTAACGAGAGAAGCAATAAAGGCAAGGCGCATCGTTTACTGCCAAAAAACAGGGGGGCTGCCCCCAATTGTTCTCCGCTTCAGTATAAAGCTATTCGCCCGCCGGCCACTGGCTGGTATTCACGATTACAAAGTATGGCACCCCGAAAAACGCCGGTTCGCACTGCGCGCAGCCCGTCACCCGCACTCACCCTGACAAATTTGCCGTGGAAGTAGCGTAACATAGCGGCCCTTCAGCTCATTTGTCCGCGCATGCCCAGCATCGTTCTCGCCACCCTCAACGCACGCTATCACCATGCTTCGCTTGGTTTGCGTTACCTCGCCGCCAATATGGGCGAGCACGAGCAGGACACGCAGATCATGGAGTTCGTCCTGCAGAACAGGCCGGAAGAAATTATCGAGTCCATACTGGCTGCGCAGCCAAAAATTGTCGGCTTCGGCGTTTACATCTGGAATGTGGTCGAGATGACCCGGGTGGTGGCGCTGCTCAAGTGCGTAGCCCCGGAAATTATCGTGGTGCTGGGCGGGCCGGAAGTGAGCTACGAATGCGAGCAGCAGGAAATCGTGCGGCTGGCGGATTATGTGATTACCGGCTGGGGCGACATCAGCTTTCCA
>JAUSLX010000057.1 GCA_030645775.1 Gallionella sp. | reverse complement strand
TTGCAAAAAAATGGGAAAAAGTGAACTTCAAAAACCAGTTCTTGGTACACTTATCCACAGTTGCTGTCCCTAAAAACAGCAGCCTGTCCTGGGTCAATATTCAATCGGCACACTGGGTCACTATTCGGTCGGCGTCAACACGCCAAGCCATACATCTAGCAGGAAACGCTTGATGAACTCAACCCGTTAACGAACATTGGCGAGTTTAGGCGTTGGATTTATGGTTGTCCAGAATTATGAAAATAATCCCCCCGCAAACATAGGCCTAGGCATAGATATATCTATATATTCCGTTTAGAATTATCGGTAGTCCGAATCTGAGTGTATCTTCCTTATTTCTTATGCACAGAACACCTTACTGGTCGGTTTACCTGCACAAAATTGACGAGCAGGTAAAACAACCACCCCTCACAAAACCACAGTCTCCTGTGGCAGGTGAACAGGTGTTGTCGGAAAACGCGCGGCATAAACGCCCCGTACCCGTAGAACCGCGACAGCCAGGCAGTGATCGGAGCAAGAGTAAGGCCGGGCGACGTAACAACGCGACATCACCCGATGATACAACCAGTCGTTCCATAGAAAATGGCAGGATGCCGTTGGGGTTGCACCACGCTCCGATAGCCCCCCCACCCACAACCGAAACACCCCACTTGACAAATTACCTGCACCATCTTGGTGAACAGGAAAGGACAGAGCATGCAAACCAGGAACGCGACACCCCCGGAGAACCGCAGACGGCAAGCGTCCATCGGAACGAAGGTAGTGCGAATACCGGGCGACGCAACCGCTCGATAGCGCCAGACGACACAGGCAGTCACCGCATCGACAACAGACGAACAGGGGTTGAGCAAGCTGTGCAGCCTGCCTCTCACTCAGAAAGACCCAATTGGGCGGCCTGGCTGGGCTGGTTTGTGGCGCATAGCAAACGGCCGGATACATCACGACGACTATCCGGCACGGAAACCAATCCGGTTGAAACGAATCCGGTTGAAACGAATACACCCTTCCATGCCAGAATTTCGCTGGGAATATGATGGATGACCTCGCTGCAGAAGTTTTTCATACTCGCCTGAAAGGAACTTTCTACGGCATCCTGCAATGGCAGCAACTGGATGTGCTGTGGGAACACGTCAAAGGAAACCCGTGGTTCTTCTATCAGGTGGGAGAAACCCTGCCCGTCACACCGCTGAACGGCGATGAACTCACCGTCCGCATTGATGCACTGAACACGCTGTTACGGCATGAACATGACTACCACTACTGCGGCATAGTCTATGTTGACCATGTCGAGCGCCCCACGTTAATCAAAGTCTATGACCCGTGCACGCTGGGTTCTTCATGCAGTCACAACGCCACCCCCACGCCGCCGCGTTGGATACTCAGCATCGCGCAGCCTTCGCCCGTCGAGATTCACGCGCCTGTGCCCAACAACCGGAGGCGCTGGTGGCAACTTTTCTCAGGTTAGCGCCAAGCCTTGTTGCGTGTCATTCACGGAACCATGCACAGGATAAGGGGTCTATGTCGGCATCTATGTGGCGCGCAGCTTTATTAAAAGATTGTTAAGTGTACAATTCGCACATTGTTTTTTTACCATGGGAGACCGTTATGAAACTTCGTTATGTCATCGCTTTAACCGCTGCCCTGTCTGTTTCCGCCTCCGCCTTTGCAGCGGATGACGGCGAAGCACTATTCAAGAAAAGCAATTGCGCCGCCTGCCATGCTGTAGCCAGCAAATCTGTCGGCCCATCCATGAAAGATGTCGCCGCCAAGTACAAGGACGACAAGGACGCTCAGGCCAAAATGGAAGCCAAGGTGCGCAATGGTGGAAAGGGCTCTTTCGGCGGCATGCCTATGCCTCCCACACCACAGTCAGTCAGTGACGAGAGCATCAAGACACTCGTGAAATGGGTACTGAGCCAGAAGTAAGACTGTTCCCGCCTCACAACAAGCCGATGCAAGTCGGCTTTTTTATTGTGCTTTTTTGTTGGCCGTGGCAAACCACGCCGACGAGGCTGAACTGTTATAATTCGTGCCAATTTTTTTCGCACGCATCCATGAATATCCTTTACGAAGAAGACGGCAGTTTTAAGGTCGGCAGCATCATGACCGACAATACTACCTCGCTACAGATCGAAAGTCTGTCCGGCAAACGCAGCAAGATCAAGGCGGCCAACGTGATGCTGCACTTCACCCAACCGGAGATGGCAGACTTTATCCCTCAGGCCGAGGCACTGGCAGCCGACATCGAGGTGGAATTCCTGTGGGAATGCTGCCCGCCGGAAGAATTTGGCTTCGAACAAATCGCCACGGAATATTACGGGCACAAGCCGAGTTCGCTGGAAGCGGCTGCCGCACTGATACGCCTGCAGGGTGCGCCGGTCTATTTCCACAAGAAAGGCAAAGGCCGCTATCGCGCCGCGCCGCCGGAAATACTGAAAGCGGCCCTCGCGGGCGCCGAAAAAAAACGTCTGGCGCTGGAACTGCAAACACGTTATACGGAACAGCTCATCAATTTCGAATTGCCCGCCGAGTTCGCCGCTCACATCAACCCACTGCTCTACAACCCGGATCGCAACACCCTCGAAGTCAAGGCGCTGGAAGCCGCCTGTGCCGCCACGCATATTTCCGCCGTGCACCTGTTACACCGTTGCGGCGCACTGCCTTCCACGCAGGATTACCATCTGCAAAAATTTCTGTTTGAGAATTTCCCCAAAGGCATCGGCTTTCCACCCATAGCATTGAGCGCCTGGGACGAATTGCCCATGGGAGCGAGTAATGCCTTCAGCATAGACGATGCAGCCACGACGGAAATCGACGATGCCTTCTCGGTGGAAAAACAAACTAACGACAACTGGCGTATCGGCGTACATATAGCCGCGCCCGCGCTGGGCATGCCGCGCGATTCGGAGGGCGACAAACTCGCCGCCTCACGGCTTTCCACGGTGTATATGCCGGGCGGAAAAATCACCATGCTGCCGGACAGCGTGGTAGAAGCTTTCACGCTGACAGCTGACCGCGTCTGCCCCGCTCTGTCGATGTATATCGAAGTCGAGGCAGACACGCTGGCCATACTCAACTATGAGAGCCGCGTCGAACGCGTGCATATTGCGGCCAATCTGCGCCATGACACGCTGGAACCGCTGTTCAACGAAGCAACGCTGGCCGAAGGAAAGCTCGACTACCCTTATGCCAATGAGTTGACCCTGCTCTGGCATCTGGTTCAGAAGATGGAATCCGCTCGGGGCAAGGCGGACAACAACACTCAGGTGGACTACAACTTCCACATCGATAACAATCACGTCAGCATCACTAACCGCAGACGCGGCTCGCCAATCGACAAGGTCGTGTCCGAGTTGATGATTCTGGTTAATTGCGAATGGGGCAAGCATCTTGCAGAGCATGGTTTTCCCGGCATCTACCGCACCCAGCAGGGCGGCAAGGTCAGGATGAGTACCGTTGCAGCGCCCCATCAGGGGCTGGGCGTGGAGCAATATATGTGGTCCAGTTCACCGCTGCGCCGCTATGTGGACATGGTGAATCAGCGCCAGATCATCGCCATGCTGCATGACAAGGAAGCGCCATATCCGAAGAACGACACCGGGCTGTACACCATCCTGCGCGACTTCGACACCATGTATGGCATTTATAACGATTTCCAGCGCAACATGGAGCGTTACTGGTGTTTGCGCTGGCTGCAACAGGAGCAGGCGATTCATGAATCGCCCCTGCTCATTACGGCCACTGTTATCCGCGAAAATCTGGTGAAAATGACCGAGATTCCGCTGGTATTTCGTGCGCCGTCTCTGCCGGAACAACTGCCTGCCCATACCCGCGTGCAGCTCGCCGTCACCGGAATCGACCTGCTTGATTTATCCGTGTTGACACGCTATGTCGCCACACTCGCCACCGGCGATGGCATCGAAACCGAAGAAGATGCCGAGGAAGCTGCGGAAGTGGAACAAACATCTGCCGAGACGAGCGGAGCCGTTGAAACGACGGTGGCCGCCGTCGGGGAAACTACTTGCTAGACACGCTGAAATCGGGCATTTCACTGGCGATGGCTTTTTCCATTGCAGTACATGGCTTCGCCATGTTTGGCGTTACACTGGTATTGCCCGAGCCGCGCAGTGCGGCGGACATCATGCAACCGCTGCATGTAGTGCTGGTCAACAGCAAGTCGAAATCCCGCCCTCTCCAGGCCGACGCACTGGCGCAGGCCAATCTGGACGGCGGCGGCAATACAGAACAAGACCGTCAGGCCAAGAGCATGCTGAATAGCGACGACTACAGCCGGATCACCCCTGAGCAAGCTAACAGGCAAGTTGCGCATCTGGAAGAAGAATCCAAACGCGTGCTGACCGCGCTGAAGAGCAGTTACCAGTTGGATCAACCGCAACCCAAAAAACAGCAAAACGGTGACACCGCCGACGATCTGGTACAGCGCAGCCTGGAAATAGCCCGACTGGAAGCACAGATCAATAAAAACAATGATTTTTATCAAAAACTTCCGCGCCGGAAATTTATTGGCGCACGCACCCAGGAATACCGTTTTGCGCAATATATTGAGGACTGGCGCGTCAAGGTGGAACGCATCGGCAACCTGAACTACCCGGAACAGGCACGGCGCGAACAACTTTATGGAAAATTACAGCTCAGCGTCTCAATCAATGCGGATGGCAGCATCGAAAACATCGAAGTCAGCCGTTCTTCCGGGCATCGCATTCTGGATGCGGCAGCGATGCGCATCGTCAAACTCGCCGGGCCTTTTTCCCCGCTCCCCCCCAGCATCACCAAAGACGTGGACATCCTGACCATCACCCGCACTTGGTCATTCACACCTTCCGACAAACTGGAAAGCGAATAAAACAGGGATACCTTAGCACACGAAAATACGAACAAAATAGATTAATGAGACTGGCAACATCCGAATCATGCCATCCTATATACTGCCCACTTCAATCGAACAGTTTCCAAATACGAATATGAACGTTATTTCATCCATTGCGCTCTCCGGCATGAATGCAGCGCAAACTCGCTTGCAAGCGTCTGCGCACAATATCGCCAATTTCAATACTCAGGGGTTTAAGCGTCAGGAAGTGTTGCAAAGTACGGTAACTGAAGGCGGCACGCTTGCGCGGATCAGCGAGAGCGCTGGCAGCAGTGTCGAACTGGAAACGGATATGGTGCAGCAATTGCAAGCCAAAAACAGCTATCTGGCCAATCTGTCGGTATTCAAGACCAACAACGCCATGCTGGGAACGCTGCTGAATATCAAGGCCTGAGTCGCCCCTGTTCAAGGCACTATTTGGTAAGGCTCCATCATGACCGACTCGATCTTATCGCCGAGCAGAATCAATTGCCCTTCAAGCCGGGTGTTGCCGGTTTCACTGAATTCAAAACGATAGGTACGGCGCAGCACACGGCGTCCGTACTTGTCGCGCGCCAGTGTCAGTGCGATGCTGGCGACCGTGTCGTCAAGAAACTGCACTTGCGCGTCACTACAGGCCTGTTTCCCTCCGCTCCGTGCGACTTCAAGGGCACGTAAACTGTCGAACCAGAACCAGGCCAGCGCGGCTAACGCCAGCATAAAAAGCAAACTTGTCATATCCATAACCTGAGAAATACCGGATGAGCCGCCGTAAAGTGCCAACGTGCGCAGGTGTATGCCTTGTTAATTGTGCAGGCGTCTTTCTTCAATGCAATCGCTGTCGCCCGCCTGATATTCACGACAGATCATCGGGCGGTGCGCATAAATCGTACACAGCAGGGTGCGCCTGTCCAGAGCCGAGCACCAGCCGTCGTCGAGACGCGCCATGATCCACCCACCCCAGCGATCCCGTTCCGTTAATTCGGGCGGGACATTGTCGTCACCCATCAGCATCACTTCCAGCCGGCAACAGCATGCCTTGCATGAAGCACAGGTTATAACCGGGCTGTCGTCCGCATTGTCGATATTGATATTCACCGCCGGTATTTATAAATCTTGTGTAGCCGTGTTAACCGCTCAGGAGACACAGCTTATAAACCCCTAAGCCGGACAAGCCGGAACCAAACTTGTCGGGATTTATCCCGGCGTTTTTGCTTCATTCAACACGTCTTGTCGGGATAAATCCCGACCTACGAAAAACACAAATCTTGTCACGTTTTGACATCATTAAACCTGTAAGTGACTAATCCCTGGTTTTATCCCGTTCGATCAGCGCATAGGCCGAGTGATTGTGGATGGATTCAAAGTTTTCCGATTCGATGATATAGGCATCGATACGATCATCCGCATTGAGCACCGCAGCCACGTCACGCACCATGTCTTCGACAAACTTGGGGTTGTCATAGGCGCGCTCGGTAACATATTTTTCATCGGGGCGTTTCAGCAAACCATAAAGCTCACACGAAGCCTGCTTCTCGGCGATATCCACCACCTCTTCAATCCAGACGAAGCTGTTGGTGCGCAAGGTGATGGTCACATGTGAGCGCTGGTTGTGCGCGCCGCGCTCGGAAATCTTCTTCGAGCAGGGGCACAGGCTGGTCACCGGCACCAATACCTTCATGGTCACATGCGCGTCGCCGTCTTTCATTTCCCCGATCAGTGTCACATCATAATCGAGCAGGCTTTGCACGCCGGATATGGGCGCGGTCTTGTTGACGAAATACGGAAAATTCATCTCGATATAGCCGGATTGTGCTTCCAGCAACACCACCATTTCGCGCAGGATTTTCTCAAATGATTCCACGGAAATTTCACGTTCATGCCGATTGAGTATCTCGACAAAGCGCGACATGTGTGTGCCTTTGAAATTGTGCGGCAGGTGCACATACATGTTAAAAGTCGCTATGGTGTGCTGCACGCCGACGCTCTTATCCTGAACCTTGACAGGATGACGAATGCCTTTGATACCCACCCGGTTGATCGCTATCTGGCGCAAATCAGCCGAGTTTTGTACATCGGCAATGGATTTATGTGTATTCATGGTGTGCTTTCTATCAAATTACGGGTAGGCGGGATTATAACCAATCCCGACAAGATTACTTGGTTAATTTGCTGTTTATTGCAACAACCAGCCCGGCGGCATCCAGCCCGCAGTCTGCCAGCATCTGCGCATGCTCACCCTGTTCGATGAATTTATCCGGCAAACCCAGTTGCAATAGCGGTATCGCGATACCGCACTCCATCAGGCATTCCGCGACCGCGCTGCCCGCCCCGCCCTGTACGGTATTTTCTTCCACCGTAACCAGCAACTCATGCTCGCGCGCCATGCGCAATACCAGCTCGGCATCCAGCGGCTTGACGAAACGCATGTTCACCACAGTCGCATCCAGCTGCTCGGCGGCCAGCAGAGCGGGTGCCAGCATGGAACCGAAAGCCAGTATCGCCACCCGCTTGCCGGTGCGCCGCAACTCTCCCTTGCCCACCGGCAAGGCCTGCATTTCGCTGCATACCGTCACGCCCGGCCCCATGCCGCGCGGATAACGCACCGCACTCGGCGTATCCAGCGTGATTGCGGTGTACAGCATCTGGCGGCATTCGTTTTCGTCGCCGGGCGTCATTACGGTCATATTCGGGATGCAACGCAGATAAGACAAATCAAAGCTGCCCGCATGGGTCGCACCATCCGCCCCCACCAGCCCGCCGCGATCTATCGCCAGGACCACCGGCAGATTCTGTATCGCGATATCGTGGATCAGCTGGTCGTATGCGCGTTGCAGAAAAGTCGAATAGATGGCCACCACCGGCTTGTAGCCATCACAGGCCAGCCCTGCGGCGAAGGTCAGCGCGTGCTGCTCGGCGATGCCCACATCGAAATAGCGCGCCGGGAATTTTTCTGCGAATTGTTGCATACCTGAGCCATCACACATCGCGGGCGTGATGCCGACCACACGTTGATCCTGAGCGGCGATATCGCACAACCATTGCCCGAAAACTTGAGTATAGGTGGGTTTCCCGGCCTGCTTTTGCACGATGCCGTTACCCCGGTCGAACTTGCTCACGCCGTGATACAACAGGCAGTCTTCTTCCGCCAGCGCGTAGCCCTTGCCCTTTTGCGTGACCACATGCAGGAACTGCGGGCCTTCGAGCTCCCGAATATTTCCCAGCGTATCCAGCAGCGCATCCAGATCATGCCCGTCGACCGGGCCGATATAATTAAAACCAAACTCCTCGAACATCGTGCTCGGCGTCACCATCCCCTTAACGTGTTCTTCGGCACGCTTGGCGAATTCCAGCACTGGCGGCATGCCCTTGAGCACCTTCTCGCTGCCGCGCCGCATCGCCGCATAAAAACGTCCCGACATCAGACGTGCCAGATAATTGTTCAGCGCGCCAACCGGTCGCGAGATGGACATGTCGTTATCGTTGAGTATCACCAGCAGATTGGCATCCATCGCCCCCGCGTTGTTGAGCGCCTCAAACGCCATACCGCCGGTCATCGCACCATCGCCGATGATCGCCACCGCTCGCCGCTCGGAGCCTGCCAGCTGCGCCGCCACCGCCATACCCAATGCCGCCGAAATCGAGGTGCTGGAATGCCCGGTACCGAAGGTATCGTAAGGGCTTTCATCGCGTTTGGGGAATCCGGCAATGCCGCCCGCCATGCGCAGGGTGTTCATCGCCTGACGTCGTCCGGTGAGAATTTTATGCGCGTAGGTCTGATGCCCCACATCCCACACCAGCCTGTCTTCCGGCGTGTCGTAGATGTAGTGCAGGGCAATGGTCAATTCAACCGTACCGAGGTTGGAAGACAAATGCCCGCCGGTTTTACTGACTGACTCGACCAGAAACTCGCGCAATTCCTGAGCCAGCTGCGGCAGTCTCTCGCGCGTCAGCTTGCGTAAATCTTCAGGGGTGTTGATGGTATTGAGCAAAGAGTACATCAGAACTTTCTTAACACGATGAAATCAGCGAGTTCACGCAGGCGTAACGCTTTATCGCCGAATTCCGCCAGCGTTTCCACGGCTTCCGCGTGCAGATCATGCGCCATGCTGCGCGCAGCCTGCACGCCCAGCAACGTGACATAAGTCGGTTTGTCGTTATCGGCATCCTTGCCTGCGGTCTTGCCCAGCGTGGCGGTATCCGCCGCAAAATCAAGCACATCATCCACCACCTGAAACGCCAGCCCGACGCATTTTCCAAAATGATCCAGCCTGGCCAAGTGTTCTGTCGAAACGGTTCCGCAGCGTGCGCCGAGCAATATCGCGGCGCGAATCAATGCACCTGTCTTGTGGATGTGCATATTCTCCAGTTCCGGCAGACTTAACGCACGACCGACGCTATCCAGATCTATCGCCTGTCCGCCTGCCATACCGCGTGAACCGGAAGCCACTGCCAGTAATTTAACCATCTCCAGTTGTTGCAGACCATCATCGCTGAGGCGCCGCTCCGCTAACAACTGAAAAGCCAGTGTTTGCAGGCTGTCGCCGACCAGTAACGCGGTCGCCTCGTCGTATTGCACATGACAGGTCGGCTTGCCCCGGCGCAGCACATCGTCATCCATACACGGCATGTCATCGTGAACCAGGGAATAGGCGTGAATCAGCTCGACCGCCGCCGCTGCGATATTGACGCGTGCCACATCCGCCCCGACCCATTCGCCCGCCGCAAAGGCCAGCAAGGGCCGTACCCGTTTGCCGCCATCCAGCACTGCATAGCGCATCGCCTGATGCAAACGCTGCGGCGACACCTCGGGCTGCGGCAGCAAACCGCGCAGCACCTCTTCAAAGCGCGACTGATGAGCAGCCGCCCAGCCTGCAAAATCGACTGCCATCATAGCGCCTCGCTGAGCGGCAGCTCTTTAAGCATCCCCTCTTCCAGCACGCGCACCTGCTGTTGCGCGTCTTCAAGGCGGCCACGACAGAATGTCAGCAGTTCAGCACCGCGTTTATAGGCAAGCAGCGAGTCTTCCAGCGACAACTTGCCCGCCTCCATATCGGCGACAATTTGCTCAAGCTCGACCATTGCCGACTCGTAGCCCAGTGGTTTGTGCGGTTTTCCGGCCATTTCAGTCTTCTGCGTAGGAAAGGAGGGCATTTTACCCAACGCATCCTGTCTGAGCCAATTTTTGTTGCCCTCCCCCCTGATTTAAGGGAAAATCGCGGCCTTTCCCGTAACAAACGTATTCACTATTTGTAAGGATGATGTGGGTATGTCCAATATCACCACACTGAATCAACTCACCCCGGCTCAGGTACAACCGCCACTCGCCTGGTACTTCGACAGCAAAGTGCTGCAACTGGAGCAGCGCGTGCTGTTCGAGCACGGGCCCAACTATGTCGGCCATGAATTGATGGTACCCAGCCTGGGCGACTATCAGGTACTGCGCGATGAAGCGCAAATGCTGGTGCGCAACCCGAATGGCGTGGAATTACTTTCCAATATCTGCCGCCATCGTCAGGCCACCATGCTGCAAGGCCGGGGCAACGCGCAACACATCGTCTGCCCGCTGCATCGCTGGACTTACAAGACCGACGGCGAGTTGCTGGGTGCCCCGCATTTCCCGGAAAATCCCTGTTTGCATCTGAATAAATCGCCACTGCAAAACTGGAACGGCATGCTGTTCTCGGGCAAGCGCGATATCGCCCGTGACCTGGCCAATGTCGGCGTAATGCAGGATCTGGATTTTTCCGGCTACATGCTGGATCGCGTGCAGGTGGACGAATATGCCTTCAACTGGAAGACTTTCATCGAAGTCTATCTGGAGGACTACCACGTCGTGCCTTTCCACCCCGGCCTGGGCAATTTTGTCGACTGCGACGACCTGCAGTGGGAATTCGGCGAACAGTACAGCGTACAGACAGTCGGCATCAAGAATGCGCTGAAAAAGGTCGGCAGCGCAGCCTATGGCGACTGGCAGGAACAAGTGTTGCGCTATCACGGCGGCAAGTTGCCGAAATACGGCGCAATCTGGCTGACCTACTATCCGAACATCATGGTCGAATGGTATCCCGGCACGCTGGTCATCAGCACGCTGGTGCCCCGCGGCGCTGAAGCCTGCACCAACATCGTCGAATTCTATTATCTGGAAGACATCGTGATGTTCGAACGCGAATACGTCGAAGCCGAACAGAAGGCCTACAACGAAACAGCTGTCGAGGACGACATCATCTGTTTGCGCATGCATCAGGGCCGCAAGTCGCTGCACCAGCGCGGCATCGAGGAACACGGCCCTTACCAGTCGCCCACCGAGGACGGCATGCTGCATTTTCACGAGTATCTGCGCCGCAACCTTGCCCCACATCTATAAAACACCTTCTCACCTGTTTTTCTACCCAATTCTACGGAGCTACTTTGTATGGGTTCTTTGTGGATGCTGGTTGCGGCTGTGCTTTTCGCCTGCATGGGCGTATTCGTCAAGCTGGGCGCACCGTATTTCTCGCATGTCGAACTGGTGTTCTACCGCTCCGCTATTGGCCTGCTGATCGTGTATCTGATCATGCGTTCACAGCACATCAGCGCCGCCACGCACCACTGGCGCAACCATCTGTGGCGCGGCCTGTCCGGCACGGTGGCGCTGATACTGTTTTTCTACTGCATCACCGTACTGCCGCTGGCCACCGCCATCACGCTCAACTACACCGCACCGATATTTCTCACCCTGCTCACCATGCTGGTGTTCAAGGACAAGTTCCATCTGCCGCTGACCATCACCATCGGCCTGGGATTTTTCGGCGTAGTGCTGTTGCTGCACCCGACACTGCAACACGACCAGTTGTTGACCGGCCTGTTGGGACTGATTTCGGGCTTTCTCGCCGGGATCGCCTACCTCAACGTCAAACAACTGGGGATGCTGGGCGAGCCCGTAACGCGCACGGTGTTTTACTTCAGTCTGACCGCGACCCTGGGCAGCGGTGCATTGATGCTGTTCGACACCATGCATAGCATCACCACGCATGGCCTGCTGATTCTGCTGGGTCTGGGCGGCACCGCCACCTTCGCGCAACTCGCGATGACCCGCGCCTACCGCGTCGGCAAGACGCTGGTGGTCGGCAGTCTGGCCTACAGCACCATCGTTTTCGCCAGTTTGTTCGGGATTGTGTTGTGGAATGAAACCCTGCCGCTGACAAGTTGGGCAGGCATGGCGTTCATCATCGCCAGCGGTGTGATAAGCTTGACCCTGTCACCGAAACACCCATCATAAAAACAGAAAGAGGCGCATTGTGATTACCATCGAACAAACCGACAACCTCGTCAACGTAGCCGTGCTGGGCGAATTCACCCTGGCCGACTTCAAGGCCTTCGAACAACAATCCCTGTACAAACTGACCACCCCCGGCGCGCTCAACCTGCTGTTCGACCTGCGCGGCATGCTGGATTACAGCGTCGATGTCGCCTGGGAAGAAATCAAATTCTTCAGCAGCGAACACAACCATGACTTCAGCAAAATCGCCGTGGTCACCGACAACCAATGGGTCACCTGGAACGCCTGGCTGTCGCGCCTGTTCGTCGATGCGGAAATTTGCGTATTCACCGACTACGAAACAGCGAAGGAATGGACGCAGGGGCAACCTGAATAGCGGTTAAAGCATCCGGCGCAAACGCTCGCCCTCAAAACCGAATCTTAAGCGTGTTGAAATGACATGAGCAAAGTTACATACCGTATTTCAATAGGGCGCACCGACCTTGAGGTGTGCATTTCGTTACTCACACATGGAGTATTACAACATGAAACAAATTGCCATCGCACTCTCCATTCTCACCCTTAGCGCGTGCTCTACATTCACGCCGCAGCGATACAACATTTCCGCTGATAACAACGTAGCTCTAAAAGCAATAGGCATTGGTGCCATAAGCGTTGGAACATTCGCAGGCCCCGCGGTTTTTGACAAAGCTTGCAGAGGCGCGGGACCAATTGCCCCGCCTGACAATATGAGTTTTGAGGGTTACATCCAGAAAGCACTTGCAGATGAATTAAAAGTCGCTGGTATGTTTGATGACAAGACGCCAAGAACAACGCTTACTGGCACTTTAGAAAAGTTGAGTTTTTCTTCTTCTCGAGGACTCACTGGCGGCGAGTGGGACATCAGTTTGCGCATCAACTCTTCGAACGGTAAATCAATATTTGTTTCAGAGCACTACGAATTTGAGAGCGGCTTTATCGCTGATACAGCCTGCAAGCAAACCGCTGAAGCCTACCTCCCGGCTGTTCAAAATGTGATTGGCAAATTGGTCAAATCACCTGAATTCAGTTCACTACTCATCCAATCCAACTGATCTTGTCACCGAACCTGCGCAGATAATCGCGCAGGCACCCCGAAAAAACCGTCACGACAAGCACTAAAACAAAAAACCCGCCTGAGCGGGTTTTTTTGCACGATGAAGCCAGACTGAATTACTTCAGCTTGGTTTCCTTGTACATGACGTGCTTGCGAACCACGGGATCGTATTTCTTCATTTCGATCTTGCCCGGTGTGGTGCGCTTGTTCTTGTCCGTGGTATAGAAATGACCGGTACCGGCACTGGACTCAAGTTTGATTTTTTCACGCATTTTCTAGCTCCTTAGATTTTTTCGCCGCGTGCGCGCATATCGCTCAACACGGACTCAATACCATTCTTGTCGATGGTACGCAGGCCCGCATTAGTCAAGCGTAAGCTGACCCAGCGATTTTCAGCCTCAACCCAGAAACGGCGACGTTGCAGATTAGGCAAGAAGCGGCGCTTGGTTCTGTTGTTCGCATGTGAAACATTGTTTCCACTCATCGGGCCTTTGCCCGTCACTTGACATACTCGCGCCATGCTTCTACTCCAACCGATTTTCAAAAGAGCGCGGATTTTACAGGCGGAATCAAAAATATTCAACCTTAATTTTAAAAATGCGCTGATAGCTCACGACAAAGACCACACCCTCTTAACGTAATTGAAATATCCGCGGGCTACGCTACCGCACCTATCCATACACAGGGCAGTTTATGATGGAAACACTTAAAGGCATGACACAAATGGCTGAGAAAGGTGTAGATACGATTGCAGAATTCCGCGACGCAGACATCTTCTGCGGACAAAGCTACTTGATCGCACATCCCGCCCCCATCCCGCCGCCGTGTGCTTCTGCCGAAGCCGACTGCCTGTCCAACGCCAATAACATCGTTGAACAACCGCCGGGCAATTCACGCAGCGTCACAGTCGAAACACTGTTACGTTATGCAGAGTCGTTCCAGCCGGACACCGGGATTGAAAAAATATTCGCTCACTTTTCCGCCGACAAAAGTTTGCGCTCCATCCCTGTCGTCGAGCAGGGGCATCCCGTTGGGTTGATTAACCGACATCAATTTTTCGATAGTTTCGCACAGCCTTTCCATCGTGAACTACCCGGCAAAAAAACCTGCGCCGAACTAATGAATCAGGCACCGCTGCTGGTGGAAAAATCCACCCCTATTCATGAGTTGAGCGAATTCCTGAGCGAATCCGACATCCGGCATTTTACCGACGGTTTCATCATTACCGAACAAGGCCGCTATATCGGTTTGGGCGTCGGACAAGACCTGTTGCGTGAAATCACCAAAGCACATATCGAAACAGCACGCTATGCCAATCCATTGACCTTGCTGCCCGGAAATGTACCGATCAAAGAACACATAGAACATTTTCTTCAATCCGGCAAATCATTCGCTGTCTGTTATGGCGACCTGGACAACTTCAAACACTTCAACAATAAGTACGGCTATTACAGGGGGGATGAACTCATCCAGTTTATCGGCAAGCTACTCGGCAAGGTCTGCGATTCAAAGTGCGATTTTATCGGTCATATCGGCGGTGATGACTTTATTCTTGTCCTGCAAAGCCCCGATTGGGCGTTACGTTGTAATCAGGCACTCACTGCCTTTGCACAAACGTCAGCAAGAATGTTCGACAAGGAAGACCGTTCGATCGGCGGCTATTTTACGGAAGACAGACAAGGTCGCATCGTTCATCACCCGCTACCCACGCTCACGATTGGCGCGGTCTGGATCAGTTCCGACCGATTTGATTCGCACCACGAAGTATCGGATGCGGTTAGCGCCGCCCGGAAAATGGCCAAAAAAATACCGGGCAACAGCCTGTTCATCGAGCGGCGCGAATCGGCTCTGCCTGAAATCGACATTGCCTGCTATGGTTAAGCGCTCGCCGAACAGACTGGTCAGCGTATTCCGTGGCTGCCGCCTCGCACTGCACCTCTTGCACGGGATGTTGCTGGCGCTGTTTTATCCATTCATGGATCAGGCGCGGCAACGCCGCACCCTGAAAAACTGGAGCAGACAAATATTGGGCATCCTCAATATTGGTATCCAGATCGATGGGCTGCCGCCTGCGCGCGACGGAACGGGTTGTCTGATGGTCGCCAACCATGTCTCATGGCTGGACATTTTCGTGCTGAATGCGATTCATCCCTCACTGTTTATTGCCAAATCGGAAGTCCGCAGCTGGCCACTGATCGGTTGGCTATGCGAACGCAGCGGCACTATTTTCATTGAACGTTCCCTGCGCCAAAATGCAGCCTCGATCAATCAGCGCATCAGCACGCTGCTTAATCAAGGCGTTAGTGTAGGGCTATTCCCCGAGGGCACCACCACGGACGGCAAGCAGGTCGGCCACTTCCACTCGGCACTCATCCAGCCTGCGGTTGATGCAGGGGTCAGTCTGTGCCCGATTGCACTGCACTACCGGGATGAAGCAGGCGAACTGAGCACAGCGGCGGCTTTCACCGGTGACACAACCCTTGCGCAATCCATCTGGCAGATTCTGTGCTGTCAACAGCTTAACTCACTCGTTATATTCACTCCCGCATTGATAACTAGCAACGAGAATCGCCGTGTGCTGTCACGTGCTGCCCAACAAGCCATCGCACTGAAATTGGCAAACATCGCTCCGCATAAACGAAAACCGGAGCAAATCAGCCCTAATCAAGAGATTCTCTCATCCCAGTCAGCCTACGCGTTGCTGATCAGCCAGGACATGGGTCAGACACCCAGATAACCGTTAACACTTTCTTCATATTCCCGTCATCGCGCTGCAACAGGCGCTCCGTAATCTGCAAACATCTTCAAACCAACAGGTGGATGCAATGCTGGAACTCAACCGACAAAATCACCCTGTCGTTCAACGACGACTAATCACCACACTGGCACATAGCCATGCCGAAGTACTGGAAGCGCAACGTTTGCGCTACAAGGTGTTTGCCGAAGAAATGGGTGCCAACCTGCCCAGCGCAAAAGAAGAAATCGACCGCGATATATTCGATAAATACTGCGAACATCTGATCGTGCGCGAAAGCGACGAGAATAAAGTCGTCGGGACTTATCGCATCCTCTCACCCAATCAGGCGCAGAAAATCGGCGGCTACTATGCACAGACCGAATTTGATATAACCCGATTACTGCATCTCAGTGCCAGCATGGTTGAAGTGGGACGTTCCTGTGTGCACCGGGATTACCGCGATGGCGGGACGATCACTCAACTGTGGGGCGGTCTGGCTCAATACATGCAGCGCTACAGTCACGAGTATCTGATTGGCTGCGCCAGTATCAGTATGGCAGACGGTGGTCATGTCGCCGCCAGCCTCTATCGCAAATTGCACAGAGTATACGGCGCACCAGTTGAATACAGCGTGTTCCCCCGTTGTCCGTTACCGCTGCACGCCCTGAACCAGTATCTCGATGCGCCTGTCCCGCCGTTGCTCAAAGGCTACTTGCGACTGGGCGCTTATATTTGCGGCGAACCGGCATGGGACCCGGAATTCAACACTGCAGACTTGTTAATCCTGCTGCCGATGTCACGCATGAATGACCGTTATGCCAGGCATTTCCTTAAATGATGCCACGCGATTATCGTGTTCATAAAACGAGAAATTACTTGCAACTCTTTTTCAAAATCGTGCGCTGGGGGGTAGTCTGCACCCTGACGATCATCGTCGCCTTACCGGCAATTTCCTCCTTGATAACATCCATATAGACCCATGCCACCCGTCCGTTCCATATTTATATCTGATGTGCATTTGGGTACCCGTGCCTGCCAGGCGGACCGCCTGCTTGATTTTTTGCGCGACCATCCTGCCGAGAACCTGTTTCTGCTGGGGGACATCGTTGATTTTTGGCAAATAAGCCGTAGCGGTCTGTATTGGAGCGCAGATCACAACACAGTACTGCAAAAAATACTCAAACGGGCGCGGCATGGTGAAACAGTCATGTTCATACCCGGGAATCACGATGAGGTGGTTCGGGAATATGCCGGCACTTCGTTTGGCGGCATTCAAATCGAGCTGACGCACACTCATGTGACTGCAACAGGGCGGAAATTTTTGCTGATCCATGGCGATGCATTCGACCAGGTAACGCGTCACTACAAATGGGTCGCTCTGCTCGGAGATGTCCTCTATAACTTTCTGGTCAGGATCAACATCTGGCTATCCTGGCTGCGCCGTTCCTTGCGCCGCCCGGGTTATTGGTCTCTGGCCGGATATGCCAAGCGCAAGATCAAAAAAGCGGTTAATTTCATCTTTGACTTTGAGGATGCGCTTATTCGCCACGCCCGTGAAAACAAACTGGATGGCGTAATCTGCGGCCACATTCATTGGCCCAACATCAAGGATATCGGCGGCCTGACTTATATGAACTGCGGTGATTGGGTTGACAGTTGCACGGCTATCGTCGAACACCTGAATGGCGAAATGGAACTCATCGTCTGGGATCGCAAAACCAGCAATCCGTCATAATTCTTCAATCTAACGCGCCTAGAATGCGGTCAATTGACTTTTTATTGACTGAGAATCATCGTGCGTACGAGCATACAAAACCCGAAAGAACCATCAATCTCACACCAGGCCCGTGATGTGCATCCTTACTATGGCTTATTGCATGAATTGGAGGGATTGCTGGATGAGATAATGGAGGTTGAGCATCTCTCTGCAAAAACACAGCTACTTATAAATCCACTCCATCTGGCAAGCGCCATCAATCTGATTCACTACCTTGGCCTGAGGCGGCGAGATATGCGGTCGCTGCAGGAAAGACTGGCAGTGGTAGGGTTGTCATCATTAGGTCGCATGGAATCGCATGTCTTCACCAACCTCACTGCCATCATTGACCTTTTGCGTTGCGCGTTAGGCAAGCAGTCGGCAGATGAAATAATACCCACTTCAACCCCAACGGGTGCAACCCTGCTTGAAAACAATACCAGCAATTTGCTTGGCAAGCCCCCCTCAGGTCGCCGTGTCCGCATCATGGTCACCTTGCCAGGTGAAGTAGCAGATGATTATTCATTGATCAAAGACATGCTCGTTCACGGCATGGATTGTGCGCGTATCAACTGCGCGCACGACAATCTGGAAATATGGGCGCGCATGATTGAACAAATCAATCTGGCCCGCAGTGAAACAGGCAGGCACTGCCGCATACTGATGGACTTGGGTGGGCCCAAGTTGCGCACGGGTGAAATTGCGCTCAGGCCTGCCGTACTCAAATGGCAGCCACAGCGGGACACCTATGGCAATGTGACTGCACCCGCACGGATATGGCTGCACCCCGAAGGCGATGATTCTTCCTGTCCGCCTCTCGCTAATGCTTACCTTCCTGTCGATGAGGATTGGCTCACACTGGCAACCTCTCGCGACATCATTGAATTTACCGACGCAAGGGGGGCCTCCCGCACGTTGAAACTGGTTGAACAGATCGGGGGCGGATTTTGGGCAGAATCCAGCCAGACCACCTATATCACGCCCGGCATGGAGCTTAGACTGCTGCGACTCTCGTCATCCGGTCAAACGCGCCGGGCGGGTCGTACCGGCAATGTCGGGGCACTGCCTCCGACCCCCGAACAAATCCGACTTCACCACGGAGACCATTTGATCGTCACGCGTGAGCCATTACCGGGCATGCCGGCTCAATTCGATAGCAACGGGAATTTGCTGCGCGCTGCCAGCATTTCCTGTTCCCTGCCGGAGATTTTTCGCGCCGTTCAACCAGGTGAACGCATCCTGATCGACGATGGCAGAATCGGCGGCCTAATCCGCAGTGCGAGCAAAAAAGAAATCGTGGTCGAGATCACACAGGCCCGCAAAGGCGGTGAGAAACTACTGGCCAATAAGGGCATCAACCTGCCGGACAGCCGACTTGTGCTGGATGGTCTGACGGCTCAAGACATCGAACACCTGGAATTTGTCGTTCAAAATGCCGATATGGTCGGACTTTCATTCGTGCGCCATTCCGCTGACATTGAGTTATTGCAAAAACATCTGAAACGCCTTAATGCGGGGAAGCTTGGCATCGTGCTAAAAATCGAAACGCGCGCCGCATTCGAGCATCTGCCGGAACTATTATTCACATTATTGCGCTCATCAACCGTCGGCGTCATGATTGCTCGCGGCGATCTGGCGGTGGAGTGTGGTTACGAAAGAATGGCCGAGTTGCAGGAAGAAATTCTCTGGTTGGCCGAAGCGGCTCATTTGCCGGTGATATGGGCTACCCAGGTGCTGGAGGGATTATCCAAAAACGGCAAACCGAGTCGCGCTGAAATTACCGATGCAGCCATGGGTGTGCGTGCCGAATGCGTCATGTTGAACAAGGGCGCGCATATTATTGAGGCAATCCAGACATTGGACGACATCCTGCATCGCATGCAATCCCACCAGAAAAAGAAGAGCGCACTGCTAAGGCGACTTCATTGGTAAACCTTTGGGCGTATTCAACGCTGAAGCGTAATTTTGTAATAATTCTGTCACATAAGGTAATTAAGATACGCAACACCTCGAAGCACTGTTGGCTTAACGGACAATTTCGGGTTAACAGATTTAATTTGCAATAGACAGCATGCTCAACACAATGGAGACACTATGAATAGCAAACTCAAGCAACTCGTTATTACCCTCGCCGCAACCACTGCACTGGCTTACGCCAGCATCAGCTACGCCACCGACATCACCGGTGCCGGCGCGACTTTCCCGTATCCTGCTTACGCCAAATGGGCTGAAGCTTACAAGACACAAACCGGCATCAGCATGAACTACCAATCCATCGGTTCCGGTGGCGGCATCAAGCAGATTACTGCAAAAACCGTTGATTTCGGCGCATCAGACATGCCACTGAAACCACAAGATCTCGAAAAACACGGCCTGATGCAGTTTCCGACCATCATAGGCGGCGTAGTACCGGTCATCAACGTCGCTGGCATCAGCAGCGGAAATTTGAAACTGGATGGCACAACGCTGGCTGACATCTATCTGGGCAAGATCACCAAGTGGAATGACCCGGCCATTGCGGCACTGAACAAAGACATCAAACTGCCTGACGACATCATCACCGTAGTGCATCGTTCTGATGGTTCCGGCACCAGCTTCATTTTCACCAACTACCTGTCCAAGGTAAGCGCTGACTGGAAATCCACGGTAGGCGAAGGGACAGCCGTTTCCTGGAAAGCCGGTACCGGCGGCAAGGGTAACGAAGGTGTCGCGTCTTATGTGCAGCGCATCAAGGGTTCTATCGGTTATGTAGAATACGCCTACGCTTTGCAGAACAAGATGAACGCCGTGCAAATGAAGAACCGTTCCGGCAACTTTGTCGGCGCAGATGAAGCCAGCTTCAAGGCCGCCGCTGCCGGTGCGGAATGGACCAAGGCACCGGGCTTTTACGAAATTCTGACTGACGAAGCCGGCAAGGGAAGCTGGCCTATCAGCGGCGCAACGTTCATCTTGGTACACAAGATGCAGGAAAAACCTGAATCCGCTCTGGCCGTGCTGAAGTTCTTTGACTGGGCATATGCCAATGGCGGCAAACTGGCTTCCGATCTGGACTATGTACCTATCCCTGACGATGTGGTGAAATTGATCCGCAGCGCGTGGAAGGCACAAATCAAAAGCACAGAGGGCAAGGCAATCTGGAAATAAGCAAACGGAGTGTGGCTGACAAAGCCTATCTCTAAGCTATAATTACGGGGGGCGCTTGCCCCCCGTAATTTTTAGCCTTAAGCCGACTGTTTATCTAATTAAAAGCACACACTATGTCGATGTTTTTACACGAAGCACGCCTGAAAAGGCAATCCATCTTCGATTCGCTGTTCCGCAATCTGACACGCGTAGCCGCTTTTAGCGTACTGGTCCTGCTCGCGGCGATTATAGGCTCGCTGGTCATCGGCAGCATGCCCGCCATTCACGCCTTCGGCTTCGGCTTTCTGATCAGCCCTGACTGGGATCCGGTCAACGATCAATTCGGCGCGCTGGTTCCTATCGTCGGCACACTCATCACTTCCGGTATCGCGCTGCTTATTGCCATTCCGGTGAGCTTCGGGATCGCACTCTTTCTCACTGAGCTATCACCGCGCGTATTACGTCGCCCGCTCGGCGTTGCCATTGAACTGCTGGCGGGTATTCCCAGCATCATCTACGGCATGTGGGGCTTGTTTGTCTTTGCACCACTGTTCGCCGACCATGTCGAACCCTGGCTCAACGAACATATCGGCGTTCTACCCTACATCGGCCCCTTCTTCTCCGGCCCGCCTATGGGCATAGGCATCCTGACCGCCAGCATCATACTCGCCATCATGGTCATCCCGTTCATCGCTTCAGTGATGCGCGATGTATTTGACGTCGTCCCTGTCATGCTCAAGGAATCCGCTTACGGTCTCGGCTCCACCACCTGGGAAGTCATGTTGAGGATTGTATTGCCCTACACCAAGGTCGGTGTGGCTGGCGGCATCATGCTGGGACTGGGACGCGCGCTGGGTGAAACCATGGCGGTCACTTTCGTAATCGGCAATGCCCATGAACTGGGCAAATCCCTGCTGAATCCGGGCAACAGTATTTCCTCGGCACTGGCCAACGAATTCACCGAAGCATTCGGCGAGCTATACACCGCCGCGCTGATCGAGCTTGGCCTGATCTTGTTCTTTATTACTTTTGTAGTGTTATCACTCGCACGTTACATGCTCTACAAGCTTGGGCAGCGCGAAGGAAAGGCAGCGTAATCATGATGATCGATCTATACACACGTCGCCGCATCGCCAACGCAACGGGCCTGACCATCGCAGTAGCAGCCATGGCATTCGGCCTGTTCTGGTTATGCTGGATTTTATGGACCTTGCTGGACCGGGGTCTGCCCGCACTGACCCCGATGGTATTTTCGCAGATGACTCCGCCACCTGGCAGTTCAGGCGGTCTGTTGAATGCCATCTTCGGTAGCTTGATGATGACCATAGGCGGCACCGCAATCGGTACGCCTATCGGTATTCTGGCAGGAACCTATCTGGCTGAATTCGGCCAGCGCGGCTGGCTGGCTCCCATTACACGCTTCATCAACGACATTCTGCTGTCCGCTCCGTCCATCGTCATCGGCTTGTTTGTCTACGAAGTTTATGTCGTGCACGTCAAACATTTTTCCGGTTGGGCTGGCACCATTGCCCTGGCTATCATCGTGATTCCCATCGTGATACGCACCACAGAAAACATGTTGCGACTGGTGCCCAGCACCTTGCGTGAAGCCGCTGCCTCTCTCGGCGCGCCTCAATGGAAAATCATCAGTTTCGTCACGCTGCGTGCCGCTCGTGCCGGAATTATCACCGGTGTGATGCTGGCCATCGCGCGCATCAGCGGCGAGACCGCACCGTTGTTATTCACCGCACTCAACAACCAGTTCTGGAGCAGCGACATGGACCAACCGATGGCCAATTTACCAGTCGTCATCTTCCAGTTCGCCATGAGTCCCTACGAAGACTGGCAGAGTCTGGCCTGGGCAGGCGCACTGCTGATTACCATGAGTGTGCTGACGCTCAATATTCTGGCACGCGTGCTATTCCGTCAAAAAGCTTCAACACATTAACAAGGCTTGCAAATGAACGCTGAAAACATCGTCAAACCCAGAGTCACTGTCAGAGACCTCAACTTTTATTACGGCAAAGCACAGGCCCTGAACAATATCAATCTGGACATCACAGAAAAAAAGGTGACGGCTTTCATCGGCCCGTCCGGCTGCGGAAAATCCACCCTGCTGCGTACTTTTAACCGCATGTACGAGCTTTACCCGAAGCAAAAAGCCACGGGTTCCATCGTCCTCGATGGTAAAAACATTCTTGATAAAAACCAGGACCTTAACAAGCTGCGCGCAAAGGTCGGCATGGTATTCCAGAAGCCCACCCCATTTCCGATGTCCATACACGACAACATCGCGTTCGGTGTAAAGCTCTATCAGAGTTTGAACAAGAATGACATGGAAGAGCGAGTCGAATGGGCGTTACGCAAGGCGGCGCTATGGGATGAAGTCAAGGACAAGCTGACACAGAGCGGCATGGGGCTTTCCGGTGGTCAGCAACAGCGTCTGTGCATCGCGCGCGCCATCGCCGTCAAGCCGGAAGTACTGCTGCTCGATGAGCCCACCTCGGCACTCGACCCGATTTCCACCGCCCATATTGAAAAATTGATAGACGAGCTGAAAGAAGACTTCACCATCGTCATCGTCACCCATAACATGCAACAAGCTGCGCGCGTCTCCGACTACACCGCTTACATGTACCTGGGTGACCTGATGGAATTCGGCGATACCAGCACGGTATTCACCAATCCGAAACGCAAGGAAACCGAAGACTACATTACAGGTCGTTTCGGCTAAACGTTCAGGCCAGAAAAAAGCCCGGCATGCCGGGCTTTTTTCTGCAAGTTAGTAATTTTTAATCACGCTCGCCTGGCGCATATCGCCGATCCTGGTATTGCCGATCCTGTCTGTCATACCTGTCCTGATAACGGTTCGATTGCGGCGCGGACTGATCCTCGATCATGCTGATGCCGACTTTAACCGTACTGCCGGGTTGATAAGGCAGGGTGGTGGTGACATCACGGCCATTGTAACGATACGTCACGTTATAACCCTTGATGACTTCACGGCTGTTTTCCACCTCACGACAGCGCTCGACCTGTTTGCTGCGCGGCTGCTCAGGGTTGGCGACACGGTCGCCGATCAGCACACCCGCCACGCCACCTACCGCGGTAGCGGCCTTATTACCTGAGCCGCCACCGACCTGACTACCCAGTAACGCCCCGGCTATTCCGCCAACGATACTGCCGGTTGCCGAACGCTCGCTATCAGGATTGGAAACACGATCCCCCACTACCGCACCGGCGACCGCACCCGCCCCTGTCGCAGCGGTATTGCCATGCCCGCCACCAACCTGGCCGCCCAGCAGGCCACCGGCAACGCCCCCGACCACCGCACCCGTCATGGAACGCTCTTTGGACGTGGTTTGCACAGTTTCAGTCCAGCACTCGCGGCGCGGCTCACTGACACGTTCATAAATCGGCGTGCTGGAGATGACGCGCGCGGTATCCACAAAATCAGCCGCATACGCATTGCCAAACAGTGAAGCAACACTCAACGCCCATAGACTTTTTTTCATTTTCACTACTCCTTAAAGTGTCTGAATTTTCATGACGGGACTGTGACTCGTCATTTAGCGTTGCGTTCAACACAAATTGTTGCAAATTGTTACTCCAGACAGGCAGCACGTCAGCCTGGGGCAGGCGGGCTTTATGCGTACCGAAAAAATACTGTGATACCCGCCCGGCAAACGGACGGCTTAATTTTCGCGGCGACGATGGCGGAAATACTCGACAAATCCCGGGAGAAAGGAAATCAGGATAACCACCAGAATAATCAGGGTGAGGTTGTTTTTCACGACAGGAATATTGCCGAAGAAATAGCCTGCCAGCGTCAGGCTGCCTATCCACGCAACGCTGCCCAGCGCGCTATACAGCATGAACAAACGGTAACGCATCAGTCCTATGCCTGCAACGAAGGGGGCGAAGGTGCGAATGATGGGCATGAAGCGCGCAAAAATAATAGTCTTGCCGCCATGCTTTTCATAGAAGGTGTGGGTTTTGTCTATGTGTTCGCGTTTAATAAACCGGCCATTCGCGCGTTCGAGCAGACGCAACCCGATCAGCCGGCCAACCCAGTAATTGGTGTTATCACCACTAAATGCCGCCACGATCAGCAACGGGGCGAGCCACTCCAGTTGCATCGCCCCCAGCCCGCACAAGGCGCCGGCCACGAACAGCAGCGAATCGCCGGGCAGGAAGGGCATGAACACCAGGCCCGTTTCTGCAAAAATAATCAAAAACAGGATGGCATAGACCCATACGCCATAGTCCTGCACCAGCGCCATCAGGTGGGTATCCAGATGCAGAACGAGGTCAATAAAGATAGTCAGCAGGTCCAAAGTCATATTCCAATTCTATAAAAACATTGTCCGCAGATTACACAGATTAGCCACGATTAAAATCTGCTTGAATCTGTGTAATCTGCGGACAAAAGGGATTTGATCTAAGGCAGCACTTCTTCCGCTTCGACTTTTTCAGGCTTGATGAAGTCTTCGCGCGACACGCCCAGCCACATCAGGATCGGACTGGCGACCAGAACCGAAGAATAGATACTAAACAGGATGCCGATGGTCAGCGCCATGGCGAAATAGTGCAGCGTCTCGCCACCCAGAAACAACATCGCGCCGACCATCATCTGCGTGGAACCGTGGGTAATGATGGTGCGTGACATGGTGCGGGTAATCGCGTTGTCGATGATTTCGCTGACTTCCGCCTTGCGCATCTTGCGGAAATTTTCGCGGATACGGTCGAACACCACCACCGACTCGTTCACCGAATAACCCAGCACCGCCAAGACCGCCGCCAGCACCGACAGGGAGAATTCCCATTGGAAAAAGGCGAAGAAGCCGAGAATAATCACCACGTCATGCAAATTGGCGATGATCGCGGACAAGCCGAATTTCCATTCAAAGCGTATCCACAGATAACCGACGATGCCCAGGCTGACCAGCAACAACGCCATCGCGCCGTTCTCGATCAGATCCTTGCCGACCTGCGGGCCGACGAATTCAACGCGGCGCATTTCCACGGTGGCATCCTGCTGGTGCAATACAGCCATCACATGCTCGCTCAACTTGGCACCGACGACGTTTTGCTTGAGCGGAATCTGGATCAATACATCATGACTGGAGCCGAAGTTTTGCACCTGCACCTCCGGCAGTTTATTGGCCGCCAGATGTTCGCGTACTTTGACCAGATCGGCAGGCTGCGCGTAATGCACTTCCATCACGGTACCGCCGGTAAAATCCACCCCGAAATTCAACCCTTTATAGGCGAGGAAAAAAATTGCCAGCAAAAAGGTCACCAGCGAAATAGCCGTGGTATAACGTCCATAACTCATGAACGGGATGTCGTGCTTGATTTTAAAGAATTCCATATTGTTTTTTCCTTAACCTTACGGTCATGACACTGTTGTCGCCCTTGATGGTAAAACGAGTCAGACTCGTTCCCCTCTCCTCAACCCTCTCCCGCAAGCGGGCGAGGGAGCAAATGTCTCGCTGCGCGAATTTTTAACCGATGGACACATTGGTCAATCGGGCACGACGTCCGTAAACCAGATTCACCATCGCGCGCGACACCAGCACCGAACTGAACATCGAGGTCAAAATACCCAGACATAACACCACGGCAAAACCCTTGATCGGCCCGGAGCCAAACAGGAACAAGGCGACACCGGCAATCAGGTTGGTGATATTCGAGTCCACAATGGTGGCAAACGCACTGTCATAGCCGGCATTGATGGCCGCCTGCGGCGACATGCCATTGCGCAATTCTTCGCGAATACGCTCATTGATCAATACGTTGGAGTCAATCGCCATACCCAGCGTCAGCGCGATACCCGCCATGCCCGGCAAAGTCAGCGTCGCTTGCAGCATGGACAACAACGCCACCAGCAACAGCAGATTCGCCGCCAGCGCCAGCACGGAAATTGTGCCGAACATCATGTAGTAGGCCGCCATGAACACCGCAATCATCATGAAACCGATCTTGGTGGAATTGAAACCGCGCGAGATATTGTCCGCGCCCAAACTGGGGCCTACGGTACGTTCCTCGATAATTTCCATCGGCGCCGCCAATGCACCTGCACGCAACAGCAACGAGGTATCCTGCGCCTCTTCGGTGGACATCTTGCCGCTGATCTGAACCCGTCCGCCGCCGATTTCCTCGCGAATCACAGGCGCAGTGACGATTTCGCCACGGCCCTTCTCAAACAGGATGATCGCCATGCGTTTGCCGACATTTTCGCGCGTGGCTTCCTTGAATTTACGCGCGCCCACCCCGTCCAGATTGATATGTACGGCAGGCTCATTGTTGCGATTATCAAAGCCGGGCTGCGCATCATTGATGCGTTCACCAGTCAGCATCACCTGTTTTTTCACCAGCAGGGTATTGCCTTCCCTGTCCTTGAACAGTTCCGTACCAAACGGTGCAACGCCGCCTGCCCCGATCTGATGCTCGTCATCCACCATGCGCACCTCCAGCGTGGCGGTGCGCCCCAGAATATCCTTGGCGCGCGCCGTGTCCTGTACGCCGGGCAACTGCACCACCACGCGATCCGCACCCTGCTGCTGTATCACCGGTTCGGCCACGCCCAGCTCATTGACACGGTTGCGCAAGGTCAGCAGGTTTTGTTGCACCGCCGACTCCTGGATGCGACGTTCGGCTTCCGGCTTGAGCGTGGCTTGCAACATAAATTCACCGTCCAGCTCTTTTTCAGTCAACGCATAATCGGAGAAACGCTGCTTGAGTTGTTCCTCGGCCTTGCTGCGCGTCCCGGCATCGCGAAACTTCACCAGCAAACTGTTGCCGTCGCGAACCACGCCGGAATAGGCAATTTTCTCTTCGCGCAACGCAGTGCGAATATCGCCCGTTGCCGCTTCCAGCGCCTTGTCCAGCGCGGCTTTCATATCCACCTGCAACAAAAAATGCACGCCGCCGCGCAAATCCAGACCGAGATACATCGGCAGTGCATGCAGACTGGTCAGCCACTGTGGCGAACGCGGCAACAAATTGAGCGCCACCACGTAGTCGTCACCCAACTGGGTTTTGAGCACATCCTTGGCTTTGAGCTGCACATCCGTGTCAGCAAATCGCGCCTTGATGCTATTACCATCCAGCGCGACCCTTTCCACGTTGAGATTGGCCGTT
This sequence comes from Gallionella sp., assembly GCA_030645775.1. Classification (GTDB taxonomy): domain Bacteria; phylum Pseudomonadota; class Gammaproteobacteria; order Burkholderiales; family Gallionellaceae; genus Gallionella. The sequence continues at coordinate 9,065 of JAUSLX010000057.1, read as the reverse complement.
CTGAGCGCCTCTTCCACGCGACCCAGCAAGGCGGCATCCGCTTTCATACTGGAACGCAACGGCAAAATCTGCACGGCTGGCGATTCACCATAGAAATTCGGCAAGGTATAAATCAGACCGGCCAGTAATACAGCCAGAATCAGCAGATTTTTCCAGAGTGGATAACGGTTCATAAACGACCTCTAATGCGCGCAACATCCCCGTCAAGGGGAGGTGCTTACTTGATGGATTTAATGGTTCCCTTGGGCAGCACGCTTTGAATCGCGGCTTTTTGCACGGTCACTTCAATATTCTCGGCAAGCTCCACACCGACATACTGCTCATAAACCTTGGTGACACGGCCCAATTCACCCCCCGTCGTCACCACTTCATCACCGCGCTGCAGCGCTTCCAGCATGACTTTGTGTTCTTTGGCGCGCTTGGATTGCGGACGCAGGATCATGAAATAAAACACGGCGACCAGCGCAACCAGCGGCAGAAAATCCATAATCCCGCCACCTGCTGCCGGGGCAGCTGCTTCAGCAAAAGCATTACTAATAAACATAGTTTTTACTCCAGTAATCGATCAAAAGGCGCGCATTCTATCACGAAGCCCGTGACAACTTCATGATAGCCCGGCACGTCGTTGCGCAAAATCCGCGACAAACTGTTCAAACGCATCGGCCTCTATCGCCGCGCGCATCTCGGACATCAACTGCTGGTAATAGTGCAGATTGTGTATCGTGTTGAGCCTTGCGCTCAAAATTTCCTTCAGACGATACAGGTGGTGCAGATAGGCGCGACTGAAGTTCTGACAGGTATAACAGGAACATTCCTCATCAAGCGGCCTGGTATCCAGACGATACTGCGCATTCTTGATCTTGATGTCGCCATGCTGCGTGAACAACATGCCGTTGCGCGCGTTGCGGGTCGGCATCACGCAATCGAACATATCGATGCCTTGCGCCACCGACGCCACCAGGTCTTCCGGCGTGCCCACGCCCATCAGATAGCGCGGCTTGTCCTGCGGCAATTTCGGCGCGGTATGTTCCAGAATGCGTCGCATATCTTCTTTCGGCTCGCCCACCGACAAGCCGCCTATCGCATAACCGTCAAATCCGATTTTCACCAGCTCGGCCAGCGATTCATCGCGCAAGCCTTCATACATGCCGCCCTGCACGATGCCGAACAAGGCGTTTGTATTATCGGAATGCGCCGCCTTGGAACGCGCCGCCCAGCGCAGCGACAGCCGCATCGAATCCGCCGCCTCGCGCTCGGTCGCCGGATACGGCGTACATTCATCAAAGATCATCACGATATCGGAATTGAGCACACGCTGGATGCGCATCGACTCTTCCGGCGTCAAAAACAGCTTGTCGCCATTCACCGGCGACTGAAATTTCACGCCTTCCTCGGTGATCTTGCGCAACGCACCCAGGCTGAAGACCTGAAAGCCGCCCGAATCAGTGAGTATCGGGCCGCTCCAGCCCATGAAATCGTGCAAGCCGCCGTGTGCGGCGATCACCTCCAACCCGGGGCGCAGCCATAAATGAAAGGTGTTACCCAGCACGATATGCGCATCGATCTCGCGCAACTCCTTCGGACTCATCGCCTTGACCGTGCCATAGGTGCCGACCGGCATGAACGCCGGGGTCTGTACCGTGCCATGCGCCAGCGTCAACTGCCCGCGCCGCGCCTTGCCTGAAGTCTTGTATAAAGTAAATTCCATTGTTTTCCCTAAATCAATGTGAAAGGTGAAATGTGAAAGGTGATGCCGCTCCTTTTCACTTTTCACTTTTCACTTTTCACTTTTCACTTTTTCTATCAATCAGCATCGCATCGCCGTAGCTGAAGAAACGATATTGTTGCTCCACCGCATGGCGATACGCCGCGCGTATTTCCGCCATGCCGCCAAACGCGCTCACCAGCATCAGCAGCGTGGATTTAGGCAGATGGAAATTGGTCAGCAGCACATCCACCACGCGGAATCGATAACCCGGCGTGATAAAAATCCGCGTCTCGCCTGTTCCCGCCAGCAATTCACCGGATTGCGCCGCACTCTCCAGCGCGCGCAAACTGGTGGTTCCCACCGCAATGACCCGCCCGCCCGCAATTTGCGAGCGTGCAATCGCATCCACCGTCGCCTGCGGGATTTCATAACATTCGCTGTGCATGGCATGTTCGTGCACATGCTCGACACGCACTGGCTGAAATGTGCCCGCACCGACATGCAAGGTCACGTAAACGATCGTTACCCCCTTGTCGCGCAAGGCTTGCAGCATCTCATTATCAAAATGCAGTCCGGCCGTCGGGGCCGCAACCGCACCCGATTCACGCGCAAAAACAGTCTGATAACGCTCTTCGTCCTCATCTTCCGCCGCGTGCGTAATGTAGGGCGGCAAAGGCAAGCGGCCATAACGCTCCAGCAATTCCAGCACCGGCGTCTCGGAAAGGAAACGCAGGTGAAAGAACTCTCCCACACGCCCCTGCACCTCGACTTCCAACTCGTCCGCTAAAATTATACGGCTGCCCGCCCTGGGCGATTTGCTGGCGCGCACCTGCGCCAGCACCTCATGTTCGTTCAGCACCCGCTCCACCAGCACTTCGATTTTTCCACCACTTTGCTTCTCGCCGAACAGCCGTGCACGGATCACGCGCGTATCGTTCAGCACCAGCACATCGTCCGGCTTAACCTTCTGCAAAAAGGTTGCGAACTGGCTGTCTTCCAGCACGCTCCCGTGCACACACAACAATCGGCTTGCACCGCGTTTTTCCGGCGGATGCTGCGCAATCAACGCATCAGGCAAGGCAAAATCAAACTCATCGGTACGCATCAACAACCAGCCATTTTTGCAAAGGCGCAATTGTAGTTGATATGGGTAACTGTTTCATGGATAATGCGCCCCACTTCGCCGGGGTGATGGAACTGGTAGACGTGCCGGACTCAAAATCCGGTGCCTGAAAGGGCGTGGGGGTTCGATTCCCCCCCCCGGCACCAAACAAAAAGAGGCAGGTTATCCTGCCTCTTTTCTATTTAAGGCTATTTTCTGGTGGAATCGTACCGATGATCTGGAAACCCAACGTCACTGTCGCCGCCGTCATCGAACGCGACGGAAAGTTCTTACTGGTCGAAGAAGAGACCTCGCAAGGCGTGCGTTTCAACCAGCCTGCCGGACACTGGGAGCCAAACGAAACACTGGCCGCCGCCGCAACACGCGAAGCACTGGAAGAATCCGCTTATGATTTCGCGCCTCAGTATCTGCTCGGCATCTACCACTGGCACGCCCCCGAATCCGACACCACCTATCTGCGCTTTGCCTTTGGTGGCGAAATCACGGCACACCACCCGGAACTCACGCTGGACGAAGGCATACTGCGCGCCGTCTGGCTGACGATAGACGAAATCCGCGCTACTCAGGAACGGCATCGCAGCCCGCTCATTTTGCGCTGCGTGGAAGATTACCTGGCAGGAAAACGCTATCCGCTCGATTTGCTGGTGCACTATGAATAAGCAAGCCCTCATCACAATCCTCCCCGCTTGCGGGGGAGGAAGCGCACGAGAAAAGCAATTGTTAATTCCTGCGGTAGATAAGGACAAACGTGAAAATCAACTCTAAACCTCGCGTTGTCGTCGGTATGTCCGGCGGCGTGGATTCCTCCGTCACCGCCCTGCTGCTCAAGGAACAAGGCTATGACGTGATCGGCCTGTTCATGAAGAACTGGGAAGATGACGACAACAGCGAATATTGCTCGTCGCGTCAGGATCTGCTCGACGCCGTGTCGGTCGCCGACACCATCGGCATCCCCATCGAGGCGGTCAATTTCGCCAAGGAATACAAGGACCGCGTATTCAGCTCCTTCCTGCGCGAATATCAGGCAGGCCGCACCCCCAATCCCGACATCCTGTGCAACGCAGAAATCAAGTTTAAGGCGTTTTTAGACCACGCCATTGAATTAGGCGCGGACACCATCGCCACCGGACACTATGCGCAAGTACGCGAAACGGACGGATTGTTCCAGTTACTCAAAGCCACCGACCAGAGCAAGGATCAGAGCTACTTTTTGCATCGATTGAATCAGGCGCAACTCTCCCGCGCCATGTTCCCGCTGGGCAAGTTGCTCAAGTCCGATATACGCAGGATCGCCGAACAACACGGCCTGTGCAATCACGCTAAGAAGGACAGCACCGGCATCTGCTTCATCGGCGAACGCCCGTTCCGCGAATTCCTGAGCGGCTATCTGCCCACCCAACCGGGCGAAATGCGCACCCCGGAAGGGAAAATCGTCGGCAAACACATCGGCCTGTCGTTCTATACACTGGGACAGCGTCAGGGCTTGGGCATAGGCGGCATCAAGGAACAGGGCGCCGGCAAACCAGACGCGTCAGTCCAGCACGAACCCTGGTTTGTCGCCGCCAAGGACATGGAAAACAACCGCCTGATCGTGGTGCAAGGCCACGACCACCCCGCCCTGTTGAGCCACAGCCTGTCGGCGCTCGATGCCCACTGGATCAGCGGCAGCGCGCCCGAAGTGCATCACCCCTATGCGGCCAAGACACGTTATCGTCAGGCAGACGCACCGTGCCGAATCACCGCATTATCCGGCGCTCAGTGCTCGGTTTCCTTTGAGCAACCGCAATGGGCTATCACCCCCGGACAATCGGTCGTCTTATATGACGGCGAAGTGTGCCTGGGTGGCGCGATCATCGAGGCAGGACAATAATCCCTTGTCTGCCCGCCTCAAGCCGGAGGACTCACAGCTCCATAAGGCATGCCCCGCAGTGGCCTTGATTATTGCCGCGCTGGATCATGTGCAGGGGAACCCGGGGCCACAGAAAATGTTGGAATGTTAGAACCCGTTTTTCATGAGACCCCGGGTTTCGATGAAGTCCAGCAAAGCCAATCCCGCACAACTGAACAAGGTGCTGTAAAAATGGGCGGGATAAACCCAAAAAGTTCATTAGAACCGAATGTCCCTTCCCCCTTGCAGTGGGGGAGAGCGAAGCGAGGGGGCAATCAGGATGGGGGTAGATGTGGTGAAATGTATATGTTTCTACCCCCACCCTAGCCCTGCAAGGGGGAGGGGACATTGTGGCTAATGGATTATCTGGGATAAACCAAATCTATTTGACACTTTCTCGTTTATAAACGAAGATGATCCATGCATGAAATACAGCACTATCTAACCAACGACGAGCGTGACCTGTATATCGATTGGCTTGAAAAGCTAAAAGATACAACGGCTAAAATTTCTGCGGTTCGGCGCGTATTGCGAATTGCACAAGGCAATTTTGGCGACCATAAATTTTGTCGAGATGGTGTGTGGGAGCTGCGTATTGATGTTGGCGCAGGGTATCGAGTTTATTACGCTATTTCAGGAAAACAGGTTGTTTTGCTGCTATGTGGTGGCAACAAAAATACACAACAGTCAGATATAAACAGCGCCTGTGAATACTGGCAAGACTGGCAAAGGAGAAGCGATCATGAAAAGTAGATCACACGACGAAGCGATGGCTGAGCTTTACCGCAAAGATCCTGCGTTTGCATTTGAATTGCTCAATAGCATTTTTGAAGATGGCGACCAGGGTGAACTTTTAATTGCCTTGCGCCAAATGACAAAAGCTTTTGGCGGCGTGCAGGCTGTTGCAGAGCAGGCGCATCTAAATCAAACCCAGCTTTATCGCACTTTGTCGCCCAGCGGAAACCCAGCTTTAAGCAGTTTCTCTGCGATTCTAAGAGCGATGGGCATGCGGCTTTCCGTACAACCTATCCATCCCCGTGAACATGATTTTGCAGATGCTTGATTCGTAAGCGCGAAAGTAACACTGGCAGATGCATTCATCGCCGAAAATGTCAGCAAGGTTGTAGAATTCCGCTGCGGTAAAGACAAACTGCTCGGCTTCTTCGTCGGGCTGGCGATGAAAGCCAGCAAAGGCAAGGCGAATCCTGCACAACTGAACGAGGTGTCTGGATAGCTTGGCGGCGCACTCAAACTCTTTGAGAAAACACTCGACAACCACGGGCCCAGCTTGTTCTCTGTAGAAATCCAGAGCATCAGCCCATGAGTAAGCACACCAAATTTCCGACGCACGACCCGACAAAAAACGGCAACCGGTTTGAGTGCGTATTGCAGGCGCGGCGGCAGGATGAGGAACAAGCAGAGCCGCGCCCGCACTTCAACCACCTTATGAACCGCGCAAAGGATGCTCGGTGATGAACTGACGCAGGGCTGCGTTGACGCGAGTCTGCCAACCCTTGCCGGTGGACTTGAAAGCATCCAGCAGGTCAGCGTCCAGGCGAATCGCAGTAAACACCTTCGGGTCAGCCGCTTTCGGACGACCGCGTGCGGGCTTCATTGCGGACAGTGCAGCAAACATTTCAGGCGAGAACGCTTCACTTGCTGGCTTGGCTTGGGCGAACCACTCCTTCGTCAGTTCAGGATTGTCCTGATCGGCGGAGATACCTGCGTTGATGGCCACCGTTTCATTGTGTGTGGGGATGATCGTCCCCGGTTTAAGTTTCGGCATAGCTTTTCACCTCTTTTGGGTTAGCCTTGCGCAGGCTGATAACAATCATCGACGCCGGCAAATAATTTCTTGTTCTGCCCCGCCTCAAGCCGGAGGACTACTCACACGGCTACTCGTGAAATTCAACCTCTCCGCCTAAGCACTCAGAACCCCAACCGTGCCTGTACAAAGGCATTAGCTATCCTGCGTACCCGCGCAAATTTCAGCAACTCCACCATGCCCGCCGCTTTGTCACGCCATTCGTAAAACTGCGATTCGCCCAGCAAGACGTAATGCCACTCGCGCCCCATTCTGTCCTCAGCTTGCAGTGTGTTCACCCGTTCGCACCAAGCCGCTGCCGATTTTAATTTGCGTTGCACATTGGCGGAGCGCACGTCTTTTTGCGCCTTGGTTTCCACCAGAAAAATCTCCGTTTCCGTCTTCACCAAAAAGTCCGGCGAATACGTGGCGGGTAGCCCGTCATCCTTGAGATAACGCAGGCGACAAAAGCCGTGTTTGGTTTCGTTGATTTTGCAGAACGCATGAACTGCCACATCTTTCTGCGCCCATTCCATAAAGGCTTTTTCCAACCCGCCATTGTGGGACGGGAACGGTTGACGCTCATAAATACATTTGCGCGTGGGTATGGAAAAACTGTCGCGCATCGGCAATTTTTCCACTTCCGACAAATGCCGTTGCGCCACTTCAAAGCCGCTGATCTGCTCGGATTCTTCCGCGCGCAAAATCGCTTCGGCGAACACGCGGATGATGTGTTGCAGCAGCGGGTCGAGCAGCAACAAACGCCAATTTTCATCTACCAGCGGATCGAACATCTCGCCGAATAAATGCTGGCGGATATAGTCGTCCAGGGCTTGCACCAAGCCCACAGTATGTATCTGCAAATAAGGGAATTTCGCCACCCCGCCGCCGCTTTTACCCGTCAACGGCTGATTCAGCACTTGCGACAGGCGCGCGGTCATGCGGCTCAAATACTCGTTGTAACCCGTTGCCGTCATCACGCCGCCCTGCACACGATAATCGCCGAAGCGCGTGCCGGATTGCACATCATGCGAGGCGAACACATCGCCCTTGCCCAGCATGTCTTTGAGCTGTTGTTGCGTGTAGCTGCTGAACTTTGCGATGCCCTCCACCGCCACATTCAGCACACTCAACTCTTCGTCATCCTCGCTCAAGATGAATGGAATAGCGAAATCGTATTCCTGATAGCCCTCGACCAAGCCCACCGAAATCAAATCACCGATGCTGCTGCCCGGCCCCTCACCCTCTGTTGTTCCTGCCAGACCTTCCTGCATCAGTTCATCGTAAAACGATTGAAAGGCGGGATGTTCGATTACCGACAGCACATCGATCATGCTGTTCGGCTCTTGTCCGTTGTGAATACGGGCGCGGTTTTCTTCTTTGATGTCGGTGTATTCGTCATCGCGCCACATCAGCCGCAAGCCGCGCCCGATGGTCTGTTCCAGCAGTATTTGCGCGCCCGTGGTGCGCAACGGCACGATGACGCAGATATTGGACACGTCGAAACCTTCGCGCAGCATCAGCACACTGACCAGCACGCGCGGCGTTTTATGCCTGTCCACATCGAACAATCGCTCACGCACTTTCGCCCATTCGTCCGGTTTCAGCTCGCCCTTTTTGCTGCTGTCTATCGCCATCACTTCGTCAGCACTCAAGCCTTCATCCATCAGGAATTGCGCGACCAGCGGCGACACAGTGGTGTCTTCGCAAACCACCATCATTTTTGGATAACGGTGCGGCGCGATTTGCGCAAAATCGGCCTCCAGCTTCTTGAGCTTGGACAGTCCGGCGCGCAGCATCACGCGCTGGCCTTCTGACAACATCGGATTTCCTTCCGCATCGCGTTCCGCCTTGAATTCCAGCGGCAATGCGCCGATTTCCTTGCGTTTATCCAGCACCAGCGATTTCACAAAGCCCAGCCGCATCGCGGTTTTCAGGTCAAAATCTACCGCGATATGCGGAAAATAGGCCTTACGGGTTTTCGCACCAGTTCCGATCTGGTTATACGGTGTGGCGGAAAAATCCAGTTGCAGAAATCGTGTTCCCTTGCTTTCAGCGATGCGGCTCAGGCTCTTTTGCCATTCCACCTCGGTTTGCTCGCCTTCTTTTTTCAGTTCGTGAATGTGATGCGCCTCATCGTTGACCACCATCAAATCCGGCAAACCAGCGAGAAAATCCAGCACGCTACCGCGCGAAAAACGCCGATCCAGCACATCCAGCGCATTGCCGGTGGCTCTGCCCGGCGTTAGCGGCAGCAAGGCATTCAGCACTTTTATCGGGTCAATATCTGCACCCGGCGCATCGAATTCGTTGTCATCAATAATTTCCTCACCTGCTTCCGCCAGCAAGTGCCAGTTGGTAATCGCGATCATCCCGCCGCTGGTCGCCTTGAGGCCGATATTTTCCTTGTCGCACACGTTGGACTGCACAAAGCGGAACACCGTGTCGCGGTGCAATTCGGGAATAAACAACTCGGCATATTGTGTAATGTCGGAAGTAGCGAAATCGCGCTCGCCGTCTTTCAGCTTGCCGCAAAACGCAT